>NZ_JBWKVH010000006.1:0-310208 GCF_059421605.1 Cupriavidus sp. GW821-FHT02F09
TTCTTTGCCTACTTTCTTGGCAAGACAAGAAAGTAGGTCGCCGCCCCGCAGGGGTGGTGAAACTGCAGTTGCAGTTGCCGTTGACGTTAAGCGTTGCAGTTGCAGTTGCAGTCATCCCCCCCCACAACCTCAACCCCGATTCCACCACCGCAACCGCGCCACACCGCCACCCAGCGTAAACCGGCAACTCGCCCCATAACCAAGATCCCACCCCAGCGTAGTAGCCAGCGGCACCCCGAGCCAGTGCGCTGCCAGCATACGCATCGGCCCCGCATGCGCAACAACCCACAGCCGGTCCGGAGCATCCACCGGCAAGGCATCAGCCCAAGCCGCCACACGCGCCATCGCCTGCGCGACGGTCTCGCCCCCATGCGGCCGCGCATGCAGCAGATCCGCAGCCCACGCATCCAGCTCGGCGCGCGGCACGGCGTCCCATGCGAGGCCTTCCCAACGGCCAAAATCGAGTTCGCGCAACCGCGCATCGGCTTGCGGCAGCAGGCCGAAATCCCGCGCAAGCAAATCTGCCGTGGCGCGAGCCCGCGTCATCGGGCTGCAAACAATGCGCTGCGGCGCAAGGCCATCGAGTGCCAGCAGCATGCGGGCAGGCTCGGGCAAAACGGGCTGAGCCAGCGGCAGGTCAAGCGCGCCGTAGCAGATCCCCTGCGCCACCTCGGGCGCCGCGTGTCGGATCAGGACCAGGTCCATGCCGCCGCCACCAGATAGATCAACAACTCGGCCAGCTGCTGCGCCATGCCGAGGCAATCGCCGGTGTAGCCGCCTATGCGGCGAACAAAGTAGCGTCCCAGCAAAAAGCGCAGCACCACCAAGGCAACGATCACCACAGCAGCAAACAGCGGCGACACCAGCAGCAGCGGCAATGCACCGCAAAGCAGCGTGAAACCCAGCCCCATGCCGGACAGCCGCTGCGCCACCGGCTTGGCCTTGCCCTCGGCACGCACGTAATCCAGCGTGGCAAGATAGCTCACCGCCATGGCGCGGCTGGCCGCATGCGCGGCCACCAGCACCAGCAGCAACTCCGCCATGCCGCTGCGCGCGGCAATCGCCACCAGCAGTTGCCACTTGAGCAGCAACGCCACCACCAGCGCGATGGCGCCAAATGCGCCAATGCGCGAGTCGTGCATGATGCGCAGCACGTCCTCGCGCCGGTAGCCGCCGCCAAAGGCATCCACGCAGTCGGCCAGGCCGTCCTCGTGAAAAGCGCCGGTGGCCAGCAGCGTCACGGCCATGCCCAGCAGCAAGGCCACGCCCGGCGGCCACCACTGCAGCGCGCCCCAGCTAGCCAGCGCGCCCAGCACGCCAACCAGCAACCCCACCAGCGGAAAGTAACGCGCCGCCGCGTTCAGGTAGTGCGGCGCAAAGCCGACCCAGCGCGGCACCGGCACCCGCGTGAAGTAGCCAACGGCGGTCAGGAAGTAGCGAAGTTCGTCGAGCATGGGCGGGTGCGTTGGGCCAGGTAGCGAAAGCGGCCGCAGTCTACGCCGACGCGGTGCTGACGCCGGCCGCGCCGAAGGTGGCCATCTCGCGCAGGAAGGCCGCGGCGGACGCGACCAGCGGATAGGCCAGCGCGGCGCCGGTGCCCTCGCCCAGGCGCAGGTCCAGCGCCAGCAGCGGCTCGGCGCCGAAATAATCCAGCAGGCGGCGGTGGCCATGCTCGTGCGAGCAATGTGAGAACACGCAGTATTCCAGCACCTCGGGCGCGAGGCGCTGCGCCACCAGCAGCGCGGCCGAGGCGATAAAGCCATCGACCAGGATCACCATGCGGCTGGCCGCCGCGGCCAGGAAGGCGCCGGTCATCATGGCGATCTCGAAGCCGCCGAAGGCGGCCAGCACGTCGAGCGGCTCCACCGCATCCGCATGCAGTGCCAGTGCCTGCGCCAGCACCGCGCGCTTGCGCGCGAGGCCCGCGTCGTCCAGGCCGGTGCCGCGGCCGATGCAATCTTCAATCGGTGTATCGGTAAGCCGGCTCACCAGGCAAGCGGCCGACGAGGTATTGGCAATGCCCATCTCGCCAAAGCCAATCACGTTGCTGCCCTGCTGCGCGTGGCGCAGCACGCGCGCCATGCCGGCGGTGAGCGCCGCCTGCACCTGCTCCGCGCTCATGGCGCGCTCAAAGGCAAAATTGCGCGTGCCCGCGGCAATGCGGCAGTTGACCAGCCCGGGCGCGGACGGCAGCGGCGCGCGCACCCCCGCGTCCACCACCTCCAGCGCCAGCCCGTGCAGGCGCGAGAACACATTGATGGCCGCGCCCCCGGCCAGGAAGTTGAGCACCATCTGCGCCGTGACCTCGGCCGGATAGGCGCTCACGCCGGCATCGGCCACGCCGTGGTCCCCGGCGAACACGATCACCGCGGGACGCTTGAGCTCCGGCGTGCCACTGCCGGTAATCAGGCCGATCTGCAAGGCCAGATCCTCGAGCCGGCCGAGCGCGCCGAGCGGCTTGGTCTTGGCATCGATGGCGGCTTGCAGGGTCGGGCGCAGGGAGGCGTCGAGCGGGGTGATGGCGGGTAACTGCATGGTATTTCTTGGTGTGGCTGAGAAAAGATTCGATTCGCTGGAACAAGAATAGACGTTTTACATCTCGACGCCACGTTGGGCCTTGATGCCTTGCTGGAAGGCATGCTTGACCGGCGTCATGTCCGTCACGGTATCCGCCGCCTCGATCAGCGCGGGCGGTGCGCCGCGGCCGGTGATGACCACGTGCTGCATCGGCGGGCGGGCGCGCAGGTCGGCGATGACGGTGTCGACATCCAGGTAGTGCAGCTTGAGCGCGATATTGAGTTCGTCCAGCAGCACCAGCCCGATCGACGGGTCGCGCAGCAGCGAGCGCGCCACCTCCCACGCGGCCTGGGCCTTGGCCACGTCGCGCGCGCGATCCTGCGTTTCCCAGGTGTAGCCTTCGCCCATCACATGGAAGGCGCACTGCTCCGGAAAGCGCCGCAGGAACAATTCCTCGCCGCTGGGAATCGCGCCCTTGATGAATTGCACCACGCCGGCCTGCATGCCGTGGCCAAGCGCGCGCACCACCATGCCAAAGCCGGAGCTGGATTTGCCCTTGCCATTGCCGGTGGTGATGACGATCACGCCGCGCTCGTCCTGCGCGGCGGCAATCTTGGCATCCACGACATCCTTCTTGCGCAGCATGCGCGCCTTGTGGCGCTCGTCGCGGGCGGCGTCTTCCGACGTGGAGGTCTCAAGGGCTTTGGGTTCAGTCATGTTGGGTTTCGTCTGGTGCGGGAGAATGCGCCCCGTCGGCGATCAGCGCGGTATGGCGGCCGTCGCTGACGCTGACAATGGGCGTGCGCAGCGCGTGCGAGCAATGCGCGGGAGTCAGGACCTGCGCAGCGGGGCCATGCAAGCACAGGCCGTCTTCGGCCAGCAGCAGAGCATGGGTCGCGTAGCGCCGCGCCAGGTTAAGGTCGTGCAGGATCACCACGATGGCGTGGCGGCCGGCGCGCGCCAGCCGGGCCAGGGTTTCCAGCACCATGATCTGGTGGCGCAGGTCGAGGTGGGCGGCGGGTTCGTCCAGCATCAGCAGCGGCGCCTGTTGCGCCAGCGTGGCAGCCAGCGAAACGCGCTGGCGCTCGCCGCCGGACAGGGTCAGCACGTCGCGCCCGGCCAGCGCATCGAGATCCATCTCGCGCATCACTGCCGCGACCACCGCGTCATCCTCGCGGCCGGCCCAGCCCCAACCGGAGAGATGCGGGTGACGGCCCACCGCCACGGCGTCGCGCACCGACATCGAGAAGGTGTCGTGCACCGCCTGAGGCAGGTAGGCACGGCGCAATGCCAGGGCCGCGGGCGGCGTCTCCAGCGGCGCGCGGCCATCCAGCAGCACCACGCCGCCGTCCGGCTTGCGCAGCCCGGCCAGCACCGACATCAGCGTGGACTTGCCGACGCCGTTCGGGCCCACGATGCACCACAGCTCGCCCGCCTGCATGGACAAGCTCAGGCCATCGAGCAAAGCGCGCGTGCCGGCGCGCAACTGCAGGGACTGCAGCACCAGCGGCGGACAAGCGCAGACGGGTTCGTTCCAGGTCGGCATGGTGCTCAGCGCGGCCTGCGCAGCAGGAGAAAGAGGAAGGTCGGCACGCCCAGCAGCGCGGTGATCACGCCCACCGGCAACTGCGCGGGCGCAATCACCGTGCGCGCCACCAGGTCGGCGGCCATCAGCAACGTGCCGCCGAGCAACGCCGAGGCAGGCAACATCAGGCGTTGGTCGTTGCCCCAGGCAAGGCGCACCAGGTGCGGCACCACCAGCCCGACAAAGCCAATCGAGCCAGCCGAGGTAATGGCCACCGCGATCGCCAGCGAGGCCAGCACGAACACCGACAGGCGCACCGCGCCGACGCGCACGCCCAGCGCCTGCGCCACGGTCTCGCCCATCAGCATGGCATTGAGCGAGCGCGCCATCGGCATGGCCAGCAGCACGGCCAGCGCCAGCGCACCTAGCGCAAGGCCGTAGCTGGCGGTGCCGCCCAGGTCGCCGGTCAGCCAGAACAGCATGCCGCGCAAACGGGCCTCGGGCGCCACGCTCAGGATCAGGGTAATCAGCGCGCCCCAGCCGGCGGCCAGGATCACGCCGGTCAGCAGCAGGCGCGAGCCGGCCTCATGATGGCCGCCCTGCACCTGCGGATGCAGCAGGTCGCGCCGCGCCAGCGTGGCCACCAGCACCATCGAGAACAGCGCGCCGCCGGCCGCGCCGGCCTGCACCGTCCACAGTGGCCACATCATCAGCATGGCGGTGAGCGCACCGGTGGCCGCGCCGCCCGATACGCCGAGCACATAGGGCTCGGCCAGCGGATTGCGCAGCAGCACCTGCATCAACGCGCCGGTCAACGCCAGCAGGCCGCCGCACGCGAATGCCGCGGCCGCGCGCGGCAGCCGCAGCTCACGCACGATGGCCCCGGCGGTATCGTCGGCGCCGACGGACAGCGCCTGCCAGACCTGCCCGCCCGACAGCGGCACGCTGCCCACCGCCAGCGACAGCAGGAACACCGCCACGCCGGCGGCGGCAAGCATCAGCCAGACGGCTAGCGCGCGGCGCATGTCAGGCGGCCACCATCATTTCTGGCGCCAGCCCAGCGTGACAAAGCCGGCGCGTCCCTGCGTGTTGTAGGGATAGGCGAGCTGGTAGTTCTTGTCGAACAGGTTTTCCACACGGGCGGCCACGAACCATTGCTTGTCGATGTTATAGCGGGCATTGAGGTTGACGATACCGTATCCGCCCAGCGTGCGCGAGCCGCTATCCATGCGCGTCGAGGAAATGATCCACTCGCCGCCGAGGCGGAAGTCGCCAAACTGGCGGCCCACGTCGAAGGCGGCATGGCGGCGCGCGCGGCGCAGCAACTGCGTATTGCTCTGCTCATCCACCGGGTTCTGGAAGGTGATGCTGGCGCCCACGTCGGTGCCCATCAGCTTGGCGCGCCAGGAGGCTTCAATGCCTTGCACCTTGGCCTTGTTGACATTCTGCGCCAGGAACAAGCCATTGGGCTGCAGCGCCGCGGTGATCAGGTTGTCGTAGCGGGTCTCGAACGCGGTCACGCGCAGCAGGCCGGCGGCGTCCGTGTTGTACTGCGCGCCCAGCTCGACCGACTTGGCGCGCTCGGGCTTGATGCCCGGCTGGCCATAGCCCGGGTAGTACAGCTCGTTGAACGTCGGCGCGCGGAAGGCGTTGCTGGCGTTGGCGATCAGCTTGAACGCCTCGGTCACGTTATAGCCATAGCCGGCGAAATAGCTCGCCTGGCTGCCGAAATCCGAGTAGTGGTCGTTGCGCACATTGAGCTGCAGCTGGTGCTTGCCCAGCCGGCCATCGTAGCCCCCGAACACCGACGCAATATTGCGGCCCGGCGCGCCATACGTGTTCGAGCTGAATTCCTGCTGCGCATACTCCGTGCCGAACAGCAGCTTATGGGTCGGCGCCAGCGCGTATTCGTTCTGCCAGGTGTACTGGCGATTGCGCGTGTTGAAATTGCTGTTGAACAGTCCGTTCAAGGTGTTTTCGCTATTGTCCCCGCTCTGCGCGACCTTGAAATGCGTGGTCCAGTCCCGGGTGAGCTTGCCGTTGACAAAGGCGGATACAGTGTACAACTCGCTGTTCATCCACCAGACATCGGTCGGTTTGCCTGTCGTGGTGTCGTAGGAGAGCTTGCTCTTCGAGTAATAGGCTGTGACGCCGGCGTCCCAGTCGCTGGTGAAACGATGCTTCACCTGGCCCGATACGCTCTTGTTGTCATACGGGTTGTCGTTCGGGTTCGGGCCCATGCCCTTCTTTGCCTTGGCCGGATTGTCACCGTTCCATTGGGCCGCATTGATCGCCGAAAAACCGTCTGTCTTGACTGCCGACCCGGTGATATTGAACGAGGTATCGCCCACCTGCCCGCCGTAGCCCACCGTACCCTGGCGCGTATTGTTGCTGCCGTATTCAATCTGAGCGTTGGCTGCGGGAGCCTGGCCCGCACCGCTCTTGGTGAAGATCTGCACCACGCCGCCGATCGCATCCGAGCCGTAGAGCGCGGAGACGTTGCCGCGCACGATCTCGATATGGTCGATCTGGTCGGGCAGGATATTCGATAGCTGGGCAGTGCCGCTGCTGGCCGACGAAACCCGCACGCCGTCGATCAGGATCAGCGTCTGGTTGCCGTTTGCCCCGCGCATGAACAGGGTGGTGTTTGCACCCATGCCGCCGTTGGCCGCAAATTCCACGCCGGCCTGGGTACGCAGCAATGTGCGCAGGTCCGGAGCCTGGGAGTTGACGATGTCCTGCTGGGTCACCACAGTGGTATGCGGCAGCGCCTCGGTCAACGGCTGGACAGTGCGGGTGGCAGTGACCACCACCGGGTCGAGCTGCGCGTCGGGCGCGGGCTGCGCAGCGGATTGCCCGGCGGACTGGGCCATGGCGGCGCCTGGCGCGCTCATGGCGAGCCAGGCGGCGAGCGCGGCGGGCAGTTGCCGCGAGACGAAAACAGGTATGGTGTGGCGGCGCGCCGGCAATGCCGGACGGCTCGACGTGGGGGGCGAAAAGCGCATGATGCTGAGTGGGAGAGAGCTGCCTGGTCCGTTCCCCCGCGGACCGTCTGGCGACGAAGCGCGCCGCTGGCTTGCGCGGCAAAAAGCAGCGGAGGGCGGCGCACTCTCGTTCAGGCCGGTATCCGGGCTGACGACACCAGTCCGACCGCCTTCCCGAACCTTGCGGTTCAGTGGCTGAGTGGTCGGCCTTGCGATCTTGCGATCACGGTCGCTTACCGTTGCGGGGGCAGCACAGGTTGGCTCGGCCCTGCCCTGGCGGCGGTGGCTGGCTCCCTGTTTCCCGTTGAACTGCAACCCTGTAGTGAATAGGATTACGAGCACCTGGAACGTGCGCGAGTGTAGGCAGTTTCGAGGCAAGCGTCAATGCCGCGGCAAAACAAGGCGAAAGCGCCTGGAAACAGGCATAAAGCCGTCGCCACGGATGCCGTTAAACGACGATGCATGCAACTTCGGCGCGCAGGCCTGGTCACACACGTCTGCGTTCGCCGTCCGCACGATAGCGCTTGGGCTAAAATCCCAGAACCCG
Source organism: Cupriavidus sp. GW821-FHT02F09 (assembly GCF_059421605.1). NCBI lineage: Bacteria > Pseudomonadati > Pseudomonadota > Betaproteobacteria > Burkholderiales > Burkholderiaceae > Cupriavidus > Cupriavidus sp. GW821-FHT02F09. Next base: position 7,574 of record NZ_JBWKVH010000006.1, read on the forward strand.
AGACCCTAGATATGACAGGCTCTATGCTCACCGAACTCGAACAACTCGCCGCCAAGATCGGGCGTGTGCTGCACCATGCCGATACCCTGGCGGCTGAGAACCAGCGGCTGCGCGAGGAGATCGAACGCCTGCAGGCCGACGCCAGCCAGCTGCGCGGCGACCGTGAAGCCATGGCCGCCGACCGCGAGCTGCTCAATATCAAGATCGAGGAAGCGCAGCTGCGCATCCAGTCGATCCTGGACAAGCTGCCCACCGCCAGCGACGCCCGCCAGCTCGACCTGCTGGGCGAAGGCGACGCGGCCGGCCGCGCCGAACAGAAGGCACCCGGAGAAAACGCATGAGCAATAAGCAAGTCGAAGTGAACATTGCCGGCCAGTCCTACCGGTTCGCCATTGCCGCCGACAACGAGGCCGCGCTGCTGGAGGCCGTGGCACTGGTAGACGGTCAGATGACGCGGCTCAAGGGCGGCGTATCCGCCAAGGGCGTGGAACGCGTTGCCGTGATGGCCGCGATCAGCATCGCCTCGGACCTGCTCTCGCTCAAGCGCAAGCAGCAAGAAGATGGTGCGATTCCCGTTGATGCAGTGCGTGCGCGCATTCGCGAGCTGAACGAACGCGCGGACGAAGCCCTGCGCCAGTACGCGCATGTGGGCACCAATTCGCCCGTGCCGCGCAACTGATGCCCTGCCCTGCGCCGGCTGTACCACACGGCACAGGCAGGCGGTGATACGCTCGCGATTTCGGCCCGATGTGCCCCACATGCCGCGCGCGTCAGCAAAATGTAACGACACGCAAAGACGGGCTTGGTATGGAAAGCCTCGCGGTGTATAGTGGAGCCAAGCCGCACCAAGCCACATAGTTGCGGCACCTTAGGTCGGGTTATCGCGCCTGACCGCCGTTTTCATCCCATCCAAGTTAGAAACGGCAAACGTCTGACAGCCATGCCAAAGCAGTATGCGTTTGGCAGTGCAAAAAAGTCAGACGTTTGACAGTTTCCCTGCCTGGTTCGTCAGGATCATATTCCTTGAACCGATAAGCATTTGTTGGTGCGGGATTATGCCGTGTGGGCGAGCGCGTCGCATGGTTCATAGTTGCAGTCTGGACTCCCTGAACCGGTGATGTACCCGAAATGCGGCTTCCGCAGCCACTCTGAACCTCACTTGGGTTCAGGATGCCGATCCAGCGGCCGAGGCGGGGACCCCTCTAAAGGCGGTGGTTATTCAACCACCGCCTTTTCCTTTTGTGGCGCAGATTGACCTGCGCTGCCTCTGCAGTGCCCTCCCTCTGTTTCAGCGCCACGGCCCACGCCCACATCCGCCAGACGGTTTTCTTTTGGCCGTGCTTGCTGCACCATATCGCTGTCGCCAACGTCACGCCCGCCCTGCCCGCCCATGAGCCGATCCACGCAAGCCAATGCCGCCGCGCGCGCCCGCCAGTACTGGCTGATGAAGTCGGAACCCGACGAGGCCAGCATCGATACGCTAGCCGAACGCGGCACCCTGCCATGGACCGGCGTGCGCAACTACCAGGCCCGCAACTTCATGCGCGACGGCATGCAAATCGGCGACGGCGTGCTGTTCTATCACTCCTCCTGCCCACAGCCCGGCATTGCCGGCCTGGCCGAGGTCAGCTCGCAGCCCTACCCCGATCCCACCCAGTTCGACCCGAAGAGCGATTACTACGACGCCGCCGCCAAGCCGGATGCCCCGCGCTGGATGCTGGTTGATGTGCGCTTTGTCGGCAAGGGCCCGCTGATCTCGCTGGCCGACTTGCGCGCGCATGACGAACTGGCCGACATGGTCGTGCTACGCCGCGGCAACCGGTTGTCGATCACGCCGGTGACCCCGGCCGAATGGCGTTTCATCACCACGCGGCTGATGCGCTAGCCCGGCACCGACGGTCACTGCAGCGGCATGACACAATGGCTGCCGACGACATAACTACAACGCCAACAAGGTCGATTCCGCGTCATGAGCTTTTCCCTGATTCCCGGGCTGCTGCTGCTCGGCGCCTTTACCGGCTTCTGCGCCGGCTTGCTTGGCGTAGGCGGCGGCATGCTGATGGTGCCCTTCCTCACGCTGCTGTTCACCGCCCTGGCCTTCCCCCATGAGGCCATCGTCCATATGGCGATCGCCACTTCCATGGCGACCATCCTGTTCACCTCGCTGTCCTCGGTGCGCGCCCACCACAAGCGCGGCATGGTGCGATGGAAGCTGGTGCTGGCCCTGGCGCCCGGCATCCTGATTGGCGGCATGATCGGCGGCGGCAAGGTCTTCGCGGCGCTCAAGACCAGTTGGCTGTCGCTGCTGTTTGCCGTATTCGTAGGCTTTTCGGCGTGGCAGATGCTGCGCAACCGCAAGCCCGCCCCGCACCGGCAACTGCCAGGCACGCCGGGCATGCTGGGCGCGGGCGGCGTGATCGGCTTCCTGTCCAGCCTGGTGGGCGCGGGCGGCGGCTTTGTCTCGGTGCCGTTCATGACCTGGTGCAATGTGCCAATCCACAACGCCGTGGCCACCTCGGCCGCACTCGGGTTTCCCATCGCAGTGGCGAGCGTGATCGGCTATGTGTGGAGCGGGCTGGGCCAGACCGGGCTGCCGGCAGGCTCGCTCGGCTACATTTACCTGCCCGCGCTGGCGGTGATCGCGGTTGCCAGCGTGCTGACCGCGCCGCTGGGCGCGCGCACCGCGCACCGCATGGATGTCGCACAGTTGAAGAAAGTCTTCGCCTGCCTGCTGTTCAGCCTGTCGGCCTACATGATGTGGAAGGCCTGGCACGCGTTCTGAGGCCACAGGTGCCAGCAACGCATGCCGCGGATACAAGTAGATACAAGGTCGCACGCGACGTAGCGGAACGATCACCTGGGCGGCGCGTCTGATACCCATCGTCTGACAAGGGAGAATCCAATGAAACATCTGCTTGCCGCCACGCTGCTCGGTACCACCGCCATGGCTGCCTCCGCCCAGGGCGGCGGCCCGACCCACGAGCCGGCCCCTGCCGGCGTGCTGTCGCTGTCCGCCCAGGCCGCCACCGAAGTACCGACCGACGTGGTGCACCTGACGCTCGCCGCCGAGCAGGAAGGCGCGGAGCCGGGCGCGATTTCCTCGGCGCTGTCGGCCAAGACCGCGGATGTGATCGCGCAGGCCAAGCGTACCAATGGCGTGCAGGCGCAATCGGGCGGCTTCACCATCTATCCGTCCAACGACAAGAACGGGCGCATCAGCACTTGGCGCGGGCGCGCCGAGGTGATTCTGGAATCGCGCGATTTCACCGCCGTGTCCAAGCTCGCGGGGCAGCTCGCCAGCCAGATGCAGGTGCAGAACATCAGCTTCTCGCTCTCGCGCGAAGCCCGCCAGGCGGCCGAGACCAAGCTGACCGAGCAAGCCGTGGCCTCGTTCCGCGACAAGGCTCAGGCCACCACCAAGCTGTTCGGCTACGGCAGCTACACCATCCGTGAAGTGCAGGTGGGCGAAGTGGGCGCGGTGCAACCGATGCCGCGCATGTACGCGGCCAAGGCCATGATGGCCGATTCCGCGCCGGTGCCGGTCGAGGGCGGCAAGGCCCAGGTCACCGTGACTGTGAACGGCTCGGTGCAGATGCTCAAGTAAGCGCCGTCCAAAGCCACAGGCTCAAGGGGCAAGGCAGAAGGTAGAAGGTAGAAGGTAGAAGGTAGAAGGTAGAAGGCAGAAGGCAGAAGGCACGGAACAAGGCCCCTGCCGCGCAAGCGGCAGGGGCCTTGTCTTTGATGCATGAGCCATCAAGGAGCGGCGGTGCTTACAGCGCCCCGAACTGCTGGCGCAGCACGTTCTTCTGCACCTTGCCCATGGTGTTGCGCGGCAACTCATCCACCACGTGCACGCGCTTAGGCACCTTGAAATTGGCAATACGACCCTTGAGCCCGCCAATCAGGCTCAGCGCATCCAGCGAGGCACCTGGCTTGCCAACCACCACCGCCACCACCGCCTCGCCGAAGTCGGCATGCGGCACACCAATCACGGCGCTTTCCGCCACGCCCGGCATCTCGTCGATAAAGCTCTCGATCTCCTTGGGGTAGACGTTGTAGCCACCGGAGATGATCAGGTCCTTGCTGCGGCCGACGATGGTCAGGTAGTCGTCAGGCACCTTGCGCTCGCCAGCCTGGCTGACGATGGCACCGCCAAAGCGGCCCACGTCGCCGGTCTTGAACCAGCCGTCGGCGGTGAACTCTTCCTGCGTCTTCTCCGGCATGCGCCAGTAGCCCTTGAACACATTCGGGCCACGCACTTCCACATTGCCGATCTCGCCGGCCGCGCAAGGCTTGCCGTCGCCGTCCACCACGCGCACCGACACACCCGGCAGCGCCTTGCCGACGGTACCGCCGATACGCTCGCCGCCTTGCGCCTCGTACGGGTTGGAGACCAGCATCACGGTCTCGCTCATGCCGTAGCGCTCCAGGATGGTGTGGCCCGTGCGCTCGCGGAAGGCATCGAAGGTTTCCATCAGCAGCGGCGCGGAGCCGGACACGAACAGGCGCATGCGGCGGCAGGTGTCGTCGTCAAAGCGCGGCTCCTGCACCATGCGCACGTAATACGTGGGCACGCCCATCATCACGGTGCAACGCGGCAGGAATTTCAGGATCTGCGCCATGTCGAGCTTGGGCGCCCAGATCATCTTGGCACCGGCCAAGAGCGCGCCGTGCGACGCGACGAACAGGCCATGCACGTGGAAGATCGGCAGCATGTGCAGCAGCACGTCGTCGCTGCGCCAGCCCCAGTACGCATGCAGCGTCTTGGCGTTGGAGGCCAGGTTGCCGTGCGTGAGCATGGCGCCCTTGCTGCGGCCCGTGGTGCCCGAGGTGTAGAGAATGGCGGCGAGCTCGTCGGCGCCGCGCGCCACCGTGGCGAAGCGGTCCGGTTGCACGGCGGCGCGGGACAACAGCGAGCCTGAGCGGTCGTCGTCCAGCGTGAAGACGTGCTTGGTGCCGTGGCGGAACGCCACCTTGGACACCCAGCCGAAGTTAGCGCTGCTGCACACCACCACCGCCGGCTCCGCGTTGCCGACAAAGTAGTCGATCTCGGCTTCCTGGTAGGCGGTATTGAGCGGCAGGTAGATGTAGCCTGCGCGCAGCGTGGCGAGGTACAGGAACAGCGCCTCCGGCGATTTTTCCACCTGCACCGCCACGCGCGCGCCCTCGGGCAGCTTGAGCGCGGCCAGCAGGTTGGCCATCTTGGCGGTGGCGCGGTCCAGGTCGTCCCAGCTGTAGTAGAGGCCGTCGTGGGTTTCAATGCAGCAGGCACTGCGGTCCGCCGGGAAGCGGGATTCGAATAGGGCGAACAGGTTGGCGTTCATATTGCGGAAGATGAAAAACGGAATCGGCAATAGCATGGGCAATCCGCATGGGCAATCCGATCAATAGCCGGCAATGATACCTAAAGCGATTGCCCGTGCTATTGCCCGTGCTATTGACCGCTGAAGCGCGGCGGCCGGCGTGCCAGGAATGCCGCCACGCCTTCGGCATGGTCGGCGCTGTCGCCATAGCGGAAATGCGCGTCGAGCTCCGCCGCGGTGAGCGGCGCGGGCACCGGCGCCAGGCGGCGGATGCTCTGCTTGTTGATGCGGGCGGCCAACGGCGCACCGGCCACGATGCGCTTGACGGCCGCGGCGACTTCCTCGCCGAGTGCCGCTGCCGGCACCACGCGCGTCAGCAGCCCTTTCTCGCGCGCCTCGGCGGCGTCGAACACCCTGCCCTCCAGCAGGATCTCCAGCGTCACCGCGCGGCCCGCCAGGGCCAGCAGCCCGGTCAGCTCGCCGGGCGCCATGGGAAAGCCGAGCCGGTTGATCGGCACGCCGAAGCGGCTGTCGTCGGCGGCGATGCGCAGGTCGCAATGGCAGGCGATCTCCAGCCCGCCGCCCACGCAAACCCCTTCGATCATGGCAAGCGTCGGATGCAGGCAGCCCGCGATGGCGGCCAGCGCAGGCGCAATCACCGCCTCGTGGTAACGGCGCAGCGCGGCGGCGTCGCCCCGCTCCTCGGGGAACTCGGCAATGTCGGCGCCGGCGGCAAAGTTGCCATCGGCGCCGCGCACCACCACGCAGCGCAGCGAGGGATCGGCGGACAGGTCCGCAAAGCCCTGCGCCAGCGCGTGCCACATCGCCACGGAGATGGCATTGAGCTTGCCAGCGTGGGACAGCGTGACCGTGGCCACGTCGCCCTCACGCGCGAACGCTACCGTGCCGCTCATGCCTGCGCTCCACGCGCACGGGAAACATCGGAAACCATGCGGCGATCCTCCATCAGTCGATCTTGGCGCCGGACTGCTGCACCACCGTAGCCCAGCGCTTGATCTCGGCGCGCTGGAACTGCGCGAACTGCTCTTGCGTGAAAGCCGGCGTATCGGAGCCGTTGGCAAGCCAGATCTGCTTCATCTCGGGCGTGTTCAGTGCCTTCTCCACTTCGGTGTAAAGCCGGTCGACGATGTCCTTGGGCGTGCCCTTGGGCACCCACATCGCGTACCAGGTGGAGACTTCGTAGTTAGGCACCCCAGCCTCGGCAGCGGTAGGCACATTCGGGAACGCGGCCGAGCGCTTGGTCGATGCCACCGCCAGCGCCTTGATGCGGCCGGCGCGGATATGCTGGGCCGAAGAACCGAGACCGTCGAAATCCATATCCACCTGGCCCGCGATCAGGTCGGACAGCGCAGGGCCCGCACCCTTGTAGGGAATATGCGTGATGAAGGTCTTGGTCTGCAGCTTGAACAGCTCGCCCGCCAGATGGTGGGACGAGCCGTTGCCGGCCGAGGCGTAGTTCAGCTTGCCGGGGTTCTTCTTGGCATAGGCGATCAGCTCGCCCAGCGTGTTGGCGGTGACCTTGGTCGGGTTCACCACGATCACCTGCGGCGGCTGCGCGATCACCGTGACGGGGATGAAATCCTTCTCGATGTCGTAGTCGAGCTTCTTGTAGAACGACGGCGCGATGGCGTGGTGCGCGCCGCCGATGAAAACGGTATAGCCATCCGGCGCGCCCTTGGCCGCGATGCTCGCGCCCACGGTGCCGCCAGCGCCGCCACGGTTATCGATCACGAACTGTTTGCCGAGCTGCTTGGAAAGCTGCGCGGTCAGCGGGCGGGCGAAGGCATCGGTGCCACCGCCGGCCGGGAACGGCACGATGACGGTGATCGGCTTGGACGGCCAGGCGTCAGCCTGCGCCACGGGCGCTACCGCGCCCAAACCCGCGCCCAGCGCGCAAGCCAGCCCTGCCAGTTGAAACTGACGACGATTCATGACTCTGTCTCCTCTCTCTTCTCTCTTCTGCTGTGGAAAGTCAAAACGAAGAACTGCTGGAATGGCCCATGAACGCGGCCCGCGGCCTTGTCTTTTACCTGACCAGGGTTACAACAGCTTGCTCACCGCGCGGCTCATGCGCGGGGATCCGTTGCCAAGGCGCACCAGATTGTCATCTAGCGCCTCGGGCACGTAAAGATAATTCACCATCATCCCGCACGACTGCGCACGGCCCTTGCGCGACAGGTCGGCGGCCCAGTTCAGGCGCTCCACGCAGGCGCCATTGCCCAGGTGAAAGCGCGCCACCGGATCGGCCGGCAGCGCCTGCTGGCGCTCGCGCACCAGGTAGTGCGCGGCCAGCGCCAGCGCGATGTCGCGCACCGTCGCATCTTCGGAATCGGCAGGCAGCGCGGCCAGCCAGCCGGCGCCGTCGGCGGGTGGCGTGCCGTGGCGCTCGCTCCAGCGCGCCAGGCGCTTGTCGCCCAGCACCTTGGCCACCGCTTCGCCGTCGCGCTTGCGCAGCCAGTCGGCAAACCCGGGGATGGGCGAGAGCGTGGCGAACTGCTTGAGCTTGGGAAACTCGCGCTGCAACTCCCCGATCACGCGCTTGAGCAGGAAGTTGCCGAAGCTCACGCCGCGCAGGCCTGGCTGCGTATTGGAGATGGAATAGAAGATCGCCCACTTCACGCGGCGCAGGTCCTCCAGCGGCGCGGCTTCGTCCAGCAGCGCGTGGACGTTGGCTGCCATCTCGGGCACGAAGGCCACCTCGACAAAGATCAGCGGCTCGCGCGGCATGCGCGGGTGGAAGAAGGCATAGCAGCGGCGATCAGAATCGAGCCGGTTGCGCAGGTCCGCCCAGGACGCGATCTCGTGCACCGCCTCGTAGCGGATCAGCTTTTCCAGCAGCGATGCGGGCGAGTCCCACGTGATGGGCTGCAGTTCCAGCAGGCCCACGTCGAACCAGTTGGAGAACAGCGCCTCCAGATCGTCGTCAAGCGGGCGCAGTCCCGGCACGCGCTTGTGCCAGCGCAGCATGTCAGCACGCAGGCCGATCAGGAAATGCAGGCCGCAGACGCTTGCGCCCTCCTGCCCGTGCAGCGCGGCCAGCCGCTTGAAGAAACGGATGCGCGCGTTGGACATGGCCTGCGCAAGCCCCGACGCGGATTTGGGCGTCTTGCCATCCTTGGCATCGTCATCCGATTCCGGGCCGCCGCTGGCCGCGACTTCCGCCAGCACGCCGAGCATGGCCTGGCGTGCGTCATCGCCCGCGGCTTCGTATTCGGCCCGCCAGGTTTGCGCTGCGGTATTGGCGGCGCTGTCGGTCAGGCGCGCATCGAAGCATTGACGCAGTTGCTCGCGCTGCCGGCGCAGCACGCGCGCCGGCAGCGCCACGGCCTTGGCGTCCGCCTTGGCATCGGCACCCGTATTCGGCTTGGCGCGGTCATCGCCCTTGCGGCCCCACCACCGGCCAAAGCGGGACAACAGGGATTGCGCCGACGGCTCCAAGCCGCTCAGGGGCGCGCTGACTTTCTGTTCGCTATTGCTGAGGGAATCCATGGACGTACCTGCTCTGTGCGCGTCAGTTGGCCGCTATCGATCAACGGGGGACTTACCGGCCAAGTGCAGGCGGCCGGGCTGTGCTTCGGGGATGGGATCGCGACCGCTATCGTCAGCCTCGGCGGCGTCCAGTGCCCTGAGCGCACCGCGCTGGCGCAGCAAGTGCGTCTTCATCAGGGTTTCGGCGCCCTCCGGGTCATGCGCCTTGAGCGCGGAGAACACCGACAGATGCTCGGCGCAGGATTCGCGGATGCGGCCCGGCAGCTTCAGGCTCTTGTGGCGCGACAGCCGCAGCACCTTGCGCAGGTCGCTGATCAGGCCGGACAGCCAGCGGTTGCCGGCGAGCCGCTGGATGGCTTCGTGGATCTGGTAGTTGGTTTCGTAGTAGGCGTCGATATTGCCGGCCTGCGCATACTGGGTCAGGTCGGCATGCAGGCTTTCGAGCGCGTCGAGGTCCTCGGCGGTGGCGTTGCGTGCGGCCTCATAGGCGCAGCGGCCTTCCAGCAGCGCCATCAGCGGGAAGATCTCGTCGAGGTCCTGCTCGGACAAGGCGTTGACAAAGCAGCCGCGGCGCGGCTCCAGCCGCACCAGGCCTTCGGCGGCCAGCACCTTGAGCGCCTCGCGCATCGGCGTGCGCGAGATCCCCATCGACTCGGCCACCGTGGCCTCATCAATCCAGGCGCCGGGCATCAGCGCGTGCTCGTCGATCATGGCGCGCAGGCGCTCCGCGACTTCGAGGTACAGGGCCTGCTGGATGATGCGCATGGTGCCTCCGGACGGAAGAATGCAATGGCATCGGGGTGGCTTGCGGCACGGTGAAATGTGTCTTGCCAGGCCCAATAATTCATAATTATGAATAACGGCGACCAGATGACAAGACAATTCGATGTTGCACAGCCGCATGCGCAGCATCTTCCAGCGCTCGCGCAACGCTTGCGCGCCGATCAACAGGAGGGTCAGTCTCACCATGCGCCAGGGGCGGCGCGGACGAATGCAAGGCAGGGAACGCCACGGGGCGCCGCGTGCGGACTAGCCCGCCGAACCCCTTGCCGCGTGGACGCCGAACCAGTGCGGCACGTGCGCAATGGCCTCATGCAGCGTGCCCAGTACCCGGAAACTGAATCCGGTCACGACCGGCGAAGGCGGCTTGATATCGGGCACCACCACCACCTGCGCCCCCGAGCGGTTCGCGGCCGTTGCGCCGTTCTCGCTGTCCTCGAAGGCCAGGCACGCCCGCGGCGCCACGCCGAGGCGCTCGGCGGCAAGCTGGTACAGCGCCGGGTCCGGCTTGCCGCGGCGCACCTCATCACCACCCGAGACGGAAGAAAAGAAATCCAGCACGCCCACGCGCCCGAGCCGGTCCCTGATTTCCTCGACACGGGATGACGATGCCACCGCGCAGGGAATGCCCGCGCCGCGCAGCGCCGAGAGCAATTCCCTGGCGCCGGGCTTCAGCGGAAACCGGGGCCCGGTGGCCGGCGCATGCAATTGCGCGCCCGCCATCGCCTGCACCTGGCGGAAGGCATGCTCGTCGCCAAGCAGGGAAACCAGGAAGGCATCGGACTCCGGCTTGGCCTTGCCGATGACCTGCACGTAGTCGCTGGCCGCCAGCGTGATGCCGATCTCGCGCGCGGCGCCGATCCAGGCTTGCATGATGGCGCGCTCGGAGTCGATCAGCAGGCCATCCATATCGAAGATGGCAGCGGTGAACAAAGTCATCTGCGCCCGCTTTAACGGATCGGGGCCTGCGCCGCCTGTCCGTGACGGTTCGCCCAGACCACCATGGCAATGCCAGCCAGGATCATCGGCAGGCTCAGCCACTGGCCCATGGAGAAGTTCAGCGCCAGCAGGCCCAGGAAGTTATCCGGCTCGCGCGCGAACTCGGCGAGGAAACGGAAACCGCCGTAGCCGATCAGGAACACGCCCGAGACCGCGCCCATGGGGCGCGGCTTCCTGGCGAACAGCCACAGGATGATGAACAGCGCCACGCCTTCGCCGGCGAATTGATAAAGCTGCGAAGGATGGCGGGGAATGTTGTCGCCGGCCTGCGGGAAGATCATGCCCCACGGCAGGTCCGTGGGACGGCCCCACAGCTCGCCGTTGATGAAGTTGCCGATGCGCCCGGCCGCCAGCCCGCAGGGAATCATCGGCGCGATGAAGTCGGTGACCTCCATCCAGTGCCGCCCACGCAGCTTGGCGAACAGCCACATCGCCACGATCACGCCCAGGAAGCCGCCGTGGAAGGCCATGCCGCCCTCCCACACCTTGAAGATCTCAAGCGGATGGCTCAGGTAGTAATCGGCCTTGTAGAAGAACACGTAGCCCAGCCGCCCGCCCAGGATCACGCCCAGCACGCCGAAGAACAACATGTCGTCCAGGTCCTTGACCGTCCAGCCCTGGGCCGCGATATGCGGCTGGCGGATGCGCAGGCGCCCGAACCACAGGAACATGATGAACCCGGCGAGGTACATCAGCCCGTACCAGCGGATGGCGAGCGGGCCGAGATGAATCGCAACCGGGTCGAATTGGGGATGAATCAGCATGTGTGCCGTGGTTAGGGTTGTAGGTAGAGAGATCGCGCACGGGCAACCTGGCGTCCGGCGCGATATCAGGGTTCAGGCTGCGTTAGTCAGGTGCGTTGCCGCAGCGGCAGTGCCAAGCTCCGCGCCCGGCTCCGTGCCCGGTGTTATGCCAGCGTTTTGCGTCAGCGTCATGGCAGCGGCCAGCGCGCCGGCGATCTCGATAAACGATCTCAGCACGGGGCTCACGCTGTCGGCACCAGCCTCGCGCCACACCAGCCCGGTCTCGATATCGGGCCCGGCCTCGCGCAACGGCAGGTAGGACACACCGGTACGGCGAAGGTTGCAAAGCGAGGCCGGCACCAGCGCCACCCCCATGCCGGCGGATACCAGGCTGACGATCGTCTGCATCTGGATGGCCTCCTGGGCGATCACCGGCGTGAGGCCTTCGCGCGCATAACAGCCCGTAATGATGTCATAAAACGCCGGCGCGCTTCGCCGGGGAAAGATGATAAGCGGCTCGTGCGCCGCATCTTTGAGCGAAACGCCCTCCTCGGCTGCCGCCGCGCCATCCGGGCGCCAGCCTTCCGGCACGGCCAGCACCAGCGGCTCGCGCACCAGCGGCAGGTAGGCCACGCCATGCGGCATGGCCGGCAGTTGCGGGCGGATCACCAGCCCGGCGTCGATGCCGCCGTCCATCAGGGCCTCCAGCTGGATATCGCTGGTGGCCTCGCGCAGTTGCAGCTGCACATTGGGGTGCCGCGCCCGGAAGCGCCGCAGCAGGTCGGGCAGGATGCCGTAATCGGCCGTGCTGACAAAGGCCAACGACAGCGTGCCGGCCTCCCCGCGCGCCAGCCGCTGGGCCAGGCCCGGCAGCGCGGCCGCATCGGCCAGCACGCGGCGCACCTCGGGCAGCCATTGCTGGCCCGCAGGGGTGAGCGCCACCGAGCGCCGCGTGCGGGCGAACAGCTGCACGCCAATCTCCTCCTCCAGCGCCTGGATCTGCTGGGACAGCGGCGGCTGCGTCATGGTGAGCCGCCGCGCGGCGCGGCCGAAATGTAACTCCTCCGCCACGGTAACGAAGTAGCGCAACTGGCGCAGGTCCAAAGGAGCTCCTGATATGTTTTTCGACTCAATAAAGGTTGAATAATATATTTGACACGATAAAAGGCAAGCGGCATGCTCTCGTCCACAACATGGCAAGAGCCTGCCCGGTCCTCGGAACCCTGAGGCGCCCCGCGCTGGCCGGCACACTTCCCCCGGAGATTCCCATGGCATACAACAAACGCTCGCAGCACATCACGCAAGGCGTGGCGCGCTCCCCCAACCGCTCGATGTACTACGCGCTGGGCTACAAGAAGGAAGACTTCGACAAGCCGATGGTGGGCATCGCCAACGGCCACTCCACGATCACGCCGTGCAACTCCGGCCTGCAACGCCTGGCCGACGCCGCCGTGGCGGCCATCAAGGCCTCCGACGCCAACCCGCAGATCTTCGGCACCCCGACCATCTCGGACGGCATGTCGATGGGCACCGAAGGCATGAAGTACTCGCTGATCTCCCGCGAAGTCATCGCCGACTGTATCGAGACCGCGACCCAGGGCCAGTGGATGGACGGCGTGGTCGTGATCGGCGGCTGCGACAAGAACATGCCGGGCGGCATGATCGCGCTGGCGCGCACCAACGTGCCGGGCATCTATGTGTACGGCGGCACCATCAAGCCGGGCAACTGGAAGGGCAAGGACCTGACCATCGTGTCGTCGTTCGAGGCCGTGGGCGAATTCACCGCCGGCCGCCTGAGCCAGGAAGACTTCGAGGGCGTCGAGAAGAACGCCTGCCCGTCGTCGGGCTCGTGCGGTGGCATGTACACCGCCAACACCATGAGCTCCTCGTTCGAGGCGCTGGGCATGTCGCTGCTGTACTCGTCGACCATGGCCAACCCGGACCAGGAAAAGGTCGACAGCGCTGCCGAATCGGCACGCGTGCTGGTCGAGGCCATCAAGAAGGACATCAAGCCGCGCGACATCATCACGCGCAAGTCCATCGAGAACGCCGTTGCGCTGATCATGGCCACCGGCGGCTCCACCAACGCCGTGCTGCACTACCTGGCGATCGCCCACTCGGCAGAAGTGGAATGGAGCATCGACGACTTCGAGCGCATCCGCCGCAAGGTGCCGGTGATCTGCAACCTGAAGCCGTCGGGCCAGTACGTGGCGACCGACCTGCACCGCGCGGGCGGCATTCCCCAGGTCATGAAGATCCTGCTCAAGGCAGGCCTGATGCACGGCGACTGCCTGACCATCACCGGCCGCACCCTGGCCGAGGAACTGGAAAACGTGCCGGACACCCCGCGCGCCGACCAGGACGTGATCATGCCGATCGAAAAGGCGCTCTACAAGGAAGGCCACCTGGCCATCCTGAAGGGCAACCTGGCACAGGAAGGCGCCGTCGCCAAGATCACCGGCCTGAAGAACCCGGTCATCACCGGCCCGGCCCGCGTGTTCGAGGACGAGCAAAGCGCCATGGACGCCATCCTGGCCGACAAGATCAACGCCGGCGACATCCTGGTGCTGCGCTACCTGGGCCCCAAGGGCGGCCCCGGCATGCCTGAAATGCTGGCCCCCACCTCGGCCATCATCGGCAAGGGCCTGGGCGAATCGGTCGGCTTCATCACCGACGGCCGCTTCTCGGGCGGCACCTGGGGCATGGTGGTCGGCCACGTCGCGCCGGAAGCGCACGTGGGCGGCAACATCGCGCTGGTGCAGGAAGGCGACTCGGTCACCATCGACGCGCACAAGCTGCTGCTGGAACTCAACGTGAGCGAAGAAGAGCTGGCCAAGCGCCGCGCCGCCTGGAAGCAGCCGGCACCGCGCTACACCCGTGGCGTGCTGGCCAAGTTCGCCAAGCTGGCTTCGACCGCCAGCAAGGGCGCTGTGACGGACTGAGGCTGCGGCTTCATCGCCAGAAGGACAAAAGCCCGCGAGCGATCGCGGGCTTTTTTTGGCAGCGCAGACTCAAGCTCCCGCGTGGTTGCTCCCCTCTCCCGCCTGCGGGAGAGGGGTTGGGGGAGAGGGCGGGCGCTGGATACGTCGCCATGCTGGAAACAACCACGGGCTTCGCTTCAAGTGGCTCCTAGCTAAGCCACCCCTCTCCCCGGCCCTCTCCCCCTGAGGGGAGAGGGAGAGACAGCCGTCGTCATCGCCGGCGGCTTTGGCCTGTTCGCCGGCTTCGTTCGGTGCCTGGGGCCTTCACATGCCGCCCGGGTCCCGCTCGATTTCTTCCAGCGTGGCGTCCAGCCACTCCACCAGCCGGGCCTCCATCGCCTGTGTCAGTTCCGCCGCCAGTTGCGCGGTCAGCGGGGCCAGGCGCGATTGCAGCGTGGCTTCGGTATGGGCCTCCACCACCTGCGGCCACTCAGTGCGAAACCGCATCATCACGCGGGTCAGCAGCTCGCTGCGCACGGCGCGCAACTCGTCCGGGCTGGGCGGCGGGCTGGCGTGGTGCGTGGCGTGCGAGACCGAGTAGGCGCCATCCTGGGTTGACGGGGTTGGCTGGTGCAGTGCCGGGATATCGGGCGCGGGCATGCCGTCGCCGGTCTCACGGGGCATGACGACATGGGTGACCGGGCCGGGCCAGGTCATGTCATGCACGGGCTGAGCATGGCTGGGGCTGCTAGCGCCAGCGTCCGACCACGCTACCGTCTGCGGCGCTCCTGCCGCATCCGGCGCCGGTTGCCTGGCGCCGTCGGTGGGCAGGTCGATCACCTCCGTCAGCAGCGGAATGCTGTCGTTGGGCCCGATGCGCGGGATCACGCGCGAGGTGGTGCGTTCGGTCATGCGGCATCCCCCTTACCCTGTGTTGGCTGGCCGGCCTGGGCGATATCGTGATGCGCCAGCGGATAGCCGCGCTCGCGGTACAGGCGAAAGCGCTCGCGCCCGGCGGCACGGTCGTCGGCGTCGCTGCCGACCACCTCGATCATGCGCTCGAAGCTGGCGAACTGCACCGGCGGCTCGGCGCTAAGGTTGATCAGCAGCTGATGGTGCGGAGCCTGGTCCAGCGCGGCCGCCAACACGATCGGCGTCACCCCGGCGTTCGGGCTGTCCACGCCGCAATGCGGCAGGAAATCCAGCGCGGAGAACGTCCACAAGCGCGCATCGAGCTGCGCCAGCTGCTCCGGCGCGCCATGCACCACCAGTTTCTGGCCGGCGCCGTACGCCTTGCGGATCAGCCGGCAAGCGTAGCCGAGCTTGTCGGGCACGTTGCTGTGGAAATCGATACGCGTCATGGTTGAAAGCAATCCTGTGAGAATGAAGCTAAACAGGGACGGACCCGCGCAGATGCCGGCGCCGGCCCGTCCCTGCTGTCAAGCATCAAGCTTAACCATCCAGCTTCAGCCAGCGCGATCCATCAGGAACTGCGCCAGCAGGGGCACCGGGCGGCCGGTGGCGCCCTTGGCGGCGCCGCTCTTCCAGGCCGTGCCGGCGATGTCCAGGTGGGCCCAGTCGTACTTCTCGGTATAGCGCGCCAGGAAGCAGGCGGCGGTCACGCTGCCGGCCGGGCGGCCACCGATATTGGCCATATCCGCAAAGTTGGACTTGAGCTGGTCCTGGTAGTCATCGTCCAGCGGCATGCGCCAGGCGGTGTCCATGGCCTTGCGGCCGGCTTGCAGCAGTTGGTCCGCAAGGCCGTCGTTGCGCGCGTACAGGCCGCTGTTGACGTGGCCCAGCGCGATGATGCAAGCGCCGGTCAGGGTTGCCACATCCACCACGGCGGCCGGCTTGAAGCGCTCCACATAGGTCAGCGCGTCGCACAGGACCAGGCGGCCTTCGGCGTCGGTGTTGAGGATCTCGATGGTCTGGCCGGACATGCTGGTGACCACGTCGCCGGGCTTGGTGGCGTTGCCGGATGGCATGTTCTCGCAGGTGGGAACCACCGCGATCACGTTCAGCTTGAGGCCCATCTCGGCCACCGCCTGCAGCGTGCCCAGCACCGAGGCGGCGCCGCACATGTCGTACTTCATCTCATCCATGCCCTCGCCGGGCTTGAGCGAGATGCCGCCGGTATCGAAGGTGATGCCCTTGCCCACCAGCACCACCGGCGCCTGCTTGGCCGAGGCGCCGTCGTAGCGCAGCACGATGAACTGGGGCGGCTCCACCGCGCCCTTGGTGACCGCCAGGAAGGCGCCCATCTTCAGGGCCTCGAGCTGCTTGCGGCCCAGCACTTCCACCTTGAGCTTGTGGCGCTTGGCGATGCCGCGCGCGGTATTGGCCAGGTAGGTCGGCGTGCAGATGTTGGACGGCAGGTTGCCCAGGTCCTTGGTCAGCTCCATGCCGTTGGCGATGGCCGCGCCGCGAATCACGGCCTGGGTGGCCGCCTTGGCGTCAGCCGCGTCCACGGTCAGCACCACCTTGCGCAGGCCGGTGAGCTTGTCGGCGCCGTTGCCGTTGCCCTTGGCGTTGGCATTGGTGCGCTTGAGGCCCGGATGGCGCTCCAGCAGGCGGTAGCCCGCCTCGCGGATCAGGGTGACGGTGGTGATCAGGCGCCAGGCCAGGTCGCGGGCGTTGCCAGCTTGCTGCGGGGCCTGCTGCTGGGCCAGGCACCACAGCACATTGGCGGCGCGCGTGCCGGACAAGGCACGCAGCGCGGTGCGCACGGCCTCGGCGAACGCCTTGTCGCCGAACTCGGCTTCCTTGCCAAAGCCCACCAGCAGCACGCGGGCAGCGCCCACACCGGCCACTTCGTGCAGCATCAGCTGGGTACCGCGCTTGCCTTCGAAATCGCCCAGCTTGATGAGCCGGGAGACCAAACCCTTGGTTGCCACGTCGAGTGCCTTGGCCACACCGGCCAGGCTCTGTCCTTCAAACAGGCCCACCACCAGACAATCGGTCTTGGTTGCCAGGAAACCATTTTGGCCCGCTTTGCTCCAATCCAAGGCTTTTGTGCTAAATTCCATCGCGCTTCCTTCCAGGGGCTTGTCCACCACGAAAGCTCCTATTATCCGCGATTTGCTGCCGGCGGTCCGCTATGCTTGCTAGCAAGCCCCCCGGCACCGACATCGCCCGCGCCGGCCGGCAGCCCGGAACCGACTCCGCATGATCTTTCAACAAGCCTTGCGTCGCGAGCTCGCATACACCGCCGGCGCGGTGTTTCTGGTCATGCTGACCTTCATGCTGACCTCGCTCGTGATCCGTATTCTCGGCATGGCCGCCAATGGCCAGGCCAGCCCCAATGACGTCCTGATGCTGATCGGCCTGGCCACCATCGGCTACCTGTCGATCCTGCTGTCCGCCACCCTGTTCATCTCCACCCTGATCGTGCTCACGCGCTGGTACAAGGACTCGGAGATGGTGGTGTGGTTCTCGGCCGGCATCTCGCTGCGCGACCTGGTCAAGCCGGTGCTGCAGTTTGCCGCGCCCTTCATCATCATGTCGCTGCTGCTGGGCATGTTCGCCTGGCCGTGGGCCAACCAGCAAAGCGCGCTGTTCCGCGACCGCTTCGAGCAGCGTGGCGTGCTGTCCATGATTGCCGCCGGCCGCTTCATCGAGCCGGCCAAGGGCAATTACGTGCTGTTCATCGAAGGCATCGACGCCGACATGAAGCACGCGCGCAACGTCTTCGTGGCCAACGCCGAGGCCGACAAGATTGGCGTGGCGCTGGCCCACCAGGGCCAGTTCCAGACCATGCCCAACGGCGATCGCATGGTGGTGATGGAAAACGGCCGCCGCTATGCCGGCACGCCCGGCAAGATCGACTACCGCATCGTCGAGTTCGACCAGTACGCGGTCAAGGTGGACAACAAACCACCTGAGTCGGACGCCAACCTGCCGACCAAGAGCCGCGACACCATCGACCTGCTGCGCAACCGCACCAACGAGAACCTGGGCGAGTTGCTGTGGCGCCTGTCGCTGCCGCTGCTGGCCTTCAACTTTGTGCTGATCGCCATCCCGCTTGCCTACGTCAACCCGCGCCTGGGCCGCTACACGCCCCTGGTCTTCGCGGTGCTGATCTACCTCACCTACAGTAACGTGATCAATCTCTCGCAGGCCTGGGTGCGCTCCGGCTCCATCCCGTTCGCGTTGGCCTGGTGGCCGTTCCACCTGATCGCCCTGCTGGGCGCGGTGATGCTGTTCCGCTACCGCCAGAACCGCAGCCTGGGTGGCTGGCGCGCGGTCTTCGGCCTGCCCCGCAAGGGCGGCGCCCGGGGGAACCAGGCATGAAGGTATTGCGTGTCTACGAGCGTTATTTCGCGCGGCTGATCTACGGCGTCTTCGCCTTCATCCTGTTTGCGGTGCTGGCGCTGTTCGTGTTCTTCGACATGCTCAGCGAGCTGGAGAGCGTGGCCGGCCGCTACACCTCGCTGGTGGCGTTCTTCCACGTTATCCTGCAGGCGCCCACCCGCATCTATGAGGTGCTGCCGATCGCCGTGCTGATCAGCGCCATCTATGTGTTCTCGCAACTGGCCAGCCAGTCCGAGTACACCATTTTCCGGGTGGCCGGGCTGAACACGCGCCAGGCGCTGTTCTCGCTGTTCAAGCTGGCGATTCCGCTGGCCATCGCCACGTTTATCTTCGGCGAGTTCATCGGCCCCAAGGCCGAGCAGTATGCGCAAAAGGTCAAGCTCGAAGCACTGGGCGCCACGGTATCGGCGGGCTTTCGCTCCGGCGTGTGGGTCAAGGACCGCGACCGCGATGCCTCCAAGGGCCATGAGGTCACGCGCTTCGTCAACGTGGCCGGCCTGCGGCCCGACCAGAGCATCACCGGCGTCACCATTTACGAGTTCGACGACCAATACCGCCTGAGCGTGATCCGCGTGGCCAAGGAAGGCCGCTACGAGGGCGGCCAGTCCTGGCAGCTCACCGGCGTGACCGAGACCCACTTCCTGGAACTGCCCAGGGGCGAGCCCGGCAAAGCGGACGCCCTGGCACCGGCCTTCCGCGGCGAGCAGCAAAGCGTGCCCACCATGGCCATGCGCTCCGAGCTGACGCCGCAGATCCTGTCGGTGCTGCTGGTGGAGCCGGAGCGGATGTCCACGGTGGACCTGTTCCGCTATATCCGCCACCTGCGCGACAACAAGCAGGACACCCAGCGCTACGAGATCGCCTTCTGGAAGAAAGTGATCTACCCGCTGACCCTGTTCGTGATGGTGGCGCTGGCCCTGCCCTTTGCCTACCTGCACGCGCGGGCCGGCGCGGTGGGCGTGAAGGTGTTCGGCGGCATCATGCTGGGGCTGTCCTTCCACTTGTCCAACACCCTGTTCTCGCACGTGGGGCTGCTGCATACCTGGCCGCCCATCGTCTCGGCGCTGATCCCCGGCACGCTGTACCTGCTGGTGGCGCTTGGCGCGTTGCGCTGGGTGGACCGGCATTAAGCTAGCCAGCAAGCATTAAGGCTCGAAGATGAATACCACACCCCTTCCCCGCCAGGCCATGGTGCTGTTCGGCCATGGCGCGCGCGATGCGCGCTGGCGCGAGCCGTTTGACCGGCTGCACGCCAGGCTGACAGCCGCGCTGCCGGATTGCGCGGTGCGCCTGGCCTTCCTGGAACTGATGACGCCTTCGCTGCCGGATACGCTGGCGGCGCTGGCCGCCGGGGGCGTTACCGACATCAATGTGGTGCCGGTGTTCTTTGGCCAGGGCGGGCATCTGCGGCGGGACCTGCCGGCCCTGCTGGATGATTGCCGGAGCAAGCTTCCGGGTGTGACGATCCGCTGCGCGGCAGCTGTCGGCGAGGATGACAGCGTGCTGGATGCGATTGCGGCTTATTGTGTGGGGACGCTCAGCAGCGCGGAACAGCGCACCTGAAACATCGAACGAAGCCGAAGAACGGGCCACAACCCCGCGCTACGACGACGGCAGTCGCTCCCTCTCCCCTCAGGGGGAGAGGGCTGGGGAGAGGGGTGGCTTAGCTAGGAGCCACTTGCAGCGAAGCCCGTGGTTTTTGACGGCACGACGGCGTAACGAGCGCCCGCTCTCTCCCCCGGCTTGCTCTCCCGCAAGCGGGAGAGGGGAGCAAACCGGCGCAGCCCGAAAGCTCACAAGCACACAAGCGCAAAGAAAAAGCCGGACAACGCTATGTTGTCCGGCTTTTTACATCGCACCCAGTGCTTCAGGCCGCGCGAGTCTGCGCGTATGCAACGTCGCCATCCACATCCTGCGGCACCACCTCGCTAGCCCGCGAGGCCAGCGCTTCGCCGATCATCAGCAGGCTGGGATGCACCGGATTGATCCAGGCCGCCGCTTCGCCCGCCGCCATCTGCCGCAGCGTGAACTGGCGGCTGCGCTGGTGCGCCGAGGTAGCGGCCTCGACCACCCAGGCAGGCGTGGAAGCCGGCTTGCCGTGCGCGATCAGCTGCGCGGCGATGGCTGCTGCCTGGTCGCGGCCCATGTAATACACCACCGTATCGGCCTTGACATCCGCCTCCACGTCGATCGTGTCAGCCGCCTTGGATTGCGTCGCAAACGCCACGCTGCGCGACACACCGCGCTTGGTGAGCGGCTTGCGGATCGCGGAAGCCGCCGCCAGCGCGGCGGTGATGCCCGGCACGATCTCGTACTCGATGCCGGCCTCTTCCAGCGCCTGCAGCTCCTCGTCGGCGCGGCCGAACAGCATCGGATCCCCGCCCTTCAAGCGCACCACGCGCTCGAACTTGCTGGCCTGGTCCACGATCTGGCGGTTGATGAACAACTGCGCGGTGGAGCGCTGGCCGCAGCGCTTGCCCACCTCGATCAGCTGCGCCTGCGGACACCATGCCAGCATCTCGGGCGAGACCAGCGCATCGTGCAGCACCACCTGGGCTTCGCCCAAAAGCCGTGCACCGCGCACCGTAATGAGGTCCGCGGCGCCGGGACCCGCGCCGATCAGATAGACCTTGCCCATGCCATGCTCCTTCGCGCTCACTGGATCGATTTGTCTATGCACTCGCCTTAAGCGAACGCACGGATCATGCCAGCGGCCACGGTGTGGTTGGTGGCTTCGTCGATCAGCACGAACGCGCCGGTTGCCGGGTTGTCGCCATAGTTGTCGCAGACGATGGGCTTTTGCAGCGAGATCTGCACCGAGCCGATATCGTTCAGGCCGATCTCGTGGCGGTCGGTCTCGTGCAGCAGCGTATGCACGTCCAGCACGCGATCCACCGACGACACGCGCGCGAACACACTGGCCGTGGTGTGCTTGAGCACATATTTGCGGGCCGGATTGAGCGATTCATCGTCGAACCAGCACAGGTCGGCGGTCAGCTTCTTGGCCGAAACGCTGTCCGCCGCGGCAGCCACGAACATATCACCGCGTGACACATCCACGTCTTCCGACAAGCGCACCGTCACGGTCTCGCCCACGCTGGCCGATTCGGCCACGCCGTTGGGCGTCAGCACTTCCGCCACCAGCGCATCGCGGTTGGCCGGCAGCACGCGCAGCTTCTGGCCCACGCGCACGGTGCCTGCCTCGACCCGGCCGGCATAGCCGCGGAAATCGTCAGCCTGGGCGCCGTCCTGGCGGATCACCAGCTGCACCGGGAAACGCAGCGCGGCGTCGCCTTCGGGTGCGGGTTCTTCCACCGGCAGGGCTTCCAGCAGCGGCAGCAGCGGCTCGCCCTGGTACCACGGCATGGCCTGGCTGGCGTTGACGATATTGTCGCCACGCAGCGCCGACACTGGCACGTAGCGCACATCCTTCAAACCCAGCTGGCTGGCCAGCTCGGTATAGGCCGCGCGGATCTGGTTGAAGCGCTCTTCGCTGAACTCGACCAGGTCCATCTTGTTGATGGCCACGATCACGTGTTGCAGTTCCAGCAGCTTCAGGATGGCCGAATGGCGCTTGGTCTGCGCCAGCAGCTCGGCGCGGCCGTCCGTCACGGTCACGCGGGTGGCGTCGACCAGCACGATGGCGGCGTGCGCGGTAGAGGCGCCCGTCACCATGTTGCGGGTGTACTGCTCATGCCCCGGCGTGTCCGCGATGATGAACTTGCGGCGCGCGGTGGAGAAGTAGCGGTAAGCCACGTCGATGGTGATGCCCTGCTCGCGCTCGGCTTCCAGGCCATCGGTCAGCAACGAGAAATCGATCTGCTCGCCGGCGGTACGCTTGTTCTTGGCGTTGGTCAGCGCGGTCAGCTGATCGGACAGCACAGCCTTGCTGTCGTACAGCAGGCGGCCAATCAGGGTGCTCTTGCCATCGTCGACCGAACCGGCGGTGATAAAACGCAGCAGGCCTTGGTGTGTTGCTTGGGTGCTCATTTTAAATCCTTTCTTCGTCCCTCTCGCAGCGCTCGCTCCGGCGCATAGGCGGGAGGCAGCGCTAGGCGCGTGAGGGCGACGTGTACATTGGTACACGAGCACTCTCGCAACGACGCGATGTGCCCGCCTATGCGTCCGGGTTAGAAGTAGCCTTCTTTTTTGCGGCGTTCCATGGACGCTTCGCTGGTCTGGTCGTCCATCCGCGTGGCGCCGCGCTCGGTGATCTCCGTCACGGCCGTCTCGGCGATGATCTCGATCGGCGAGGCCGCAACGCTGGCCACCGGGCAGGTGCAGCTGATGTCGCCCACGGTGCGAAAACGCACCGAGATCACTTCGCTGACGTCGCCGTCTTGCTTCGGCGTGATCGGCGTGACCGGCACCAGCAGGCCGTTCTTCTTCACCACTTCGCGCTGGTGCGCGTAGTAGATCGGGGGCAGCTCAAGCTCTTCGCGGGCGATGTACTGCCACACATCCAGCTCGGTCCAGTTGGAGATCGGGAACACGCGCATCTGCTCGCCGGCCGCCATGCGGGCGTTGTACAGGCTCCACAGTTCCGGGCGCTGGGCCTTCGGGTCCCATTGGCCGAACTCGTCGCGGAAGGAGAAGATGCGTTCCTTGGCACGCGCCTTTTCTTCGTCGCGGCGGGCACCGCCCATCAGCGCGTCGTACTTGTTGGCTTCGATGGTTTCCAGCAGGGTCACGGCTTGCGCGGCATTGCGCGAGTCGGTTTCCTTGCGCAGGCGCACGGTGCCGCGCTTGATGGAATCTTCCACATGGCCCACCACCAGGCGCGCGCCAAGCTCGGCCACGCGCTGGTCACGGAAGCGGATCACTTCCGGGTAGTTGTGGCCGGTGTCGATATGCACCAGCGGGAACGGCAGTTCGGTCTTGCGGTCGCCCAGGCGGAAGGCCTTGAGCGCCAGGTGCAGCATGACGATGGAGTCCTTGCCGCCCGAGAACAGCAGCGCCGGGTTGCGGCACTCCGCCACCACCTCGCGGATGATGTAGATGGATTCCGCCTCGAGCTTGTCGAGGTGATCGTTTTGCACTTGCAGCAGGTGCGCCACTTCCGGCGCGCCGGTCAGTTCGTTCATGATGCCCATTTCGTCTGGCCTCAATGCTTGATGTTCTGTTCGTGAAGCCCGCACTCTTTCGAGTCCTTGCTCTCCCACCACCACCGCCCGGCGCGTACATCCTCGCCAGCGCGCACGGCACGCGTACAAGGCTCGCAGCCGATGCTGGGGTAACCCTTGGCATGCAGCGCGTTGACCGGCACGTTGTGGCGCTTCAGGTAAGCCCACACCTCGGACTCGCTCCAGTCGGCGAGCGGGTTGAACTTGGGAATGCCGCGTGCCTCGTCCATTTCCTCGAACGGCAGCTCCGAGCGCGTCACCGCCTGCTCGCGGCGCTGGCCGGTCAGCCAGGCGTCCGCGTGGGACAGCGCGCGGTTCAGCGGCTCCACCTTGCGGATGCCGCAGCAGTTCTTGCGCAGGTCCACGCTGTCGTAGAACGCGTTCAGGCCGTGGTTCTTCAGGTAGTTCTCCACCGCCTCGGGATCCGGCGTGAAGCGCTCGATGTCGTAGCCGTAATGCGCCTTGACCTCATCGAGCACCGCCAGCGTCTCGGCATGCAGGCGCCCGGTTTGCAGCGTGAACACGCGGATGCCGGCGCGCACGGCCTCGGTGCCGCGCAGGATGGCGTCGGTCACCACCATGTCTTCGGCTGCCAGGCTGGACGCAAAGCGGGCGCGGAAAAAGCGGCCGGCGATCTGCGCCAGGCGCAGGCCCAGCGCACGCTCCTTGGCCTCCAGATCCGCCACGCTGCCGGTGTACGCCGGCGCGGTCCACAGCGCCGGCGGGCGCAGTGACGAGACGGCAGCCTCGACGATTGCAATCTCGCTCATGCCGTTTCCTTGCCCAGCGCTTCGGCGCGGTTGCGGCGAAACAGCGGCAGCGGCTCATCCACCGATGCCTGGTAAGCCACGGTGAACTCGGTGAAGCCCTTGATGGCGTCATCGATGTTCTTGTCCGCGCGCACCGCAAAGGCGTCAAAGCCGCAGCGCTTCATGAAGTTCAGCTGGTCGCGCAGCACGTCGCCGATGGCGCGCAGCTGGCCGGTCCAGTTGTAACGGGTGCGCAGCAGGTAGGCGGTGGAAAAACCACGGCCATCGCGGAACACGGGGAAATCCACCGCCACCACGGCCACGCTGGCAAACGCGGCCTGCGCGTCGGCCGGCTCGTCTTCCGGCGCCAGCCAGATGCCGGTGATGTCGGCGGCGCGGCCAGCCAGCACGCCGTCCTTGTGCGCCAGCCATGCGGTCAGCGGGAACAGCACAGCGTCCTTGCCTTGCGCGGCGGCGACGATCTGCTCTTCCGTCAGGGCCGCGCCCTCGGCACCGCGCAGCACCGTCCATGCGTCATCGATGATGACCGGAACCGGGTTGGCGCCTTCGCCGCGTTGCAGTTGAATAATCTTTGCCATGTCGTTATCTCCGGTGCTCAGGCTTCGGCGCGTTCGCGCTGCTTGTCGGCGTAGACGCGTTCCTTGAACGGGGCGATGCCGATACGGCCCAGCACATCGATGAAGCGTTCGTCGTCATGGCGGTTGGCCACATAGGTGTCGATGATGTGCGACACCACATCCGGCATTTCCTCAGCCTTGAACGACGGGCCAATCACCTTGCCGATGGCGCTCTTGTTGCCTTGCGCGCCACCCAGCGTGACCTGGTACCACTCCTCGCCGTCCTTATCCACGCCCAGCACGCCGATGTTGCCAACGTGGTGGTGGCCGCAAGCGTTGATGCAACCCGAGATATTGAGCGAGATCTCGCCCAGGTCGTGCACGTAGTCCAGGTTGTCGAAACGCTCCTGGATGGCCAGCGCGATGGGGATCGACTTGGCATTGGCCAGCGAGCAGAAATCGCCGCCCGGGCAGGCGATGATGTCGGTCAGCAGGCCGATGTTGGCGGTGGCCAGGCCGCCCTTCTTGGCCTCTTGCCACAGCGCGTACAGGTCGCGCTTCTTCACGTCCGGCAGCACCAGGTTCTGCTCGTGCGCCACGCGCAGCTCGCCGTAGCCGTAGCGGTCGGCCAGGTCAGCCACCAGGTCGATCTGCGCATCGGTGGCATCTCCCGGGGGCGATGCCGGGCCGGGCTTGGTCGACAGCGTGATCGCCGCGTAGCCCGGCACCTTGTGCGCATGCACGCTGCGGCTCACCCAGCGGGCGAAAGCCTTGTCTTCCAGCAGGTGCTTTTCATATGAAGCGTCGGTGTCCGGCAGCTTGTCGTAAGCCGGGGGCGCGAAGTACTGCGCCACGCGGTCGAACTCGGCCTGCGTGATGGTGGCGGGACCATCCTTGCTGTGCTGCCATTCTTCCTCGACTTCCTGCGCGAACTTCTCCGCGCCGATGGCCTTCACCAGGATCTTGATACGCGCCTTGTACTTGTTGTCGCGCCGTCCATAGCGGTTGTACACGCGAATGGCCGATTCCACGTACGACAGCAGGTGCTGCCAAGGCAGGTCGTCCTTGATCACCGAACCCAGGATCGGGGTGCGGCCCAGGCCGCCGCCGGCCAGGATGCGCAGGCGCGTTTCGCCCTCGGCATTGCGGTAAGCGTAGATGCCGATATCGTGCATCTGCACCACGGCGCGGTCATCGGCCGAAGCGGAGATGGCGATCTTGAACTTGCGCGGCAGGAACGCAAATTCCGGCTGGAACGTGCTCCACTGGCGCAGCAGCTCAGCCAGCACGCGCGGGTCCACGGACTCATCGGGCGCAACGCCAGCGAAGTGGTCGGTGGTGATGTTGCGCACGCAGTTGCCGGAGGTCTGGATGCCGTGCATCTCGACGCTGGCGAGTTCGGCCAGCACGTCGGGCACGCGCTCCAGCTCCATCCAGTTGTACTGGATGTTCTGGCGGGTGGAGAAGTGGCCATAGCCGCGGTCATACTCGCGCGCGATATGGCCCAGCATGCGCATCTGCTTGCTAGACAGCAAGCCGTACGGAATCGCCACGCGCAGCATGTAGGCATGGCGCTGCATGTACAGGCCGTTTTGCAGGCGCAGCGGCAGGAATTCTTCCTCGGACAGCTCGTCGGACAGGCGGCGGCGCACCTGGTCACGGAACTGGGCTACGCGTTCGTTGACGATGCGCTGGTCGTATTGGTCGTACTGATACATGGTGTGGGTCCGTTCAGTATTCGTTAAATTCAGGAGACGAGCTTGATGGCCACCAGCGTGAGCGTGGTAGCCAGCGCGGCACGCACCAGCCGCTCGGGCAATGCCCGCGACAGTTGCGCGCCCAGCCAGATGCCGGGGATCGAGCCCACCAGCAAGGCCAGCAAAAGGGGCCAGTTCACCGTGCCCAGCCACACATGGCCCAGGCCGGCAAGCGCCGTCAGCGGGACGGCGTAGGCGATATCGGTGCCCGCCACTTCGGCAGGCTTCATGCGGGGATAGAGCAGCAGGATCAAGGTGGCGCCAACCGCACCGGCGCCGATCGAGGACACCGTCACCAGCACGCCGATCACGGCGCCCACCACGATGGTGGCAATGGTCTGGGCACGGCCTTCAAGCTGGAACTGGGGGTTGCGGGACAGCCACGCCAGCAGCTGCCTGCGGAACAACAGCGACAATACCGTCAGGATCACCGACACGCCGATGGTCATGCGGATGGCGTGCAGCCACTGCGCGTTGAGTTCACCGGCGCTCTTGAGCACCAGGATGGCCACCACCGCGGCCGGCAGGCTGCCGATGCACAGGCGGCGCACCACCTGCCACTGCACATGGCCGTGGGCGCGGTGCGCCAGCGTGCCGAAACCCTTGGTGATGGCGGCGAAAGCCAGGTCCGTGCCAACCGCCGTGGCCGGCGAAAAGCCGAACAGCAGCGTCAGCAGCGGCGTCATGAGCGAACCCCCGCCTACCCCGGTCAGACCGACGAGGACGCCTACTAGCAGACCGGAAACGGTATAGGCAAGAGACATTGGGGTTCACCGGGCCGGTAAGCGCCCGTTGCTGCCTAAAAGTGAGGCAAGCACACGGAGGTTCCGACCGTTCATTAACAAAGTTCGAGAATCGTAATAAACTGCCCTCATATCTCAAACTAATAAGAAGTTGTTTGTTTATACGAACACAGTTATATGAACCTGCATCAGTTCCGCTTTGTGCGCGAAGCCGTACGTCAGAACTACAACCTGACCGAAGCCGCTAAAGCGCTCTACACGTCACAACCCGGTGTCTCCAAGGCCATCATCGAGCTGGAAGAAGAGCTCGGCGTGGACATCTTTACCCGCCACGGCAAGCGCATCCGCAGCCTGACGGAGCCCGGCCGCCGCATCCTGGAGTCGGTAGAAAAGATCCTGCAAGAAGTGGAAAGCCTGAAACGCGTAGGCAAGGACTACGCCGCCCAGGACCAGGGCAACTTCACCATCGCCACCACCCACACGCAGGCGCGCTACGCCCTGCCCCGGGTGATCGCGGAGTTTACCAAGCGCTACCCCAAGGTGCGCCTGTCCATACAACAGGGCAATCCCGCCCAGATCGCCGACATGGTGCTGCACGACCACGCCGACATCGGGATCGCCACCGAAGGCATCTCGGCCGACAAAAACCTGATCTCCCTGCCCGGCTACCAATGGCAGCACGTGGTCGTCATGCCCCCCGACCACCCCCTGCTAGAAAAGAAGCACCTGGCGCTGGAAGACCTGATGGGTTACCCACTCATCACTTATGATCCCAACTTCGCCGGCCGCCCCAAGATCGACAAAGCCTTCGAGCTGCGCCACCTCAAGCCCGACATCATCCTGGAAGCCATCGACGCCGACGTCATCAAGACCTATGTGGAAATCGGCCTGGGCGTGGGCATCGTCGCCGGCGTCGCCTTTGACGCCGAGCGCGACCGCAACCTGCGCGGCATCCCCGCCGGGCACCTGTTCGGCACCAATGTGACGCACCTGGCGGTGAAGCAAGGCGCCTACCTGCGCAGCTTTGTGTATACCTTTATTGAGCTGTTCTCCCCAACGCTCAACCGCAAGCTGGTAGAACAAGCCATGTCGGGCGACCACGAAGCCTACGAACTCTGACGCACCCCATCCAGCGCGGCTGACCAACGATGGATAGCCATCAGCCGCGCCATGCCAGCCCCGCCACGGCGCCCCGGATGCAACCGGCGCGCGGCAGGGACGGATCACCTTGAATGGCCAACCCCGGTTGACCAGACTTATCAGCACAACGCAGCACAACCCATTGGCCGCCCCAGGCAGCCAGAAAGACCCTATGACAGAGCAAGCCACCATCCACTGGACCGAAAACGGCGAAGAACGCAGCGCAAACTGGCAATCCGAAGCCGGCACGCCCCCGCCCAAGCGCGTCGTCATCGCTGACGACACCACCACCGGCGACACCGCCTACCGCCTCGCCTGCGAAGGCACCGCCATGCTCTGGCGCGGCGACTTCCAGAACGCCCGCCAGCTGCTCCAGGCCCTGGCCCGCCGCGCCGACAAGCCCAAGAAAGCCGCCAAGGCGTCCAAGGTGCCCAAGGCCAAGCCCACCCCCACCGAAGCCTTCCACCTGCACCGCCAGGCCCAGTCCCAGCGCGCCCGCACGCTCTCCATGCTGCTGCTGCCCTTTGACGCCGACCACCTCGTGCCCCTGCGCCGCTCCCCCGACGTGCGCGAAGCCTGCCTCGAAGCCTACGGCGAAGTCGACGCCCCCTACGTGGCATCCATGCGCGAACTCCTCGGCCTGATCGGCGCCCACGAGTGGCGTAAAAAAGGCGTGGAAATCCCCGCCCTGGCCGAACGCATCCACCCCTACTACGGCGTGTTCTCCCCCGTGCGCGGCGAATACATCGATCTGGTGGCCAAGGCCCAGCTACCCGCCGGCGCCCTCAACCTCGCCTTCGACATCGGCACCGGCACCGGCGTGCTGGCCGCCCTGCTAGCCCAGCGCGGCGTCAAGCGCGTCATCGCCACCGACATGGACCCGCGCGCACTCGCCTGCGCCAGCGACAACATCCACCGCCTGAAGGCCGCTGCCCAGGTCGAAGTGGTGGAAGCCGACCTCTTCCCCGAAGGCCGCGCCCCGCTGGTGGTGTGCAACCCGCCGTGGGTACCGGCACGCCCCAACTCGCCGATTGAACGCGCCGTGTATGACCCGGACTGCCAGATGCTGAAGGGCTTTATCGCCGGGCTGGCGGATCACCTGGAGCCCAAGGGCGAAGGCTGGCTGCTGCTGTCGGACCTGGCCGAACACCTGGGCCTGCGCACGCGGGACCAGTTGCTAGGCTGGATCGATGCAGCCGGGCTGAAGGTGCTGGGGCGGCTGGAGGTCAAGCCCAACCACCCGAAGGCGGCGGACATGACCGACCCGCTGCACGCTGCGCGTGCGGCTGAGGTGACTTCGTTGTGGCGGTTGGGTATCAAGTAAGCTGTAGTTGATGGACCGGGCGGCGCTCGTCGCCTTGGTCTGAAGACAACCAGAGCCGCTAGCGTTGCGCTCTGTTGTCTCCCCTCTCCCGCCCTGCGGGAGAGGGGCGGGGGAGAGGGCGGGAGCCCGCAAGAGCGACACCCACCCAACCTGCAGAAGGCCCCTCCCCGGCCCCTCCACACGACGAGCACTCAAAACGCGATAGGCGGATCAAAGGCATCGATCTCCGTCACCCAGCCCTCCCTCTCCCCACATCGGACGCGTGAAGCCGGTATCGCCTTCGCAGCCTGCTGGACAAGCACGCACCTTTCCCCCGGCAGAAGGTATCCGATGGATGGTCGCTCCGGAAGCATCATGTCTTCCATTGCGCCATACAAAGGCATGCGCTGAGACACGGTATGGACCGTTAGTCCCAGTCTGTATCCGCCGAACGTGAAAAGCAGAAGGCCGGCTGCAGCAAGAATAGATAAGAGGCCCAGGATACGTTTCATACCGACTCCTACCCATCGCGGGCGACCGGATCGCGCTAAGCCAAGTCCGCCTCGCCACAAACCTCATCGACATGCCGCCTACAAGGCTTGCAGAGGCTTAACTTGGGTGGATTGGGCCGGATTCTCCCTTGCAGCCGGATAGGTCATTGCCGGGTCCCATCCTGTCACAAATCTATGTACTTCGGAAGCTGACAGACGAGGGGCCACGTGAGCAACCCGTTCCTATTTAAGCCAGTCCATGGCAAGGGTCAGTATCTCCTTGAGGTTACCAGGACCGCCGTATCCAGTGAATTCGGTCTCCGTTGCCGTCACCCTCAACCAATCCATGTCATCGCGATCAGAATCGAGGTCAATCGCCTTCTTTGATGAAACTCCATTTATCTTGACTCGCCATCCCGGATTATCAATATTTGTGATTTCAACGCCGAAGGAATGTTCCCAAACATCATCGCATTGCGACGCATACCAATGCTGCAGGACTTCAATCAGATCGATCATTTACATAACCCCTTTCGCCTTGCCAACTCTCTCGCAACACGAACGTCTTGCTTAGTGGCCGCTCTGGTTACCTCTGTTTTCTTGGACGTGGTTATTTGTCCGCCCGGACCAACGTTGATTGTACGGGTCTGGACATGAGGGGTAGGAATGTCCGTGCCAGTGGCCTTGTCGTAGTGAGATGCACCCTGTAAATCAACGTGCCCCTGCGTTGTCGATGTGGAGAACGAGACAGAGTTCTGATTGATCTGATTGGAAAGCTCACGAGCCATTTCCGCTTCATCTTTGGGACCTTGCGACAGGTAGTCATTGCAGCTCGGCAAACATCGCTTACAAGCCTTCTGCAGGCCCAGCGGATCAACCCAACCCACCGGATTCGGCGCGTACTGATATACGTTGATCCCACCAGCCAACCCAATCGGATCCTTGCTAACGAACCGTCCCGACACCGGATCATAATACCGATGCCGGTTGTAATGCAGCCCCGTCTCATGATCGTAATACTGCCCCTGGAACCGCAACGGGTTATGAATCCCCGCCTTGCGCGCCGCATCCGTTATCACCTCTTGCGCCGCACCCCACGCCTTGTACTGCACACTCCATGCAATCTCGCCCGCCTCGTCCGTCAACTCCTGCGGCGTGCCCAGGTGGTCGCACTGGTACCACGCGATCGCGTCGAACGCCTGCGGCTCAATGGCCTGCGTACATAGCGGATCTTCGTCAAGATCGTAGTCCTCCGCATAGGCTGGCTGCACTGGCAGGGTGATGGCTTTGCGGCGCACCGCCTGTGCCAGCGGCACGAAGCTGCCGGGCTCATACAGGTAGTGCGTGGTGCGCGCCGCGCCCGCAATGACCTGGAAATGATCCCCCACGCCCGCCTCCGGCTCCTGGCGGCTTTCCCATGCCAGCTGGTCGCCATCCCCCCATAGAGCGTGAAGGCGCAGCCGTGTGCCTTGTTCAGCAGCGCCCGCTCGGTGCGCCGGTAGTCACGATACTACCCCTCAAGGGCGGTCGAGCGAGCACGGCAGGCTCACCCAATGCCGAGCCAATAGCCAAAGAGCCAAAGAGCCAAAGAGCCAAAGAGCCAAAGAGCCAAAGAGCCACAAGGATTTTACACTGAGATTGAAAAATTCGCCTCCCGGTTTATTCGTAATATTTGGCGGAAAGTAAAATATCAGCAAACACTCTCCAATTGACGGAACTTAGATCAACACCACTTATTTCGTTATTTTTATAGTACGCTTCCATGTCCTCGACCCATCTTCCCATGGCCTCCAAGTAATCAGGAACCGTCTTATTTTCCCAGCTCTGTATATTGGTGGCGCAATCCTTCACGAATACCTCCATAAAGGCCATAAAATCTTCCTTCGTTTTCATGCCGTCGATAATCTTTTCAATATCATCCATGCTCATTCAACCTTTACGCGCTGACCATTTTCTAGCTTCACCTCCATCGAAGTGCCGCCGTTTTTGGTTGACATCTTCCGCCGCACTTCAGACGGATTGAGATCTTCCCGGGTAACTTTTTTTACAGGAACGCATTTAACTTTTGCCAACTTGAATGCCGCCAATCGCCTATGATCCAATGTCCACGTCTTTCCAGATGTATCCTCCCACACTCTAACCCTAAGAATATTTGGATCGAGGGTTCCCGATGCAAGTCCTTCCGCATTACCTAGAACGGTGTATTCGCCAGTCGTATTTTTTGCGTTGTTTTGCATGAAATGGATCTTACTTGCTTCGAGGGTCCCTTCTGGGCAGGCACATGGACATTTGGTGCTTTGCAAACCAAGAGGATCGATCCAGCCTGTTGGATTAAACGCATACGCATAGACATTGATCCCACCAGCCAGCCCAATCGGGTCCTTGCTAACAAACCGTCCCGACACCGGATCATAATACCGATGCCGGTTGTAATGCAGCCCCGTCTCATGATCGTAATACTGCCCCTGGAACCGCAACGGGTTATGAATCCCCGCCTTGCGCGCCGCATCCGTTATCACCTCTTGCGCCGCACCCCACGCCTTGTACTGCACACTCCATGCAATCTCGCCCGCCTCGTCCGTCAACTCCTGCGGCGTGCCCAGGTGGTCGCACTGGTACCACGCGATCGCGTCGAACGCCTGCGGCTCAATGGCCTGCGTCCATAGCGGATCTTCGTCAAGATCATAGTCCTCCGCATAGGCTGGCTGCACTGGCAGGGTGATGGCTGCGCGGCGCACCGCCTGCGCCAGCGGCACGAAGCTGCCGGGCTCATACAGGTAGTGCGTGGTGCGTGCCGCGCCCGCAATGACCTGGAAATGATCCCCCACGCCCGCCTCCGGCTCCTGGCGGCTTTCCCATGCCAGTTGATCCCCGTCCCAGCCGTACATCGTGAAGGCGCAGCCGCGTTCCTTGTTCCGCCGCGCCCGCTCGTTGCGCCGGTAGATCGAGCCATCGAAGGCGTTTTCGAAGTAAATGGCTGACGACAACTTGGTGAGCCGCCGCCCTAGCGCATCGTACCGATAGCGCACTTCCAGTTCCGGATTGTGGTAACCCGCCAGCCGGTTGAAGCTGTCCCAGATGAAGCGTTCCCCCTTGCCGTTGGTCACGCGTTCGCTCAGGTTGCCGCGCTCGTCCCAGGTGTAGTGGGTGCCGGCATATTCCCTGAGCAGGTTGTCCACCAGCCTCGGCCGCCCCGACAGGCGGCTGTGGAACTCGGGCCTGCCGCGCGCCGGGTCGGCTGCGAAGGTGCGCGTGGTGGGGTCATGGAGCAGGTTGCCCGCGGGATCGAAGTCGAAGGTTTCCTCGCCAAGCGCGCCGTTGGCGCCCAGCAGCCGGCCCACGGGGTCGTAGCGGAATTGCAACTCACCGCGCCGGGTGTTGCGGATGCCGCAGAGTTGCCCCGCCGCATCGTAGTCGTACCGCCGGTGCACCATCCGCTTGCCGCCCCGGGCTTGATCCGCTTGCGAGAGCGTCTGCTCCAGCAGCCGCCCGGCCGGGTCATACGCCTGTTCCTGCGCGAGCCGGTTGCCCTGGGTACGGAACACTTCGCGGTGCAGGTTGTCGCGCTCGAACTGCACGAGTTCGCGGTCATCCAGCATCATGCCGTGCACATGGCCACTGCCATAGGTCAGCATGCCGATTCGGTGCCCGTCCGGGCGGACAGTGGCGATACGCTGGTTCAGCGCGTCATACTCATGCCGCCAGACGGCCACCAGGGGCGTCTTCAGGCAGAGGTAGTGCTGGTGCTCGCGTGTCACGTTGCCGCAGGCGTCGTGGAACCATTGCAGCCGGCTGTCGGCGTTCTCCGCCAGGATCAAGCGCCCGTTGCCGTCGTAGGCAAAGATTTCCACTTGCGGCTCGGCGACCATGCCTTCCTTGTCCTGCAGGCCGGCGCGGCGGCGCGTCAGGCGGCCCGATGCGTCGAAGTCGAACGCCGTCAACAACAGGTTAGCGTCGGTGGCCTGCACAAGCACCCCGCTGGCCGGATCGTAGTGGTAGCGGGTTGCCTTGCCGTCGAACCCGGTCTCGTGCAACAGCCGGCCCACCGGGTCGTACTGGAACGCCGTCCTGGCGGCGTTCTCGTTGGTGAGCGCAGCCAGCCGGCCTAGCTTGTCCCACTGGTAGCCCAGCGTCTGGTTGGCGGCGTCGGTGCGCTCGGCAATCAGGCCCGCGTCGTTGTAGCGCCACACGGTGCGCCGGTGCAGTGCGTCGGTGTGCGCCAGCAGCCGCCCCTCGGCGTCGCGCTCGAAGCGTTCCACCCGCTCGTCGGGGTGAACAATGCGGGCGAGCTGGCCGGCTTCGTAGTGGTACTGCGTGATGGCGCCCGCCGCATCGGTGAACCGGATCAGCTCGCCGCGCTCGCCGTGCTTCCAGGCGCTGGTCTTGCCCGAGCAGTCGGTGTAGCTGGCAAGCTGCCCCGACGGGGTGTAGGCCAGTTGCGTCTTGCCGCCCTTGGCGTCCGTGATCCCGACCAGCAGGCCCGCCTTGTTGTAGGCGTACGCCGTCTTGTGGCCCAATGGGTCGATCTCTTCGGTCAGGTTGCCGTGCAGGTCGTAATCGCGCTGCCACAGGCCGCCCTCGGCGTCGCGGATCTTGATGAGCTGGTTCTTGTCGTCCCAGGCGTAGTGCACCGAGCTGTCATCCGGGCGGATGTGCTCGACGAGGTTGCCGTTGGCATCGTAGGCATAGCGCTCGACCGCGCCATCCGGGTGCACGTGCTTGACGACGTTTTTCGCATCGTCGCGGAAGAACCATTCGGACAGCCCGTCGGGGTACTTGATGCGATAGGTGTAGCCGAGGATGTCGTAGTAATGCCAGGTCTCGTTGCCCAGCGCATCGGTGACGTAGGTCAGGCGGATGTTCTCGTCCCACGCCAGGCGGGTGTCGAAGCTGCCGTCGTCGGCCCATTCGCGCACCGCGCGGGCGTCCGGGCCATCGCCCAGCCACTGCAGGTTCATGCCGCGCCCGGTGCGGTCGGTGTAGCGGGTGACGAGGTGGTGCCGGTAGGTGTAGTCCCAGTGCGCGGCATGCTCATCCTGCGCCATCACCAGATCGCCGGCGTCGTCGTAGATGTAGCGCGTGAGCTGGCGCACCAGCTGGCCGCCGGCGATCTGCCACAGCTCGGCGATGCGCCCCGCGTCATCCAGGCGGATGCCGACGTGGCCGAGCACGGTCTCGCCCTGGTAGGCGATCACCTCCGAGAGTACCGTGTCACCCGCCGTGTCACCCGCCGTGTCACCGCCCACGCGATGGTCATAGTGCAGCGCCACCCCGGCGCCGCTGCGCTGCGTGATGCCGGTGAGCCGGAAGCGCTGGCCGTGACGCTGGTACGCTTCCTGGCTCTCGAAGCCCCGCGCCAGCGTCAGGGTCTGCGCCGAGACCCGCACCAGGGTGACGTCCTCGATGGGATCATGGTGGAACTTGCCGACGTCCGGCAACGGATAGGCGTGGCTGCGGCCGTCCGCGGCGTGGTAAAGCACCCCGTCCTTGACGATGTCAAAACGCGTCGTGTAGGGCGTGATCCAGCGCGCGCCGGATTCGCCGTGGTCATAGGCGGCCAGGCTGGAGCGGTAGGTGCGCGTCCATGCGATGGGCAACAGCCCCGGCAGCACAAAATCGGTGTGCGACAGGGTTTCGTCGCCGGTGGCAAAGCTGATGCTGGGTCCGGTCCCGGCTGGTGCCGGGCAGTTCTTGCAACCGGGCGCGCCCTTGGCCGGCGCCTGGTTGTTGACCGTGCCCAGTTCGCCGTCGTGCGCCCGCTTCCTGGCTTCGCCGGTTTGACGGGCAGGCACGTTGGTGCTTTGCCCGGCACCTTTCTTCTTGCGCCAGCGCGCCACCGCCTGGGCCAGCACCGCCAGCAGCCAGCCAATGCTTTGCTGCGCGGCCGGGTCCCCGAGCTGGGCCATCTGCGCGCGCAGCAGCGGCCCCATCTGGCGAAGTTCGGCCGCGCTGGCGACCACCTTGCGCTGGACTTCGTCCGGCACGGCCAGCCTGACCGCGGTATTCGCGGCGGCCTTCCCGGCCGCCTTGTAGACGTTCCACGCCGCACCGAAGATGTTGACGATGGCCGCCTTGGGATCGTTCACGATCTGCTTGACGGCGGTGCGGACCTGCTTGCCCGCCGCCTGCGCGTTGCCCGCCGCGTCGAGTTTGCCCAGCGCCGCCCGCTCCAGGCCGCTGGCGATCTCCAGCGTCATCTTCTCGCCCAGCACGCCGGCGTCGTCCAGGATGCCGGCCAGCTTGCCTTGCGCCTTTTGCACGAAGTCGTCGATCTCGCCGACGATGGTTGCGTTCAGGTGCCCCACCAGCACGTCGATCAGGCCATCGCCCAGCACGGCCCTCGCGCTCTGGCGCAGCTCCTGGCGCACCAGCGCCAGCGTGGGCCGCAGGCTCATGCGCGCCGCCGCCATGGTCGGCGGCGCGGGCAGCACGCCGATCAGGTTGATGCCCAGGCTCACCCAGTCGACGAGGTGCCGCGACTTGCTGCGCGCGAGCGTCATCACATCGCCCAGCGCGTCCACCAGCGCCATGATGTTGCCCACCACCGGCAGGCCGCCCGCCACCACCTTGATGCGCGCCAGCGTCACCACGCCACCGCTGGCGCTTTGCAGCCAGGCATCGACCTTGGCGGCGCCCTTGCCAACGTCCTCGACGGCGATCGTGTTCAGGGGAGCGACTGCGGATTGCGGCTCGCGCGGCTTGGCTGCGGGGGTCGGGTCTGCCATGGATTCAATGCGAAGGCGTGAAGGGGGAAGTGAAGAAGTGAAGGGGGCACGTCGCTCAGGCGAAGCCGGGCGTGTGCAGGGAGCGGCGCCGGGGATGCGGCGTTGCCTTGGCCAGCGCCGGCGTGCCTGCCGCCGGCATGGCGCCGAGCAGCGTTTGCACAGCGGACAGGCCGAGCGCGGCGGGCCCGGCCTTCACCGCTCCCGCTACCTGTTGCGCCCCCTGTTGCGCCCCCTGGACCGCTTGCGTGGCCTGCCTGGTGGTGGTCAGCAACTGGCTGGCCAGGGCGTTCGCAGCCGGCGCCGGCACGCCGCCGGTGAGCGCCTGCGCCGGCGGCCACGTCGGCTCGGCGACGTAGCTGCCTTCGGCCCAGGTGTCCGCCGGGTCGATGCCAAAGACCACCTTGGCGGGCCCTGGCGCGATGCCGCTGGCAACCGCGAAACCCTGTGCGTCGAGCTTGCCGACGGTCACCTGGCCCAGCGCGTCCTCGACCCGGAAGTCGCCGCCCTGGATCCCGCGCCGGTTGGCGTAGTGGTTGAACAGTTCCAGGTTGCCCTTGCCCGGCTTGGGCGCGTCGGGGAACTGCGCGGCGTGCGTCTGCGCGCCGATGAAGGCATAGCTGCCTGCGTGGATCGTGTAGGCCGCACCCGTGCGGTGCGTGATGCCGCCCCCGTTGTAGGTCGTGGCGCTGCCGCCCCCGCTGACGACCAGTTCCTCCTTGGCCGACAGCGTGATGCGGTTGGCCGTGGCCGTGACATTGAGCTTGGCAAGCAGCTTGATGCTGTCCTGCAGCGCGCGCAGCTCGATGTCGCCGCCCGCGGCCACCAGGCGCCAGCCCATGCTCTGGATGAAGACGCGCACCCCGCGGCTCACGCTGGCCAGCAGGCGCTGGCCAACGGCAAGGCTGGTGTGGCCACCGCTGGTCAGCGCCAGGTGCTCGCCCGAGGCCAGGTGTGTCGAGCGCGCCGTGCTGGCCTCGATGCCGGCGGGGCTGGCCAGCACCAAGTGGGGCGCTGCCAGTTCGGGGAAACTGCCGGCCTCGCCGCTGCCGCGGATGTCGTCGTTCTGCGCCTTGATGGTCTTCGCCACCTCGGCCTGGTCGGCACGTTCCTGCGCCTGGTTTTCCTGCGCCAGCTCGGCCAGCGTCGCCTGCTGGCCGCGCGCCTGCGTCAGGCGCTCGAGCGTTTCGCCCATGTCCTTGTGGTGGGCGCTGGCGTTGCGGCGCGCCTCGGTGGTGATCAGCATGCCGTTGGCACGCACCACGCCCTGTCCGTCGGTGCGCAGCTCGAACCCCTCGCCGCGCTTGTCCTTGCGCCCGCTGCCGCGCAGCACACGGGTGAGAAAGCCCAGGCCCAGCCACGAAGTCTGGTGGTCGCTCTGAAGCTGGGTCTGGATCTCGCCCTCGGTGTCGTCCTGCACGAAGGTGTTGGTGCGCTCGCCGCGCAGTTCCTTGCTGACGAAGCCCGAGAGCGCATGCTGGCCGGGCATCGGCCACTGCGGCATGTTCAGCTGGTTCGGCACACTGCCCGTTACCAAGGGGCAATCGGGGTCGCCATTCAAGTGTTCAACGATGACCTCCTGGCCGATGCGCGGCACGTGCATCGCGCCAAAGCGCTCGCCCTGCCACGACGAGGACACCCGCACCCAGCAGGAACTGTCGGCGTCGCGCTTGCCCTGGCGGTCCCAGTGCATCTGGACGCGGATGCGCCCGTATTCGTCGGTCCATGTCTCCTCCCCGGCGGGGCCCACCACGGTGGCCGTCTGCGGCCCGTTGGTGCGCGGCTTCGGCTGGGTGCGTTCCGGGCGGAACAACGCGTTGGAAGGCTGGGCGGTGAAGTCCACTTCGCAGCGCCAGGACTGCTGGCCGCCAGAGGCCTCGGGCACCTCCTCGATCCACAATCGCGCAAAGAGAATCAGGTACTCGCGGTTGGCCTCGCTCTGGATGAAATTCGTGAGATGGAAGGTGCAGCCCGGCACCATGGCGCGCACGTTGCCACGGCCACGCGCGCGGGTGCCGTGCTGGCGCAGCGTCTCCATGCGGATGCGGGCAATCTGGTCGCCTTCCTGCCACGGGTCGTTGCCGGTGGCGGCCTGGCTGTGGTCGCCAGGGAACGCATAGATTTCCGCGTTGGCGTGCGCGGTATCGAGCGGATCGCAGGCCCGTACCGTCAGGTCGGCGCGCGGCCTGACGAAGTCGTAGTCCGAACTGGTCCACTGGCCCGATACCATCCGGTCGTGCAACTCGAACTCATGCAGGTGTTCTTCGTCGATCCGGTCGGCGGTGCCCTGCCAGCGGATGTCGTGATAGGCGGGGCTGGCAAAGGGCGCGAAGGCGCTGTTGCCATCGGTCAATACAAGCCGGTGCCGGCTCTCGCTGTGTTCAATGTGCCAGGCAATCCCCCACTCCTGCGTCAGGCGCTGGAAGAAATCGAAGTCGCTCTCGCCGTACTGCACCTGGTATTCGCGCTTGGGGTAGCGCGCCACATCCAGGCGCCGCTCCACCGGGAAGGTGTAGTCGGACAGCAGCGTATCGAGGATTTGCACGACGCTTTGCTGCTGGAAAATACGGAAATCCGTGGTGAGGGTCGTCAGCCACAGCCACGGGCGCAGCGTGAGGCGATAGGCAATCTGCCGGCCCATCGGGATCGGGCCGCGCACGTCGGTGACAAGCCCCGTGATCTCGCGCTCGCCCGCACCCACACCGCCGGACGATCCGCTGCCGCTGCCATCGAGCGCAATCGTTACCGTCAACTCCTGTCCGCGCAGCGCCTTGGTATCGAGATCCGCCGCGGGGCCAAAGTGCGCATTGCGATCGTCGGGGGTCTTGAGTTCCAGTTCGTATTCAAACAGGCTGCAGATCCCTTCGTTGCCAGACAGTTTGGAGAAAACCAGGGCGGGTCGCCCAAGGATTTCCGGTATGCCCGGACCCGTCACGCGGACAGTACGAGTGGAAGCCGATGGCAAACGAATACCCATGCGAAAACGCTCCGCCGCAGGTGAAGTAGCAAGATACGCAAGGCCATGAGGCTTGAACCTGATGCGCCTTGCGCCAGTGCTGGCGCACCGATCCGCAAGTGATTTTCATTAATACCAGGACGGTATCGTGCAGCGAGAAATGCTATGCCGCAATCGGACAAGTACGAAATTCGATGAGAAATTTGGCGATGAGGACGGCTATGAAACGATCAGAAAAGGCGGCTAAGGGCTATGTAACACTGCCCCCGACACGGTGACGGTACGAAAAAAGCGCGGCAAGCGGTTACCCATGCAAGTAAGCTGCGTGATGTCATGCGCCCTCGGCGCATTCCTGACCCAACGCGAAAAACCCCGGCCACCTTACGTAACTTGGGCTCCCGAAAAAAATCCGCTACTCCGATGAATTTAGCTTCCCAAGCTTATCGGCTTGGAAACGGGGGCGTCTATGAGACTATTCCGGAAATGAACCCGGACAATTCGCAGTAGTGCGAAAATTACAGAGATTTTGGATGGCACTGCGAACAAGCATGCCGCCAATTCGGCTAGCCATCGCGCGCGACCGAATCGCGCCAAGCCAGTCCGCCTCGCCACAAACCTCATCGGCATGCCGCCTACAAGGCTTGCTGAGGCTTAACTTGGGTGTATTGAGGATGGGCCCCGCATCGAGGGCGCTAACCTCCGCGCACCAGGTGCAGATCTACGGCAATTTCGCCCTTACGCGATCCAGCCAAGTCGGCGGTAGGTCCACGACGCCATTGTTTTCGGTCGCCCCCAAATCGTATTGCACGAAATTTGGCTTCCAAATCAGATTCCTATGCGGTTCAGGTTCAATATATGTGCGCTCGGCCAGTAACTCCCCAGTGCGCGCCTCATACAGGCGAAATAGCGCGCCGTACTCGCGTGGCAGAAAGCAGGCTTCACCTATGTACTGGCCTGTAGGGGAACGTTCTTGCTCGCATTGATACCGGGCCGATCGGTTCATTGCGTTGCAGCCATAAATCAGCGAGCTGACCAGAGCTACGAGAATGACCAGCAACTTAGCCAGAAATTTAACGAGGCGCATCATAGCTCAAACTCCACTATGATCGGATTTAGAAGATGCAAGACCATCCGGTCTGAATACAGGATCGGGTCGCCCAAGGATTTCAGGCATGCCCGGACCCGTTACGCGGACAGTACGATTGGAAGCCGATGGCAAACGAATACTCATGCGAAAACGCTCCGCCGCAGGTGAAGTTGCAAGATCCGCAAGGTCATGAGGCTTGAACCTGTTGTGCCTTGCGCCAGTGCTGGCGCACCGATCCGCAAGTGATTTTCACAAATACCAGGACGGTATCCTGCAGCGAGAAACGCCATGCCGCAATCGGACAAGTACGAAATTCGACGAGAAATTTGGCGATGAGGGCGGCTATGAAGCGATCAGAAAAGCGGCTACCGTTCAGTTCATTCAGCACACTGTGGGTGCTCAGGCACGAGCCGGCATGCTGCACCATAGAGGATGTGGAAGCGCTTTAACTTCCTACGGGACACCCTGCCGCCCTCCTCCGCAACCGCCCCATCGCCGCCCACACCGCCAAAACCGAAGGCGCCTATGCACCCGCCGACATCGCGCATCGAAAGACGCTTCTGGCGTTTCGCGAATGGCTGAACGCGCCCGTCAAGATCTGCTTGTTGTGGAGTTCGATCTATGAACATAGGCACCAAAATCAAAGCCGAACCTCGCAAAGCCGAACCTCGGCTACGTTCGGCGATTAGGCTGGTGGCGGTCCCCGCCGCTGCCGTAATTCTTGTTCTCTATGGCTTGGATGTTAGAGACAGATCCACTGCGCACGAATGCAAGCGGGAGAATTCTGGCGACTACATCGCTGAAACCTGCTATTTAGCGCGTGAGTACGGCACTTTGTTTCGCCTTTATGCTGCGCGTAGCGATGAATTACTCGCAGAACGCACGTACCTTGACCCCAACGCTCCGCGCCTACTTTGGTTTCACGATCATGTGCTGTATGACATCAGCGCGCGCGATGGTAAGGGCTATGTAACACTGCCCCCGACACGTTGGGACTGGCTACGGGCTAGACTCCCGTAGCGAACGAAGGCGCCTGCTTCCGTTCGTGGAATGACAGCCGACTGTTTGGGAGGGGGCACAGGAGCGACACGCGCCGAACCTATGCAGCCCCTCCCCCCTACCTCAAAGCAACCCCTGCACCCGATTCAAAGCCGCATCCAACTGCTGCTTCAACGGCGTCAGCAAGCAATGCAGGCCGTGACTGTCTTCTACCTCGTCACTGTCGTAATCCAGCAACCTCAGAACGGAGCCAAGGCCCGCGCTAACGCGTAGCAAGTCAGCACAGCTTTCCTGCGCGATGCCTTGGGCGTCGTTGCGCAGGGCGTCTAGTTGGTAGGCTAGTTCCTGGACGCTTAGTTTTGTGGGGGTGTCTGCTGGGAAGGTGATGCGGATCAGGTCGGCGAGCAGGTCGGATTGCCGGGAGAGGGTGAGCGTGCGCTCTAGGTGCTGCGAGGGGATGGACTGATCGATCTGAACGGAGGAGTTGGACATTGCGGTTCCATAGAAAAATTAGCCGCGTGCGGCGGCTGGTGGCCTATGTTTTCGCAGGTTTCCACTCCTGGTCACCTTTGTTTGAGGTGAGTGAGGATTGTCGGGGAGGTTTGGGGAGGATGTCAATCAGCGGGGGCTACGCAGTGAGCAGGCCAGGCGGAGGGCCAATAAATACCTCGGTTTCCTCCGGTATGATGCCTTGCGCCATTGTGAGGTCAAAAGTTGGGGCCGATCATGCCTTCACCATCGCGCGCGGCGCGCAGCTGGACGGCGGCGAACTGGTATGACTCAAGTAACAGACGAAAGACTTCAATCGACTTCGTCAGCAGGCAGCACGGGCAGAAGCCGTGCTCGTCGCTCTCGCTTTCCTGCACGCTCTCGTCAAATGCCGGGATCCCGAGGCGCGCCGTAAAGCCGAGCGTCTTTGTCTAAGGCACGTGGAAATCACCAGTTCGCAATCGCCGCATCGCCCATATCAGGACGTACGCGGTGCAGTAGCGCGGGTGAAATATCTCCCTGAATCGAGCATTCGATCATTGACATGCCGTTGACACGTTTCATTCCTGGTCCCGTCTCCGCGGGCTCAACGATAAGTACGCGCTCGACTGTCGCGGGCTTGGGCACCTCACCTAGTGGAACATCGATCTTAGTCCATTGATCTACGGGATCTTTTGCCAGCCTCATCTCCCCGCGTATCCACGCTGGCCAATCGACCCCCACGGCTGGCTTGAAGCGTTCTTCGTCTCGGACGAAAGGCCTAATTTTCGCCACGACGCTAGCGGGCGCACCTTCCACAAGGAATCCCCAGAAAGCTTGCTTACCGACTCCATCGGCTGATGGCACCTCGTTCTTCGCATCGTGGTAGGCAATCAAGCTAACGCCTGCGACGCTAAGCGGCTGTCTTAGCGTTTGCCAATTGATTCGCTCGTACCGGCGATCTTCTACCGTCGGATGGGCGACCCCATTGGTCGTGGACAACGCCATGCGCTCCGACCACTGCGCTCTTTCTGCCGTCAGCTTTTCGAAGAACGTCCGATCGCACGCCGAAAAGACGCGAAAGAGCTCCTCGTCCGCTGTCGCCTTTGCCAACGCTGAAGGAGAAAGCGCAGCTGCGATAGATACAGAAGCAACCCAGCGGCAAAGCAGCGTGCGAGTCAATACGGGTCTTGTCATCGATATATCTCTATTGGGCAATGCGTCCGAATGTACCACCGGCCGTTGCCTGACCGGCTCTCGCCTCTCCCTATATAGACGCTATGAGAGACGGACCAGATTGCAGACTTACGGTTGACTCCGGCCGAACTTTAATCCCACCGATTGGCTCTTCTTCAGCGCAGTTGACAATCTATGAGCCCGCCCCACGTAAGCGCCCCCCGCATCAAGCACTTTGCGCGCCGGGAATCAGCATTCACACGTTGAATGGACTTCCCGCCCCTCCAACGTGGGGTTTAGAACGCACGCCCACCTTCCGTTAAGACGGGAAAGTCGGGCATCGGATGACGGCTACGCCAGCCTCCCAGCCGGCGTTTGCGATGGATCGAACTTGCGCAAATGCCACCTCCTCCTGAGCCGGCGAAGCCTGGATGCTCATCAAGAGAACCGCGCCTCGATATACCAATAACCAAGGGAATGGAATGACAAGCTGTACAAACTGCGGCAC
The DNA here is from genome assembly GCF_059421605.1 of Cupriavidus sp. GW821-FHT02F09. NCBI lineage: Bacteria > Pseudomonadati > Pseudomonadota > Betaproteobacteria > Burkholderiales > Burkholderiaceae > Cupriavidus > Cupriavidus sp. GW821-FHT02F09. The sequence goes on from NZ_JBWKVH010000006.1 coordinate 51,944, forward strand.
CGGCACTCCAACCGGCGCCCGCTTCTGCAAAACATGCGGAACGCCAGTCAAAGCCCAAGCATCGGCGGTGTCTGCCTGCATCTAAAGTCTCCCCATGTCGGCGATGATCATAGCCGATGGATGACCGTTTTCCCCCTGGGAAGCGCCGTCGTTACTGCTGCGGCAGTTGGGGCGGCTTGGGTCGACTACGGAAGTTCGGAGCTGAGTCGGGTCGATCGAGCGATGGCCGGCGACGAACTTCCAGGTTCGACCCATTGCTGCCGCTCGAGTCTCGATGGTCAATGTCTCCTTTGCAGTGCGATTGGAGTCTTTCACATCGTCACGCTCAACGTTCAAAGCTCCTTTATAATGCGTAATCAGCGCGCACAAGCGCGCGGCCTTTTTCGCTTCCGATTGATGGAATTGTTACGTGGTGGATTTTTGCGGTTTTGTACAGTTCGGCGAAATTAAAAGCGGTAAGGCGATTGGGGGTGGGCATCGAGGTGATGGAGTCCGCCGATGCGGAAAAGCAGGCCGCATAGCGTCTTCACTGGTGTCATAAAGGGCGAACGATACAGATGTGCCTTGATAGCAGACACCTTAATAAGCGAAACTAAACCAAGGAAAAAAGAGAGTGTCAGACTTTATTAAATGGCTTCATCTTTCCGACTTTCACTTCGGTCTCCACCCATCCGATCAGGCATTTTCTGCAAAGAAGATCGTCGAGCACCTGAAGGAATCGCAGGCCAAAGGACTTACTCCTGACTTCATCTTCATCACTGGAGACATCGCTAATACTGGGAAAAAGTCCGAGTACGAGCAATTCGTCGAGCACCTCTTATCACCGATCGTTGATCTCTTCGGAAATGATTTTCTGGACAAAATATTTACTGTTCCAGGCAATCACGATTTGAATCGACACGTCAACCAGGAGTTCAGTAAAGAAAAGTTCGTCAGACCCGAATCACTCTCTTTCAATCCAGATCAGGGATCGGCCCTGCGGCGCGAAATACTCGCCAAGCGATTCGAAGATTTCTTTGAGCATAATCTCTGCGAAAGTTCGACGGACATCAAGTCCGATAGTGGTGCCATCGTGGTCGAGCGAACCATTAATTCCGCGAAGGTCGGAATCGTCGGACTGAATACCGCATGGCTGTGCGATGGGGAAAAGGACAAGGAAGCACTGACCCCGGGCGTCCCCATTGTGCGAGATGCGCTCGAAAGCATTTCGGATTGCGCCGTCAAGTTTGTGCTTGGGCATCATCCACTCGACTGGCTCTACCTGCCCCATAGGCAAGCTATCCAGTCACTCTTGGCGGCCAAACAGGCCATCTATTTGCATGGCCACATGCATACAGAATCGCTTTCTAACACGCTGAACGGCGCAGGAGAGTTCCTCACCGTTCAGTCCGGAGCCGGGTGGCAATGCCCGGAGGGCGGGAAGTGGAAAAACGGTTTTATGTGGGGAGTAGCTGATCTTCATGCCGGTCTGGTTCGGTTTCAGCCTTTCAGTTGGAGCTTCCCTAATCAGTGCTGGGCACTGGACGGCACCCGATTCCATGAAAATTACAGGAATGGCGACTGGTGGGAAATTGAGGCACCGCGTGCGCGAACGAAACCAGACTACGCGCCGAAGCAGAAAAGCCAACGCCTTGTAGGGTGGGAGATCAAGGATCTGACCACCCTTGAGCGCAGCACCAAGAAGCTTCAGGAGGACGAGTCGATCGCATATTTCGATGGTGCGAGTCCCACTTGGTCGATCGCGCTGTCGGATTCGATCCCTCGGAGAGAAATTGTCGGCAAGGTGGCGAAAAATTTTCGCCCCGACACAGCGACGCCATATGTTTGCGCCCTGTTGGGTGCGGGCTGCGAAGGAAAAACAACGGCACTGTTGCAGTCTAGCCTAGAAATACTGCGCGCGAACAAGTCGAAAAAAGTTCTGTTCAGAACAAATCACACTCGCCCATTCAACGGGGCGGAATTGTTTGAGACCTTGCGTAGCCACGACGACTGGTTACTCATCATCGATGAAGCAGATCAGGTCGCGAAGGACATCTTGCGCTTCATCGACGCCGGATTCGACGGTTACGACGGACGCATTGACTTCCTACTAGCGAGCAGGGATTCAGATTGGCAATCGTCCGGCGCGAAGAGCTTGGCTTGGACATTTAAGGCGAAATTCAAGGAAGAGATCCTGAAAGATCTTAGCCTTAGAGACGCAGATCTCATTGTTAAGTCTTGGGGAAATTATGGAAGCAAGGGGCTAGGCGAGGAACTGGCACTGCTACCAGAAGATCAGCGCGCAGAGAAGCTGCGTTTCTACGCCAAGAAGGAGTCGAAAGGAAATACGGACGCCTTTTTCGGTGCACTCTTGATGTCCCGCCACGGCAACGATTTACTGGAACATGCCCAAACAATGCTCGAGAGACTGGCAGAGGTTGATCTGCCGAATGGACTCACTCTGAAAGATGTGCTCGGCTATATCGCTGCAATGCACGTCGAAGGGTTCGACAAGCTCAACTTCGCCGCCCTCGCTGGGCTTTTGGGGCTATCGATCCCGAAGTTGCAGAGCGAGGTCCTTCGGCAACTCGGCAGGGAGGCTGCCGCCACTAGCACGTCGACAAGCATTTTTACTCGGCATAAGTATATTGCCGCCGCTCTAATCGAGGTGCTTGAAACAAAATTTAGCGAGGATATCTCTCACTACTACATCGATCTCGCAACTTCCGAAGTTATGCGCTCTAAAACCGAACAAGTCATTGACTTGGCTTTTTGGCGTTTTGAAATGACAGAGAAGCTATTCTTGTCTGGCAAAACAAGACTTGCGATCGACATCGCGCGCAAAGTCTACGAAACTGATACATCCTTTCACCTGGTCACCAAGCTCGCATCTCTTTATCGGCGACAGGGGAACGCTGATGATGCCGTCCAGCTCTTCCGAAATTTCGGTTCAAATCCGAGCCATCGCGGTTTTTATTTCGAATGGGGTGTGTGCGAAGGAATACTGCGACACAGATCGGAGAACGCACTCCTCGCTGCGTATGCGCTGAGTGATCAATCTGAGACTAGTTCTTTGATGGTTGAGAATGCGCGCATTTACCTCAGCGGACTTTCAAAGTGCTGCGACAACCTTCATATTTCCTTTGCCGATCGCATATTTATCGATGCCGAGTCTGCTTGCAATTCGTTATTGACTATTCTGAAGAAGAACGAAAAGAATGGAAAATCGGAATCTGAAGAGTTGATTTCAAAATTTGCTAAGGACGTCGAAAAGCGCCGGAAAAATCTGCTCGGCAGAGCTGAGGCGATTGCCATCATCAGCGACATGGTCCGAAAGCTTGCACAATACGGCGTTGCGCCAGAAGTGGTGCGAGCCGCCGACGCCAACTCAATGTCTTTCATGTCGCTCGATAGAATCATCAGAAACGTTGAAGTTCTTTAATAGGTCAGCACACCGTGTGGCCCGGGTGTTTATTTCCATGTAAACCTGACCAACAAGGGCCTAGCGGGTCAATTTTATATGCTAATCAACATATAATGGCTGCTCCCAGCTGGGGATTCAACCGGTCAACGCAACGGATTGATGGAATCGTTCAGCCGGTGTATCGAAGTGTAGTGTCTTTCGCGGGCGCTCATTGAGCCGCCTCGCTACGGCATTGAGCTTGGCTTGCGAATAGACAGAGAGATCGGTCCCTTTGGGGAAGTACTGTCTCAGAAGGCCATTCGTGTTTTCGTTCGAGCCGCGTTGCCACGGATACTGAGGATCGCGGAAGTGGACCTTGATGTCCGTGGCCACGGTGAAACGCTTGTGCTCCGCCATCTCGGATCCCCGATCCCAGGTAGGCGATTTGTAGAGTTCCTGCGGCAATTTACACGCATGCTTGATGAGTGCATTGACGACCGTCTCGCTATCCTTGCTGGCAATCTTCACCAGCATAAGGTAGCGCATCTGGCGTTCGGCGAGGGTCACGATCTGGCTGCTCCCGCTACCACACAGCAGGCCGCCTTCCCAGTGACCGGGTATTGCGCGGTCCTCGGCCGTGGAAGGCCGTTCACTGACCGACACCGTGTCACAAATCCTGCCGTGGTCGTCCGTCTTTTGCATGTGATGGCGCGAACGACGCATGGCTCAAGAGCGCCGTAGGTGCTCCAGCAGCTCCTTTTTTAGCGCGCCACGGGCCTGTATGTAAAGGCTACGTAGATAGTCTCGTGTGACGCCCTGTAGTCCTTGTTGACCGCGTATGCATGTTTGAGCCAACCGGCAATCTGCTCAGGAGACCACAGCATCCGCAGCTTGTCCGACACAACGCGCGCCAGCGCTCGGTTCCTGAAGAGCTTACATACTTATGGCCGGCGGGCCCGCTCCCAGGCAAGCTGATCAGCCCGATTCGCCCGATAGCCCTGGCCCCCACCGTTGCGCGCGAGCTCCCGGCTAATGGTCGAAGGTGCTCGTCCGAGCCGGGCTGCTATCGAGTGGATCGAGAGACCAGCAACCATTGAGCGCGATATCTCCTCTCGCTCGGGGAGCGTCAACGCCAACCTGGAGCGGTGTCGTTGCGCTGGTTGAATGCCGCCGGATTCCGCCTGAATCCGTTGTACGGATGAATGGTTACGATCGAACAGTTGGGCGATATGCTGAAGAGATTCGCCCTTCTGCCAACGCTCCCACATCAGCCGCCCTCTGGCTTTCCGTGTAGTAGATACGACGCCCTTGCTTCATTTGCAAGACCCCTCACTGCTCACGCAGTCTTCAGTGTGTTGCATCGACCGGTTGAATCAAAAGGACATCCGCAAACGGGGAGCCCGCCGCCACCCCGTCAGAAAACGCGGACGCCTTGTGTGAATCTCCTGTGTCGAGCGCTTGTTATCTATGTCCATTTAGATTTACTGCGAGAACTCGCGTCGGAGAGTGGCCAGCACCTCACCAAAGGTCTCCTTGATTTTTCCCTTGGAGAAGCGGATGTACTGCACACCTTGCACATTCGAAAACTCCTCGACCGCCTCTTCCAGCAGCAGAATTGCTCGAGCGAAGCCCAGCCGACCTTGAAAGAGGCCTGCCTCGTGAATGACGTTCTGACGAGCTCTTAATTCGCCATCGGCCTGCTCATCTTCGCCGGTCAAGACGAGAAGCGCAAATGAGCTCCTCTTGATCATATCTTCGAGAATGTCCCGGATTGTGTGACCCGCACGAGCGCCCGTTTCGTAGGCCTCAATGTGAATACCATGTTTGTCTTGCAGGTGATCCTTGAGATCACGCCACATGGGACTGCGACCATGACCGATAAAGACCACTGGCGGTGAAGTTTCGGGTACAGGTACGGGTGCCGGTGGCAGCTTTGACTGAGCCGCGTGCTTCTCGAAGACCTCGAACACCGCCACGATATCAGCGCGAGAGGGTGCCCTCATGTTTACATTGGTGTTCTGTTTCGAATAGAAAACAGTGAGATCAAAGCCATTCCCGTAAATCGAGAAGGATGCGTCACCAAAAAAGCTCCGGAAATCTGCAAAAAACTCATCAACGCTGTCGTAATGCCAGATCGAGTCGCCGTGATCGACGGATAGTTGAGTAAGGTCGACTGCCACCTTGGCCGCCGCTGCCCTGGCCATTACTGCGCTCATAGCTTCGCGCAACACTTCTACGCTGAACCTAGTGTCGACGTATTTCTTTTCTCTTTTCACCGAGTGGGCTCCTGAGTGGCTTGACTTTGATTGTGATCGTGGCGACCAAGGGCGAGGGCAAGCTCTTTCGCTCGAAGTAGCGTCGGATATGATTTTAGCGGATGAGGACGAGCGCAACTCGAGCGCGCCGGTCGGAACGCCCGATGCTCATTCGCAAACCGACGGCAGCGAGCAAATCTGAGTGGCCGTGCGTGGCCGATGGCGGTAGCTGCCGTCTATTCGCAGTGTTTCGACGGACTGCCCTGGCTTGACCCTTACAGGAGCAAGAAGAATGACCCCAGAACGAAAGCGCCATCCGCGACGTAGTCAACACATGGTTCACCGCCACCAAATCCGGCGACCTCCCCACAGTCCTGGACCTAATGACCGACGACGTCATCTTCATGCTCCCCGGCCAGCCGCCCTTCGGCAAGAAGGAGTTCGCCGCAGCCTCCGAAGGCATGAAGAACGTCCAGATCGACGGCACCTACGACATCCTGGAAGTCCTAAGCAACTAGGCCCACCTCCGCAACCACATCCGCATGACCGTCACGCCGCCTGACGGCAGCCCCGCCATGCACCGCTCCGGCTACACGCTCACCATCCTGCGCAAAGACCCCGACGGACGCTGGCGACTCACCCGCGACGCGAACCTGCTGGCAGCAGAAACCGCAGCGACCCCGTGACGACGGCATCGCCAAGTGAATCTCAGGAACGAACCAGTCATTGCGCAGCGCACCATAAAAAGAGACTCCTGCACCCAGCCCCCCCTCCCCGCACCCCCACCACCCACACCGTCCCCACCCCACCCCAGATCCGGATTCACCCCACATGGCGTTCCCACCCCATATCGCCAATAATGATCTCACTGCCATTGCCGGACGAGGGCGACCATGCTTTATAGTCCCGATGCAATTCGTACCGTCGCCCTGCTGGGGCACGCGGGGTGCGGCAAGACCTCCCTGGTGGAGGCGCTGCTGCACAAGGGAGGTGCGCTGCACATGCCTGGCAGCGTGGAGCGCGGCACCACGGTCTGCGATTTTGATCCGCTGGAGCGCAAGTACCACCACTCGCTCACCACCGCGGCGGCCCACCTCCACTATCGAGATACCCGCATCTACCTGCTGGACACGCCCGGCTATCCGGATTTCTCCGGGCTGTCGATGAGCGCCCTGGCGGCGGTGGAGACGGCTGCCATCGTCATCAACGCGCAGACGGGCATCGAGATGACGACGCGGCGCATGATGGCCTGGGCGCAGGCGCGCAAGTTGTGCCGGATGATCGTGGTCAACGGCATCGACAAGGAGAAGGTGGATCTGCCCAAGCTGCTGGCCGATATCCAGGAGGCGTTCGGCAAGGAGTGCTTGCCGATCAACCTGCCGGCGGGGCGCGGCGGCGAGGTGGTGGATTGTTTCTTTAACCCGGCTGGCGAGGCGGATTTCCTGTCGGTGGCGTCGGCGCACGAGGCGCTGGTGGATCAGGTGGTGGAAATCGATCCGAAGCTGATGGAGTTGTATCTGGAGCAGGGCGAGCAGATTGCGCCGGAGCAGTTGCATGCGCCGTTCGAGCGGGCGCTGCGCGAGGGCCACCTGGTGCCGATCTGCTTTACTTCGGCGGCCAGCGGGGCTGGTGTCGCGGAGCTGCTCGATGTGTTTGTGCGGCTGCTGCCGAACCCGGCCGAGGGCAATCCGCCGTTGTTCTATCGTGATGCGGGCGAGCGCCGGGTGGCGATCCGCGCGGAGCCGGTGCCGGACAAGCATGTGCTGGCGCATGTCTTCAAGATCACGATGGACCCGTATCTGGGCAAGATGGCTGTGTTCCGCATCCACCAGGGCACGGTCACGCGCGACAGCCTGCTGTTTATCGGCGATGCGCGCCAGCCGTTCAAGGTGGCGCATCTGCTGATGCTGCAGGGCAAGGAGCGCGTTGAGGTGCCGCAGGCCGGGCCGGGCGATATCTGCGCCGTGGCCAAGATCGATGAGATCGCCTTTGATGCCGTGCTGCATGATGCCAGCGAGGACGGCAACATCCACCTGGCCCCGCTCGATTTCCCTACCCCGATCTACGGCCTGGCGATCGAGCCGGCGCGCCGCGGCAACGAGCAGCGCTTGTCGGAGGTCCTGCAGAAGCTTGGCGCGGAAGACCCCTGCCTGCGCATCGAGCACCCGGCGGGCACCAATGAGACGGTGATGCTTGGCCTGGGCGAGCTGCAGCTGCGCTGCGCGCTGGAGCGCCTGACCGGCCAGTACAAGCTGGAGGTGGTGACGCGGCCGCCGAAGATCGCTTATCGCGAAACCATCGGCGGCAAGGCGGAGGGGCATCATCGCCACAAGAAGCAGACGGGCGGCGCCGGCCAGTTTGGCGAGGTGCAGCTGCGCGTGGAGCCGCTGCCACGCGGCGCGGGCTTCGAGTTTGTCGATGCGGTCAAGGGGGGTGCGATTCCGGGCCAGTTCATTCCCGCTGTGGAAAAGGGCATCCGCCAGGTGCTGGAGAGCGGGCCGCTGGCGGGCTTTCCGATGCAGGACGTGCGCGTGACCGTGTTCGACGGCAAGAGCCATTCGGTGGATTCTAAGGAGGTGGCTTTCGCGGCTGCGGGGCGCAAGGCCTTTATCGAGGCCGTGCTCAAGGCGCGGCCGAGCGTGCTGGAGCCGATCGTGGATATCGAGGTGACGATGCCCGAGGCGGCAATGGGCGACATCATCAGCGACCTTTCCGCCAAGCGCGGCCAGGTGCGTGGCACGCGCACCGCGGCAGGCAACAGCGTTCTGGTGGCGGGACAGGTGCCGCTGTCGGAGTTGAACGACTATCAGTCGCGCCTGAACAGCATCACAGGCGGCCACGGCAACTACACGATCCAGCTCAGTCACTATGAAGCCGTGCCACCCGCCCAGCAGCAGGTGATGGCGTCGCAGCATAAGGCGCATGGCAACGGCGTGGACTGAGAGGCGGCCGCAATGCCGCGATGCCGGGATGGGCATCGCGGTGAAGACTGCCGGGCTTGCGCTATGGCTCGGCTGTCTTCTGCCGTGCCCTGCCCTTGCGGCGCTGCAAGACCAGTTCCTGTATTTTCCGGCCAAGGCGGCGTTGCCGGAGTTGCTTGCTGGCGGGCTGAAGGCGTGGCCGTCTTCGCAAGACTTCAAGGGCTTGGTGGCCGAGCCCGCCGGGCCGGTACGTGCCACCGCGATTGTGTTCCATGGCAATGCCGGACATGCCGGCCACCGTCGAGCCTACGCCGCAGCGCTGGCGCCCCAGGGCGTGCGCGTGATTCTTGCCGAGTACCCGGGCTACGGACCGCGCCCGGGGCCGTTGGGCGAAGCCAGCCTGGTGGCCGATGCCGAGCAGATCATCGCGCAGGCCTATCGCCAATACGGCGCCCCGCTGCTGGTGATCGGCGAATCGCTGGGGGCTGGCGTTGCGGCCGCGGCCGCAGCGCGCCAGCGGGACAAGACAGCAGGCCTGATGCTGATCACGCCGTGGGACACGCTGCAACATGTTGCTGGCTACCACTATCCCTGGCTGCCGGTGTCGTGGCTGCTGCGAGACCGCTATGACAGCGCGGCCAACCTGGCGCGGTTCGACCGGCCGGTTGTGGTGGTGGTTGCGGAGCGCGACAGCATCGTCCCGGCGCGCTTTGGCGTGGCGTTGCACAAGGGGCTGATAGCGCCTCGGCTATTGTGCGTACTGCCTGATGCCGAGCACAACGATTGGTTTGGGCGGGTGGACGGTGGCTGGTGGCGCGATGCCGTTCGATTTTTGCTCGGGGGTTCGGATTAAATCGTTTCCTCGACATTCGGCCATACCCGCACCTCAAACCGATCGGGCGGAACCGGCTCCGAATACAAATAGCCTTGGGCAAAATCACAACCCACGGCGACGAGGAAATCGCGTTGCTCCGTCGTCTCCACGCCCTCGGCAATGACCTTCAATCCCAGCTTATGAGCCAGCATGACCATGGCCTCGCAAAGCGCCTGATTGTCGCCGTCGGAGCCGAGGTTCTGCACGAATGAGCGGTCGATCTTGAGGTAATCGATGTCGAAGCGCTTGAGATAGGCCAGGGACGAGTAACCGGTGCCGAAGTCGTCGATCGAGACGCCGATTCCCGCATCGCGGAAGGTCAGCAGCTTCTTGTTCAGTTCAGCGTCCAGCAGCAGGCCCTCCGTGATTTCAACCACCATGCTCTGCCCCGGCATCCCTTCCCGCATGAGATAGTCGGACCATTGCGCACAAACCTGGCTGTCTTGCCGAATCTGCATCGGCGACATGTTGACGCTGATCTGGAAAGACGGATGGAATCGGTTGCGCCATTGACGGGCCTGATGCACGGCCTGCTTGAACACCCAATCCCCGATCGGCACGATGAGCCCCGTGTCTTCGGCCAGCGCAATGAAATCCAGCGGACTGATCGTGCCGCGCTCAGGGTGCAACCAGCGGATCAGGGCCTCGGCTTTGCGGATTTCCCCTGTCGCCAGGTCAACGATGGGCTGGTAGTAGACCTGGAACTGCCCGCCAGGCAGGGCGGCGCGCAGATCGCTGGTGAGACGCAGGCGCTTTTCCGCCGCCACGCGCAAGTCGGGCGTGAAGTAGTTGAAACGATTGCGCCCGGCGTTCTTGGCCGCGTACATGGCCTGGTCGGCATTCTTGAACAGGACGTCCAGCTCGCTGGTGTCGTCGGGGTAAAGCGTGACGCCGACGCTGGCGGAAATGAAAGCCTCATCCGCGCCGAGCGCGAAGGGCTCGGCCAGCTTGTGGATGATGGCCTTTGCGATGCGTTCAATGCTTTCGGTATCGCCCGTGTTGGGCAGAATGACGGTGAACTCGTCACCGCCAAGGCGAGCGACGATGTCCGATTCGCGCACGCACGAAATGATGCGCCTGGCCGCCTCGATCAGCAGGATGTCTCCTGTGTCGTGTCCCAGGGAGTCGTTGACCTCCTTGAAGCGATCCAGGTCAATCAGCATCAGGGCCATGCGCTGCTCGGAGCGATGCGCCAGGCTGGCTTCGTGCTCGAGCCGGCTGTGAAACATCTGGCGATTCGGAAGATGGGTCAGCGCATCGAAATTGGCCTGTTTCCAGATCGTCGCCTCGAATGCCATCCGGTCCGACAGATCACGCCCCACGGCCAGCACCGAGTTCACCTTGCCCGAGCGGTCGATCTCTGGCGTCAGGCGGATATGGGTGCAGTGTTCCTGTCCATCCCTGCTGACCCATCTCAGCTCCATTTGCCCACTTTTTCCGCTTGCAATGGTTTCGGCTATCTTCTGCTCGTAGATCAGCGCATTGGCGCCGCCGGGGACTTCCGATGGCCGCTTGCCGAGCGACTCGGCTAGGCTGCACCCTGCCGATTTACAGAAGGCGGGATTGGCGTAAGTGCGGCGGAGGTCTCGGTCGTAGCGGGTAATGGTGTCCGGCGAGTTCTCGATCAACGTTCGCGACTCCTGCTCCTTGGTGACGAGCTCCGCGGTTCGCTGGTCGACGGTCTGCTCCAGGGAGGCGTTGATCTCGTTGATCTTCTGGATCTTCTGCTTGATGGCCCCACTCATTCTTTCAAAACGCTGCGCGAGCCGGCCTAGTTCATCCCTGCCGCCAGCATCGGTGCGCGCTGGCGCCGGCGCCTCGGCGCCCGTATCGTTGCCGGTGTCGTGCATCTTTCGCACCAGCTCTCTGAGCGGTGCCGAAATGCTGTGGGAAATAAAGTAGGCCAGGAAGATGGAAAGCAGGAAACCCGAGATGCCAACCAGCACGATCTGATTGCGCACGGACTGTGCCTCCGCCGTCAGTTTCTTTTCCGGGATTGTGCTGACCACGATCCATGTCGTGCCGGGAATGCCTGTGTACGCGGCAAGGTAGCGCCCCTCGCGCTTGTCCTCGAAGTCGACGAAGCCACTGGACTCCCCGTTTAGCCCGTTGCTCGCGATCTTCCTGATCAGGTCGGGCTCGGCCGTCCCGTCGGTGTTCGTGGAAATGCCGTCGGTGCGGACAACCAGCTTGTTGCTGCGGGCATCGAGCACGTAAATCTCCGTTCCGCTCCCCAAGGCGACGTCATTGAAGATGGTCGAGAACTGTTCGGGGCGAATGACCAGGACCAGCGTGCCGATCCGCCGATTGTTGCTCTTGCCGATGATGGCACGCACCATCCCGAGGTTTTGTTGCCCAACACCGTTGTCGTAGCTGCCCCAGTAAGGCCGGCCATTCCGATCGGGCGCCTGCTTGACCAGACGCATCACGCCCCGGGTCAGTTGCGCGAACGCCTGGGTGTCCAGGATCCGGTTGTTCTTGTCGAGCAGGTACTTCTGGTTGATGAAGTCAACCGACCCGTAGTGCTGCAGGAGCAGCCGGGTCATATCCTGGCGTGCCTCGTTCTGCTCCTCTGCGCTGCCATTGACCACGTTTGTCAGCGCATTTTGAACGCGATCGGACAGGACAAGAAGGCTGCTCTCCGTCTCGACCTGCTCCATGCGCAGCGCGATGTTCTTGGAGACCTGCTTGACCATCTCCTTGGAGAATACCTCGGCCTTCTGCTTGATCGCGGCGGTCGACTCTACATACGATATGTAGCCCGAGATCAGTATCGGTATCAGCGACAGCAGGATGAACGCGGTCATCAGCCGGTAGCGAATCTCGACACGGCGCAGCAGGTCCAGCGAGAGATAGGCGAAGGCGCTTCGCAGCGAACCTAGGATTGAGCTCATTTGTAATGCATCTTCGCTTCATTCTTGACGGACGCGTCGAGAAGTTTGGCGGCCTGTCTGGGCGTGATCTTTCTGGTCAGCACTTCCTGCATCAAGTGATGAAGCTGCTCGATCGAGTTGGAGGGTAGAACCGAATAGTATGGGCTGGCGGTCACCGGATAGCGGCTGACCATGTTTGTGTAGTCGACCATCTTCTGATCGCTCACGAGCGTGCCCGCGGCTTGCTTGAATGGGGGGATGTTCTGGCGTTTTCTTTGGAGAATGGAGAAGCCTTTCCCGGCAATGAATTCGAGTAGGCGCATGGCTGCGGCCTTGTTGGGCGTGTCACACACCGCAAACCCGGTTTCGCTGCCGATCACAGGCACCACACGCTTGCCGGGCGCGTTCCAGGGTGGAATAAACACGCCAACCTCGAAAGGGTTGCCGTGCAGCAAATGGCCAGCCGCCCAACTGCCGTGAAAAGCCATCGCGACCTTGCCCTCCTTGAACAACCGTATGCCCTCATCGTAATCCGTCGCCATGAAGGCGTCTTGCACGTAGCCGCGTTGCGGCATCAGCGCAATACTGGCAAAGATATCGGCTACCTGAGGCGTGTTCAGGTCCAGCGTGCCATCGCCGATTTTCTGCTTCCAGGCTGGCTCGCGCGCCACCACGTTGTTGGCAAAGCCAAAGCTGAAGGGGCCGTTGCCGAGCATGTTCGGGAAGCCGCCGCTCCACATGATGGGTGTGAAGCCCGCAAGCTTCAGCTGCTCGCAAACCATCAGGAACTCGTGGAAATTGGTTGGCAGTTCCTTGATCCCAGCTTTCGCGAACAGTGCCTTGTTGTAGTAGATCAGCGTTGTCGCCACGCCGCCGGATATGCCAAAGCGCTTGGATTGGCGACTGGTCCAGTCCCCCTTGAGCGGGCTGAGCATGTTGTTCCATGCCGATGTGGTGCTCACATCTGTCAGGATGCCTTGATCGGCCAATTCAGCCGCATAGGCGTTCGGGTTGACACTCACCAGATCCGGCAAGTTGCCAGAGGCGATCCGGGGCTTGATATTCTCCTCGACCGAATTGCCAATCATGAACTGCACATCCACGCGGACGTCTGGATTGAGCTTGCTGAATTCAGCCGCAATCTGGAGCATCTCCTCCGGCCAGTCTGGCGCCCATATCAACGCGGTAATGGCGGTCCTGGCGGGCACGGCCGCGCCTGGCGAAGCGTTGTCTTGCTGTTGGCAACCGGGCAAGAACAATAAAAGAAGGCTGACCAGGCCCGTTAGCAGGGCGGCAAACCCAATGCGTCGCGCTTGGTGATTCACTTTGCGGATTCGGGATGGATTAGCCGTGCTTCAGCAGGCACTTTTGACGCAGTGGAAAGCGAACCGCTGGAACTTGCATCGCGAAGGAACCGATGGCGAGGCATGGTGGCGTCCGGGCTGCGATGGCTTGCAACGACATCGACGAGCGTGAATGCGCAGCCAACCCACATCGGGAAACGCTTACGACGGCTGGGATGCGTATGTTTGACCATGACAGCAGATCGGGCGAATTGAGGGGGGCGGTGCCTACACTGCATATCGACAACGAGCGCGAATACTGTACCGGGACAAACCCGAATTTCCTCGCCATGACGCGTAGTTTCCGGTATCGCCAGAGCCAGCATCATAGCCGAATGAGCGCGCCTGACTGGGGATTCAACCGGCGGATTGCTGATTGCTGATTGCTCAATGCCTTGTCCCACTTGTCGCACCAGGGCCAACGATGCGCAGCGTTTGCACCACCAGCGAAAACGCCGGCGAGGGCTGGCGCCTGCTGGGGTAGTACAGGTGGTAGCCCTCGAATTTCGGGCACCAGTCCTCCAGCACGCGCACTAGCTGGCCTGCTTCGATATGCTGCATCAACTCATCTTCGGGCAGCAGGGTGATACCCAGCCCGGCCAGCGCCGCGTCCACCTGGGGCTGTGCGGTGTTGAAGATCAGCTGACCATCGACGCGTACGTTCACCCGGCGGCCTCGGCGCTCGAAATCCCAAACGTACAACCCGCCGGATGTGGCCATACGCTGATTGATGCAGCGGTGCGCCGTCAGGTCATTTGGCGTCCTGGGGATGGGGTGAGCAGCAAGATATTCCGGCGAAGCCACCACCGCCAGACGCAACGGTGGGCCGATAGGCACGGCAATCATGTCTTTGTCGATGGTGTTACCCAGGCGTACGCCGGCATCGAACCGGTCAGCCACGATGTCACGGAAGCCGTAGTTCACGTCGAACTCCAGCTTGATGTCCGGATACTCGCGCAGCAGCGGCGTGAGCTTGGGCAGCAAAATGCTGTGTAGCACGTTGTCACCGCAGGTGATGCGCACGGTGCCGGCGGGCTTCTCGCGCAATTCGGTCAAGGCATCGAGCTCCGCCTCGATCTCGTCGAAGCGATGGCCGATGGCCTGCATCAGCCGTTCGCCCGCTACGGTTGGTGAAACGCTGCGCGTGGTGCGCGTGAGCAGCCGGATCTGCAATCGCTCCTCCAATCCGCGAATGGTCTGGCTCAGGGCCGATTGCGTCACACCCAGCGCAGCAGCGGCACGGGTGAAGCTGCCTTCGCGCGCCACGGTGACGAAGGCCAAGAGATCGTTGAGGTTGCGTCTGGCCACGGCGCAGTCTCCCAAGGCATATTCAGTAGCCTAGCTTATATCCCATTTAAGTATTCATTAGCTAGTCACGGTGGCTTGCGTTCGCGAAGATACAGGGCATGAGAAAGTCAATTTCAATGTCATGACAACGAACGTTTGTACCGCCCCTGCGGGCGAAACCTCCACCCAACGAGAGGCTGGGGAGCAGCCGGCGTTCTGGAGCGGCGTCTTTGCGATGACGCTGTGCGTCTTTGCGCTGATCGCCTCGGAATTCATGCCCGTCAGCCTGCTGACGCCCATGGCTGCGGATCTCCATGTCACCGAGGGGATGATGGGGCAAGGTATCGCGATCTCCGGCGCATTCGCTGTGGTGACGAGCCTGTTCATTTCCACGCTTGCCGGCAGCATGAATCGCAAGACACTGCTGCTGGGGCTGACGGGCGTAATGACCCTGTCAGGCGCGGTCGTCGCGATGGCTTCGAGCTATTTCACCTACATGGCAGGCCGTGCGCTCATTGGCGTGGTCGTAGGCGGGTTCTGGTCCATGTCGGCGGCGACAGCCATGCGGCTCGTTCCAGCCAGTCACGTGCCGCGCGCCTTGGCCATCTTCAATGGCGGCAACGCACTGGCCACGGTGGTGGCCGCGCCGCTAGGCAGCTACCTGGGTGCGGTCATTGGATGGCGTGGCGCCTTCTTTTGCCTGGTGCCGGTAGCGTTGATCGCGCTGGCGTGGCAATGGATCAGCCTGCCGTCCATGCGCGTGGAGCCGCGTAGCGCCGGCGCCGGCTCCAGCTCCGGCAACGTCTTCGCGCTATTTAGGAATCCGGTGGTGACCTTGGGGATGCTCGGTGCTGGCCTCTTCTTCATGGGACAGTTCACGTTGTTCACCTACCTGCGGCCGTTCCTGGAAACGGTGACGCGGGTTGGCGTATCCGCGCTCTCGCTCATTCTGCTGCTGATCGGTGTTGCAGGCTTCATCGGCACCGCGCTCATCGGCACGGTACTCCAGCGGCGCTTCTACCAGACGCTGATTGCCATACCGATCTTGATGGCGGCCATCGCCGTGGCATTGATCGCTTTTGGAGGCTGGATGACTGCCGTCGTTGCACTCCTGGGTTTTTGGGGGCTGGTTGCCACCGCAGCGCCCGTAGGATGGTGGGGCTGGGTGGCCAGGACATTTCCGCAGAACGCCGAGGCCGGCGGCGGGCTGATGGTGGCCGTTGTCCAGCTTGCCATTGCCATAGGCTCTACCGTGGGGGGCTTGCTGTTCGACAGCAGCGGCTACCAAAGCACCTTCGAAGCGAGCGTAGCCCTGTTGCTGATCGCAGCCTACCTGACTTTTCTGACATCACGCGCGGAGGCGGCGCGGACCGGTTGATCGATGCACCGTATCAGAGTTGTCGCTGTGGAAACCAGTAGTGGGCGGGTGAGCCCGCCGGAAAAAAAGGCGAGGATTCGGACAGCGCGAGATCGTGCCAGCCGTCGACGGAGATAGCCAATGCATACGCGGCAAATGCGGCAAGCGCCGCGTCCCTCGTGTGTTCCATCACGCCTGACAAATCGCGGCTCTCAGCAAACTTCCTTGCCGCCTCGCACACCTTCAGAAGCGCCTTCGGATGGGCTTCAGTGACGGCTGTCTCCGGCCAGAGCTGGGCCACCATCCTTGCGATCAGAATGCCTTGCGCCAGGCAGGCGCCCCGCAGCGAATTGACGTGCGCGACAGTGCCACTGTGTCCGCCCGCGGCGCGAACCAGCTTACGCACCTCTCTATCGGCCCGCCGGTCTTCTGTGGGTACCCAGAAAAGGGGGGCATCGATGCCCACGGCAACCGGTGGCACCTTGATAACCTTCGTGACATCCTGGAATGCCTCTTCGGCATGGCTGGCGACGCCGCCTACACAACTTGTTGCGCCATGGTCAAAGGTGACGACGCACCATCCGAACGCACTCTTTCCTCCTGGATCAAAGCCGACAAATTTCATGGGTACGTAGCTCTAGTGAGAGAGGGCCATAGTAGACCATTGCCGAGGCTGGCCACTGCGAGTGGGCATTTTGAGTAGATTTCACGGCCAAGGGCACTACCAGTAACCGATGGAAAGCTGTGAGCTTGCGGCCGATCCTGGCAGCGAATCGATCAGATTTGCGGCGCTATTGCGCGCCTAGTCACATAGCGCCGTACATGCGCTTTCCATCAAAAAGCAGGGGTAGCCACCCCGGCCCACATTGCATGGGCCAGCCCCTCCCCGCTTAACTAGCCCTCACCGTACCAGTAAAGTTAGCCGCGTCATTCTGCTGCGCCTGCGTCGGGCTAGCCGGCCCGGTGTACTTCGGATACGTGCCGTACAGGCAAATCGGCCGCGTACGCCCATTGGTAGCCGTGGTCGTGGTGCCTGAGTTGCCATCCGTAGCCACCAACTGCGTCGGCACCGTGCCATTCACCACCCACGTATCCAATGCCGCCAGCCAGTCCGCTCTGCTCTGGAACTGCCCGCTGCCGTGACCAAAGCCGGGGATCAGGTAGAAGCGGGAGAACGGAACATCAGCATCTTGCCGCCCTTGGCGCGGAACGCGTCGAGGTCGACGTAGCTGGCATCGAGCAGCTCGCAGACCTGGACGATGCGGTTCTGCCAGGCGCTGGGCTGGAAGCCTTGGATGGAGTCGATCGACAGGTTCTTGGTGATGATGTAGCGCACCGTGGAATTTTCTGGTTGCTTCTGACTTTCGTGTGGGTACTGCATTCGGGTGCGAGCTGCCGGAAGCAATGCGCTGGTTTGCACCCCTCGCCCATGAAATGGGAGAGGGGACGGGGGAGAGGGGAGCTACGGCAGCGCTGGATTTGGCCCCGCGATGAATCGACCCACAGGAAAGTCTGAAGCACCATTATTTAGGCAACAGCAGACCTCACCGTGCGAAAGCACGGCGGGGGTCAAAACGCAGGGAAAGCGAAAAGGAAGCGGCCGGCTCGGCCGCTAGCTTTAGTCTGGCTTGGCGGCGGGCGCCGCTGCGTCTGGTTGCTCGGCTGGGCTTTGCCAGGCGTCGCCCAGACCGGCTTTAGCGGATCTGGCGGCTTTGGCAGCTGCCCCGCTCACCGAGTAAAGCGCACCCGGCGCGTTGCGGGTCTTCTGGAAATCCGCCAGCGTTTCGCCACGCATGGCGGCGTAGATATGGAGGTTAGAGACGCCGCTGACGGCGCCTAGCTTCTCCAGCAGGAAGAAGATCACGCCGTAATGGATCATCCCGCGCCAGTCGCGCTGGGTGATCATATCGCGTTCCTGCGCGGTGAGCCCGGCTTCGTCGTACGTGGCGGCCGGCTCAGCCAGGAAGCGCACGCGGAAGTCCGGCTGCACCAGTTGATGCAGGTAGCGGTTGATGCGATAGGCTCGCACGCTGGTTTCCAGCGTGAAGGGATAGGTGCCTTCCAGCGCTTCGATGCCGCGCAACTGGTGGCCGATATGCTCGCGCTGGCGTTCGGCGCGCGCTGCGAGGCGCTCGGGATCGGTGCAGGCTTCGTTCTCGTAGACGGCTACCGCGATGCCGGTCATGGATGGCAGGTAGTAGTCGCGATGGATGCGGTGCATGCGGTTGGACATGGCGCCGCGCATGATCATCCACATCACCACCTCGGCGCTCTCGAAGCCACCCAGCCTGGCGTAGTCGGCGTGCGTCATCTCCAGCAGCGCCTCGGGGTCGGATTCGAACAGGTCCAGGAAGCGGTGATCCCACGGCGTGTTGTTGAATCCGGCGCGCTCGCCGTGCACCTGATGCGAGAGCCCGCCGGTGGCCACGATGGCCACGCGCAGGTCTTCCGGGTAGCTCTCGATGGCGCGGCGCAGCCCCTGCCCCAGCTTGTAGCAGCGGCGTGCGGACGGCGCCGGGAACTGCAGCACGCCGACTTGCAGCGGGACGATCTTGACCGGCCAGCCGTCGCCATGCGGCAGCAGGACAGACAGGGGCGAGAAGCAGCCGTGGTCGAGTGCCTTGTCCTGGAAGAAGGACATGTCGAACTCATCGGCCATCAGCGATGCGCCGATGTGCCGGGACAGCCCGGCATGGCCCCCGATGGCGGGCAGCGCGCGCGGGCCACCGCCTTCATCGGCGGCGGCGTAGGACTCGCCGATGCCCAGCGCGAAAGCGGAGTAGTGATCGAAGAAGAAGGATGTCACATGGTCGTTGTAGACCATGACCAGGACATCCGGCTTGGCAGCGGCCAACCATTCACTGACCGGCGCGTATGCGGCAAAGATCGGAGCCCAGGCGGGATCCTGCTGCTTGCCCGCATCCAGCGCGAAGCCGATGGTGGGCGTGTGGGATGACGCGATGGCGCCGATGATAGTGGCCATGTTAAAGACTCAGGCGAGTGCGGCGCGTTGCTGCACCTTGGTGGAAATGATCGATACTGCGGCCAGGGTGGCCGGGATGGCAAGGATGGCGATGACCGCGCTGAAGCCCCAGCCCAGGCTGAGCAGCACGCCGCCAGCCATGGACCCGGTAATGCTGCCAAAGCGGCCAATGCCCAGCATCCAGCTCACGCCCGTGGCGCGCACCGGGGTGGGATAGCACCCGGGGGCGAAGGCGTTCAGGCCGGTCTGCGCGCCGCTCATGCACAAGCCCGCCATCAGCACGTAGAAGGCAAACAGCGTGGAGCTCACATTGCCCGAGGCCAGCAGCAGAATCCATGCGGCGCCGCAGACGTAGGCCAGCGCGATGACCTTGTTGGCGGCGCGGCGGTCCATGTAGAACCCGACCACGAGTGCGCCTACCGTGCCGCCCAGCTGGAAGAGCGCGGTGAGGTTGGCGGCGCGCTCAATCGGCAGCCCGGCGTCCTTGATCAGGGTCGGCAGCCAGCCGCTGAGCAGGTAGATCACCAGCAAGCCCATGAAGTAGGTGAGCCAAAGGGATAGTGTGATGCCGCGATAGCCTGACGACAGGAGCGTGCGCACGGGTTGCGAAGTGGGCACCGGTGGCTCGCTGATGGTGAACTCGGTGTTGTCCGCGAAGCTGCCGCCGCACACGCGGCGCAGCGTGCGGGCGATTTTCTCCGGGGCCGCTTTGCGCACGACCATGAAGCGCACGGATTCCGGAATCAGCAGCATGTAGATCGGCAGGCAGGCCAGCGGCAGCGCGCCGCCCACCATCAGCACCGTGCGCCAGCCGTAATGCGGCAGCAGCGCGGCGGCGCCGAAGCCGACCAGCGCGGAGCCTAGGTTGAAGCCAGTGAACATGGCGGCCAGCAGCGTGCTGCGGGAGCGTTCCGGCACGTATTCGGAGAGCAGCGTGGTGGTGCTGGGCATGGCCGCGCCCAGGCCGAGGCCGGTGAGAAAGCGCAGCAGCGACAGCGTCACGATGCCGTCGGAAAACGCGCTCAGCAGGTTGAATGCGCCGAACAGCGCGATGGAGCCGATCAGCAGCTTCTTGCGGCCGAAGCGGTCGGACAGCGGGCCCACCAGCAGCGCACCGATGGCCAGGCCGAGCGGCGCGGCACTCATCACGATGCCGAAGCTGGCCCGGGAGATGCCCCACTCGCGCGTGATGTCCGGGGCGAGGAAACCCATGATGGCGACATCCATGCCGTCTGTGGCGACGATCAGGAAGCATAGGCCGAGCAACAGCCACTGGTAGCTCGACATTGTTCGATCATTGATATGGGCTCGGATATCGAGCCGGGGCCGTGCAGTCATGCCGTCTCCTGGTGAACCCGAACGCGGGCTCTTATCGTTCATCTGACTAATGGCCAGAATCGCCATGCTGGGGGTGCACGCCAGCGCAACGTTCATGGCAAGGCTAGTCTACGATCCGGGCGGTCTGCCTGTATTGCTTTCGGCTGGTGGGGCGTTGCCTTCTGCTTATCGACACCCGGATGGCTGAGGGCTCGGGCATGGGCTGCGGCGTGGACGCTAGCGCCAGGCCGCGCTGCAGGCGCGCAGCTCGGCAAGCAGCGCAGCCGCGCCGGGCGAGAGCCGGGCGCCCGCCCGGGTCGTGATGCCGATGGGGCGGCTCACGCCGGGGATGGGGAGATCGAGCACGCACAGCGATCCTTGCTCTATCTCATAGTGAAGCTGGTGGGCGGATAAGGCAGTGATCATCTCGCCACGCAACAGCAGGCCGCGCAGCAGGGCCAGGTCGCCGGTTTCCACGAAGGGTTGCGGCAAGGGCCGTCCCTGCTGCACAAAGTAGCCGTCCAGCGCTTCACGCAGCGGTGAGCGGGCACGGGAGAGCACCCACGGATAGGCCTCGACATCGCGCAGGGTGAGCCGCCGTTTAGAGGCCAGCGGATGGGCGGCGCTGGCAATCAGCGCCATGCGGTCCTCGAACAGCGGCTCAATGGTCAAGCCCTGGGCGGAACCCGGCCGCAGGGCGCCAAGGATCAGGTCGATGCGCCCGCTGAGCAGCCCTGCGGTCAGCTCCTCATAAGGGCTTTCCAGCGAGCGAAAGCGCAGGCGCGGGTGGCGCGCGTGGAGTCCGGCGATGGCGGCTGGCAGCAGTTGCGTGCGCCCGAGTGGCAACGCGCCTACCGTCACCACGCCCTCCAGCACCCCGCTCAGCGCGGCAACGTCAGCCTTGATATGGCGCAGCTCCGCCAGCACGCGCTCGAACCGCACCATCCAGCGATCGCCCACGTCCGTAGGAATCATGCCGCGCGCGGTGCGCAGGAACAGCGGCTGCCCGAGTATCTCCTCCAGCCGCGCCACCGCCTGGCTGACCGCGGATTGCGAAATGCCAAGCACCGCGCCCACGCTGGGCATGTGGTGCGCCTCGGCCAGCATGGTGGCTACCTCCAGCCGGCGCTCGTTGTACAGGGATTCGAGGCTGGCGACGGCGCCGCCATGCCGGCTGCGCAGCCGCATGGCTTCGTCGCGGACCTCTCTGAGGATGGTGTCGATCTGCTGCACGCGCAGCAGCACTTCTTCTCCGGCGCGCGTGAGCAGCATGCCGCGCCCTTTGCGCTCGAACAACTCCACCTCCAGGCTGGTCTCCAGCGCGGCAACCGAGCGCGCGATGGCCGAGGAGGCGCGGTGCAGCGTCTCGGTTGCGCGCCGCACGCCGCCTGCGGCGGCCACGCCGGCAAACACATAGAGGTGATGCAAGCTGATCGGGGAGAGATCCATCGGGTGCCTGAATGTCGCTGGCGTTGTGCTTTCGTTGTGCCGTCGTTGGTGCCTTCGTGGTGCCTTCGTTTCGCCAAGCCAATAAGAAGATTGGAACACTGGCCGGGTCAGAAGGCAACCCACCGCAAGGGCTATGCGCCAATACTCGCCCATCATCGACGTACGCGGATCGTGTTCCATGAATGACCTCATCGCTTCGGATCTCGTGCCGGTACCGTGCATCCTGATGCGCGGCGGCACGTCTCGCGGCCCGTTCTTTCTGGCCAGGGACCTGCCGGCGCAGAGCGCTGCGCGGGACCGCGTGTTGCTGGCGGCTATGGGCTCGCCGGACCCGCGGCAGATCGACGGCCTGGGTGGCGCGCATCCGCTGACCAGCAAGGTGGGCATCGTGGGGTGCGGCGTGCCGGGCGAGTCGGACCTGGAGTTCCTGTTTGCGCAGCTGCAGCCCAGGACGGATACGGTGGACACCACGCCTAACTGCGGCAACATGCTGGCTGCCGTGCTGCCGTTCGCGGTGGAGTGCGGCTTGCTCAAGCCATCTGGCGATGTCACCCGCGCCAGGGTGCTCACCCGCAATACCGGGATGGTGTGCGACATCACCATGCGCACGCCCGGCGGCAAGCCACACTACGCGGGCGATGCACGCATCGATGGCGTACCCGGTACGGCCGCGCCCATCGTGATCGATTTCCTGGATACAGCGGGGTCCGTCTGCCCTGCCCTGCTTCCCAGCGGCAACGCGCTGGACCGGTTGACGGTGGGCGTCGATGCCACCGGCCAGACGATTGCGGTGGATGCCACGCTGATCGACAACGGCATGCCGATGGTGCTGCTGCGCGCCTGCGATCTCGGGCGCACCGGTTATGAAAGCGTGCAAGCCCTGAATGAAGACGAGCCTCTCAAGGCCACGCTGGAAGCCTTGCGCCTTGAAGCAGGACATCGCATGGGCCTGGGCGACGCCACCGCAAAGAGCTATCCCAAGATGTGCTTGATCGCCCCGCCGCGTGCCGGCGGCAGCCTCACCACGCGCTGCTTTATTCCCCACGTGTGCCATGAGGCCATCGGCGTGCTGGCGGCCGTGACGGTGGGCGCTGCTTGCGTCCTGCCCCATACGGTGGCGCAAGGCATGGCCGAGATCCCCGGCAGTGGCCCGGTCCATGCCATCAGCGTCGAACACCCCACCGGCGAGTTCACCGTCGAGCTGGAGACCGATCCCACGCGGCCAAACACCATCGCGCGCAGCGCGCTGGTGCGTACCGCCCGACCCATCATGCGTGGCGAGGTCATGATCCCCGCCGCCGCATGGCCTGCCAACTGAACGTGCACGCCTGGCACACACCTCGCAAGCACCTAGCACGCACCTAGCACACGCATCCATGATCATCGATTGCCACGGGCATTTCACCACCGCGCCGAAGGCGCTGGAAGACTGGCGCAAGCAGCAGATCGCCAACCTCGGCTCGCCCAGCCTTGGCCCCTGCGCGTCGGACCTGCATATCAGCGACGCTGAGCTGGTCGACGCCATCGCCTCCAATCAGCTGCGGCTGATGCAGGAGCGCGGCTCCGACCTGACCATCTTCTCGCCGCGCGCTTCGTTCATGGCGCACCACGTTGGCAACTTCGAAACCAGCGCCACATGGTCGAGCCTGTGCAACGAACTCTGCTACCGGGTCGCGGAACTGTTCCCGGATCACTTCGTGGGTGCGGCCATGCTGCCGCAGTCACCGGGCGTGGATACGCGAACGTGCCTGGCCGAGCTTGAGCGTTGCATTGTCGAATATGGGTTCGTAGGCGTGAACCTGAACCCCGATCCCTCGGGCGGCCACTGGACCTCGCCGCCGCTGTCTGACCCGTACTGGTATCCCATCTACGAGATGCTGGCCGCGTATGACGTGCCGGCGATGATCCACGTCAGCACCAGTTGCAATGCCTGCTTTCACACCACCGGCGCGCACTACCTGAATGCCGACACCACCGCGTTCATGCAATGCCTGACCAGCGATCTGTTCAAGCGGTTTCCCACGTTGAAGTTCGTGATTCCGCACGGGGGCGGCGCGGTGCCTTATCACTGGGGGCGCTTCCGTGGCCTGGCGCAGGAACTGAAGCTCCCGGAGCTTGAGACGCATCTGCTCGGCAACATTTTCTTCGACACATGCGTGTATCACCAGCCGGGCATCGACCTGCTCACGCGCGTGATTCCCGTCGACAACATCCTGTTTGCCTCCGAGATGATTGGCGCGGTACGCGGCATCGATCCGCGCACCGGCCACCACTATGATGACACGCGCCGCTATGTCGACCAGGCGAGCCAGCTCACGCCCGAGGAACGGCACAAGATCTTCGAGGGGAATGCCCGCCGGGTGTACCCCCGCCTGGACGCCCGGCTCAAGGCCCGCGGACTTTGACATTGAGAACGTAAGGAGACTGTATGCATCCCGCTCAAACCCAGCTTGGCGTGGTCCGGCGCCAGATCGAACGGGCGCATCCCGATGCGGTAGCCCGCCTGTCCCGCTTCGGCGTGGCGACCGTGCACGAAGCCATGGGCCGTCTTGGCCTGATGAAGCCGACCATGCGCCCGGTGTACGCAGGCGCAGCCACTTGCGGCCCGGCCGTCACGGTGCTGCTGCAGCCCGGTGACAACTGGATGCTGCATGTGGCGGCGGAGTTGATCCAGCCCGGCGACGTGGTGGTCGCAGCCTGCACGGCAGACAGCACGGATGGCTTCTTCGGCGATCTGCTGGCCACGTCCTACCGGGCACGTGGCGCCAAGGGCCTGGTGATCGATGGCGGCGTGCGCGACGTCAAGGACCTGACCGCGATGGGCTTCCCCGTGTTCAGCCGCGCGGTGCACGCCAAAGGCTGCGCGCGCGCCACGCTCGGCTCGGCCAACGTGCCGGTGGTGTGCGCGGGCGCCTTCGTCAATCCGGGCGACGTGGTGATCGCGGACGACGACGGCGTGGTGGTGGTGCCCGCGGCCTTGGCCGCGGCAGTGGCCGAGGCTGCCGAAGCGCGCACGGCCAACGAAGCCGCAAAACGGGAGCGCTTCGCCGCGGGCGAGCTGGGACTCGATATGTACAACCTGCGCGACGCCCTGGCCCGCGCCGGACTGCAGTACCTGGATTGAGCCAACCGCCCGCAACCCGCGGGCTCTGATAAGAAGAAAGGAGGAGTCAACATGAGAAAGCTGCGCCCCTTAGCGCTTGCCTTGTTTTGCGCGCTGCCGGCTTTGGCCTCGGCCCAGTCCGTCACGCTGTACGGCGTGGTCGATACCGGTGTCGAGTACGTGAACCACATCGGCGCCGCCAGCAACAGCGTCACGCGCATGCCGAACCTGAGCGGCACGGTGCCGTCGCGCTGGGGCCTGCGTGGCACCGAAGACCTTGGCGGCGGCTTGAAAGCGAACTTTGCACTGGAGTCCGGCTTCGGGGTGGACAGCGGCGCGACCAACCAGGGAGGGCGGTTGTTCGGGCGCCAGGCATGGGTGGGGCTGAGCAACAACTGGGGCCAGATCAGCTTTGGCCGGCAGTACACCATGCTGTTCTGGGCGATGCTGGACTCCGACATCCTGGGGCCGAACGCCTATGGCTCCAGTTCGCTGGACAACTATTTCCCCAACGCGCGCGCCGACAACGCCGTGGCCTACAAGGGCAAGTTTGGCGGGCTGACGGTGGGCGCCACGTATAGCTTTGGCCGCGACACGGTCAATGCCGGGCCGAGCCCGTCGGGCACCAACTGCGCCGGCGAGAATGCCGCGGACAGCAAGGCTTGCCGTGAGTGGTCTGCCCTGCTGCAGTACGAGACCAACTGGTGGTCCGTCTCCGCCGCGTACGACTCGCTGCGCGGCGGCCCCGGCGCGTTCGCCGGGCTGACCAACAGCAACCTGAAGGATGACCGCCTGGCCCTGGGTGGCTATGTGCTGGCCGGCAACGCCAAGGCGGGCCTGGGCTGGGTCGCCCGCCGCAACGAGGCGCTGACGGCGTCGCGCAGCAATTTGTTCTACGGCGGCGTGTCCTATGACGTCACGCCCACCGTGAATGTCGCGGGCGAGCTGTATTACCTGAAGTACCGCAACAGCGCGGACAAGGCGTGGTTGGGTGCCCTGCGCGCCAGCTATGCGTTCTCCAAGCGGACCTCGGTGTATGCCACGGCTGGCTATATCGCCAACGGCGGGCAATCGGCGCTGTCGGTAAGCAGTGCGGGCACGGGCACGGCGCCCGCGCCGGGCGGCAAGCAGTTGGGCTCGATGGTTGGCATCAAGCACATCTTCTGATGCGGCGAATGCCCCCGCGCCATGCGGGGGCAACCCCGATCACCGGCGTCAGCCCGGATGACCGCCCTCAACTGGGTAAGCAGTCTCATCGCGCATCCGCCGGCAAAGTCCTATCCTTTGTCAATGACGTGCCGGACGCATCGCGCGGCCGGGCTGGCATCATGGCCATCAGCACGTTCTCAGTCACGGCCCAACAGTACGGCGGCGTCGGCATGAAGCGTGTTTATGCACTGATTGCGACTTGCATCCTGTTGGTTGCCTGTGTATCGACGGGCGTCGACGTGAAGCCGGAGCAATTGTCGAACTTCATTCCCGATTTCTCTACCGTTGACGACGTTACCGCGCAGCTTGGGACGCCCACCTCCATGACGACGCTGCGAGACGGATCCACGATACTGATCTATTCCTTTGCGACCTCCAAGCCTCACCCGGAGAGCTTTATTCCATTCATTGGCCCGCTGTTTTCCGGCGGGGAGATCCGATCGTCGACGGTCCTTTTCGAGTTCGACGAGAACGGTGTCCTCAGGAGTCAACGCAGGACGACATCGAGTGGTGCTTCGGGGTGGAGCGTATTGCCTGCCGGTGCGCTGCCTTGAAGCACTTCGACAACCCGGTGGGCTGCGCATCCGCCTGCTGTTGCAATGTCTCCACCACCGATCACAGGCGGACAGGAGACAACGACATGTGAGCCGTGTGCGCCGTATGCGCCGTCTCATCGCGCATCCATTGGCTGAACGCAAGGATGCGAGGATCCTGGCTGCTGCGCGCCGGATAGACGAGATGATAGGCATACGCCGGCGCGATGCTCACGCTAATCTCGAATAGGCGCACCAGGCGGCCTTGGGCCAGGTCATTGGCGACCATGGGCAGTTCCACGAGGCCAATGGCAGCGCCGTCGATCACGGCCTGCACGACATGGCTCGAATCGGAAAAGGCAACGCAGCGGCTGTCGTCGAAATCGTCGACGCCGGCCGCGGCCATCCACATGCGCCAGTCGGGCCAGGCCATGCCGTCGACCGGACAGTCGACATGGCACAGCGTGTGGCCAAGCAAGTCCCGCGGTGTTTGCAGCCGGGCACCGGCTTCGCGCAGTTTCGGGCTGCAGATCGGGACGACAACCGTGTCGAACAGCCGGTCTGAGCACGTGTCTTCGTAATGCCCGGCGCCAAAGCGGATCGCGATATCCACGTCGTCCGCGTCGAAGTCCCGTACCTGATCGGAAATATCGAATGTGAGTTCAAGCGCCGGGTTGGCGGCCCTGAACCGCGCAAGCCGGGGCAGCAGCCAGTTGGTGGCGAACATCGCGCCTAGCGAGATGCGCAGATGCGCCGGTCCCCGCGCCATTCTCCGGGCCCGGCTGGTGGCCCGCTGCAAGGTGTCGAGCGCGTCGGCGGCCGCCTCGAACAGGACGGCGCCGGCGGGCGTCAGCTGGATGCTGCGGCTGGTGCGCGCGAACAGCGTGATGCCTAGCTGGTCCTCGATCTCCTTGATCTGGTAGCTGACGGCCGCCGGCGTCAACCCCACCTCCTGCGCCGCGCGCGTGAAGTTCAAGTGCCGCCCGGCTGCCTCGAAGGTCCTCAGTGCTCGTGTGCCCGGCAGCATTCGCTTCATCGATCTTCAAGCCATTTTTAATGATCCGGCAAGAAATACTCGTTTCTCAAAGCGCGGTCAATAGCAGATAGTTGCGGCCAACCCTGCGCATGCAGGCGGCGCGCGACGTTCGCCAAGCCCATTGCACGCCACTACCGGAGTCACAGCAACCCATGCCAGCTAGTCAGTCTTCCTTTATCGTTCAACGCAACGGCCTGCCGGCAACGCTCGCCGAGTTGGCACCCCTCGCCTTTGCGGGCTACGCGCATTTCACCGCCGTGCAGGTGCGCGGCGGCCGGGTCCGTGGGCTGGATCTCCATCTCGAGCGGCTCAGGGTTGCCTCGATGGCGTTGTTCGGCCGCGCCTTGCCCGACGATCAGGTGCGTGCCTATCTTCGCGCGGCGCTGGCATACGCGCCGGCGGACGTCTCGCTGGTGGCCACCGTGTACCTACCGGCGGGTGAGTTCACCGTGGCCGGCGCGGATGTCGAGCCTGAAGTGCTGGTGCGTACCGGGCCGCCCGCGTCCGGCCCACAGGCCCCGTTGGGGTTGGCCGCTGTCCCTCACGAGCGGGTGCTCCCCGCCCTGAAGCACGTTGGCGAAGTGGCCAAGACGTATTTCCTGCGCCAGTCCGTGGGCAAAGGCTTCGACGATGCCGCTTTCGTTGACGCCCAGGGGCGGCTTAGCGAGGGGAGCATCTGGAACCTGGTCTTTTGGGACGGAGAAGCTGAAACGGTGGTGTGGCCCGAGGCCGAGATGCTGGCAGGCACGACCATGGGTATCGTCCGCCGGCAACTGGATCGCCTCGGTGTGCGTCAGCGCGTCCAGCCCGTGACGCTTGCCGATCTGCCTGGCCTGGCTGGCGCGGCGGTGATGAACTCCTGGACACCGGGGGTGGCGGTGAGCCGGATCGGTTCCGCGCCCATGCCTGAGGCGCCGAGCTTCCTGGCGCTACTTCACCGGGCTTATCAGATGGAGGAACCTGTCTTGCCGTGAGCCCGTGCCAACGATTGCCCATTGTCGCGGATTGCGGTTGAATGGCTCCAGCTTGAATGGCGCCATTGTGGCCAGAGACCACCGTGGCAACATATGCGGGAGGGCTCAATGATGAAACCTGACGGCCAGGTCAAATCTCCGGGGCAAAGTGATCGTCGCCCTGTGCTGGTCTGGGACGCGCCGACGCGGCTGTTCCACTGGCTGGCAGTGGTGCTGGTAGCGGGAGCCTATGCGACCTGGCGGCTGAACTGGATGGACTGGCATGTCCGGATTGGCGAAGCACTGCTCGCGCTGGTGCTTTTCCGGTTGCTTTGGGGCTGCTTCGGTAGCGAAACCGCACGCTTTCGCAGCTTTGTGGCCTCGCCCGCCGCTGCGTTCCGCCATCTGCGGCATATGTTGCGCCGCGAGGCCGACGTGCAAGTCGGCCACAACCCGGCGGGCGGGTGGATGGTGCTGCTGCTTGCGTTGATGCTGGGCGAAACGCTCAGCGGGCTCTACATCAACAACGACA
Organism: Cupriavidus sp. GW821-FHT02F09; assembly: GCF_059421605.1. NCBI lineage: Bacteria > Pseudomonadati > Pseudomonadota > Betaproteobacteria > Burkholderiales > Burkholderiaceae > Cupriavidus > Cupriavidus sp. GW821-FHT02F09. The sequence goes on from NZ_JBWKVH010000006.1 coordinate 81,351, forward strand.
TCGCGGACAAAGGGCCGCTCACCGAATGGGTGCCCGCATCGGTCGCCAATGCGATCACGGCGCTGCACACAATCCTGTGGGACGCGCTGCTGGCGGCGGTAGCGTTGCACGTGCTGGCCATCGCACTGTATGCACTGGCCAAGGGCCACAACCTCCTGCTTCCCATGCTGACCGGCCGCAAGCCATTACCGGCGCGCATCGCCACGCCACGACTGGCATCCGCGCTGCTGGCGCTGCTTGTGCTGGGCGTTGGCGCCGCCGCGGCGGCGCTTCTCACGGCGTATCTCTGAGCTGCCCAGACCTGAGCGCAAGCGCCGCGTTAGTTGCTCTTAGGCGGCAGCACCTGGCCACGGATTTCGCCGGCGGGATGATCCTTTGTGTGCACGTTGATGTACATCTCGCCGGCAAGAAACTCTTGCGCGTCAGCCGGGGAGAGGGTGGCCTGGCCCTTGAGGGGACTGGTGACCGCAGCGCCCTTCCCGGACAGCCAGATTTTCACGCTCGCGTTCTTGCCGCTTGTGGCAGGCCCGTGGAAATGCGCCATGGTGGCCTCGCTGGGTAGGCCGCTCAGCGTGACTGCCCAGGTGACAACCCGTGTGCCAGGGTCGTAGGTGAGGTCGGCGGAACCGCTGCCCTTGGTCTCGACAGGAGGCACCTCCTGCGCGCCGCTGAGCGGCACGGTAAACGAGATTGGCGCCGCCTGCACCCAGGTCATTGACCCCGCCAAGGCGAGGCCGGAGAGCCACATGAGGGCCCGCCGCGATATTGAAACACGCATTTGATTGTCTCCTGTCCGGTATGGCACCGGTTGAACAGCGGCCGCCTGCTTTCACTGCGTGGCGGCGAGCGTACCCGATGCCGGCGCTTCCGGCGCCGGGTCAATCTGTCAGCCGACCGGTCGCTGGCATGAGTCCGAGAAAAGGATAGACCCGGCTGTCTGCCAAATCCAGAACCGTGGTTGGCAGCCAGGCCCGCATGGCGCCGCGCGTCCGAGCGCTACTCGACTTCCCGCTGGAGCGCTTTTTCAGAGTTTGAGCGCCCGATCCTGGCCGCGCCTGCCGAATGCTCAGCCCGCAGCGGTCTCCAGCGCCGCGTCATATTGTCCCAGGCTGGCCAGGCCATTCAGCCGTGAGCGCTGCAGCAGCGCCCGTTGCGCTTGCGCCGCGTTAGCGGCCTCGCCGCGCCAGGCCAGCAAGGGCGGCTCCTGCAAGGCGCGCCCGTAGGAGAAGGACAGCCGCCAGGGCAACTGGGCGAGCCGGTTCATGGCATCGAGATTGGCGGTGGCCTCGGTGGGCGTTTGGCCGCCGGACAGGAAGAAGATGCCCGGCACCGCCGCGGGCACCGTGCGCTTGAGCACCTGCACGGTCTGCATGGCAACCTCGGCCGGCGCCACGTGCCCGGCCTCCTTGCCGGGGAGCACCATGCTGGGTTTCAGGAGCATGTGTTCGAGCACTACCGCATGCTGGTGCAAGGCGTGAAAGACTTCATGCAGCACGGCCTCGGTGACCTCGGCGCAACGCGCCATGGCGTGCGCGCCATCCATCAGCACCTCGGGCTCGACGATCGGCACCACGCCCATCTCCTGGCAGATCGCGGCATAACGCGCCAGCGCCTGCGCATTGGCCTGGATGGCAAGCCGGCCGGGCAGTTTGTCAGACACGTTGTACACCGCGCGCCACTTGGCAAAGCGCGCGCCTTGCTGGCGATAGGCGGCAAGCCGCTTGGCCAGCCCGTCGAGGCCCTCGGTGATCTCGTCGCCGGGAGCGTGGGCGAGCGCGAGCTTGCCCTTGTCCACCTTGATGCCGGGCACGATGCCATGGCGCGCAGCCAGTTCTGGCAGCGGCGTGCCATCGTCGGCGCACTGGCCTAGCGTTTCCTCGTACAGGATCACGCCGCTGATGCATTCACCAAGACCTGGTGTCGACAGGAGCAGGCTGCGCCACGCCCGGCGGCTTTCCTCGCTCGATGCCACGCCGATGCGCTCGAACCGCTTGGCGATCGTCGCCCCGCTCTCGTCGGCGGCCAGCAGGCCTTTGCCCGGTTGAACCAGGGCATCCACGGTGGCTTGCAGTTCGCTTCGTGTGTCCATGATGCGGCTCCGTGAAGGTGACATGGGAACAAGCATTAGCGCATAAGGGCAATCGCGCAAGCGAGCCGGGGGGCGTGGCCAGTGCTGATGGTGGCCAACCGAACACTTCGCGCAGCTTGCCCTTGTCCTTGCCCTGCTCGGGCGTGGTGCGCAGGGCGTAGTCAGGCCCGAGGCATCTGCGCCGCCTTGGACAGCACACAAACGGGCACCGGGTCATCGCGGCCTCGCAGGCGTGCGGCAAGCTGCGGCAGGCCCGCGGCCGAAACGCCGGCTTGCTGGAAGACCTGCTCCGAGACGATCGCCTCGCAAGCCATCTCCTTTGTCAACTGCTCGAGTCTCGAGGCCACATTCAACGGGTCACCAATTGCCGTGAACGTAACGTGGTCGCGGAAACCAATCTCGCCCATGATGGCCCGGCCGCAATGCAAGCCGATGCCAAAGCGGATTGGCGTCTGCAACTGCTGCTTGAGCGCAGCGTTGAGTTCCTCAATATTGGCTGCAACCAGCGGCACTGCGCTGAGCGCCTGGCGACAGGCCTCGGCTGGCTCGCAGCGCAAGCCAAAGATCGCGAGCACCGCGTCTCCCAGGAACTGGTTTGGCAGACCGCCTGCCTGAACCACCGCGGCACAGACCGCACTGAGGAAGCGGCTGACCATGAACAGGCTGTCGAACGGCAATTGTGCCGCCGCAAGCTTTGTGGAATCCCGCATATCCACGAACATGAACGCCGCGAACCGCTCTTGCGGCATGACGTCCCGCTGGCGCCGCTGCAGGAAGGCCGCCGATGCGGCCGGCGGCACCAGCGGCCACACGGACAGATCATGGGTCGGCCGCAACTGGCAGGCGAGGCGCACTGTCCGCGAATCCGCTCCCAGCCGCTCCAGAACGCGCCGCTCGGCCTCCGCCGGCGCGGGCAGCGGCACAGCACTGAGCACACGCACCCGGCACAATGTGCATCGGGCACGGCCACCGCAGGTGCTGGCATGGGGCACGCCGGCCATGCGGCTAGCCTCCAGCACCGAGAATCCGAGCGGCGCGAATACCTTTCGCCCGTCCGGATACAGAACACAGAGCCGCCCGGCCCGGCGCTCCCGCGCCGTGCGCACCAGGCGCGCTGCAAGCACCAGCAGCAGCGCGCCACCATCGAAGAGCAAAAAGTCGTTGCGCAGCTCGGCGAGCCAGAGGTTTTGCAACCCCGTTCCGATGATCGTGGTCCGGGTCGCCGCGGCGCGCCAGACGGGATCCTGCGCGAGCGCGATCACTTCCCGTCCGCCCTGCAAGAAACCTAGCAGCGCGAGCACCGGGATCAGCACGGCGACGCTCAGCAGCACGCTGCGCCACGCCCCGAACCATGGTTTCAAGCGCAACCAGAACCAGATGCCGTAACACCCATGCAGCCAGGCGACCACCAATAGCATCAGCTGCACGCGGCCGAAGAACGGTGAATCGATCCAGAACGAGTACAGCAACTGCGCGTAGCCCTTGTTCAGGCCGAACTCGGCAAAGGCGACCCGCGTATTCACAACATGGTTGGCTAGCAGCGGCGGTATGCACAAGCCGAGGACGAGTTGCGCTACCTCACCCGGGGTCCAATGCAACGAGCGCCGTTCGTACAGAGCCCACAGACCCAGGACGAAATGCGTCACCAGCGCGCTGTACAGCACGGCCGTTCCAAGCCATCCCTGCCAGATGAACTTCTGCACGAGCAGACCACGCTCCAGCCAGGCGAGCGAGATATTCCCCAGCGAGTGGTTCAGCAGGTGCGTACCAACATAGGTAAACAGCACCAGTCCTGTGGTCAGACGGACCGATCGCACACCCGCCGGCCACCACCTTTGAAGATAGGGAACGTGTGACATGCTCTACTCTACCCTCCACGCCTGTCGATGCGCCAGCGCTTGCCACCAAGCGCCAGCACTGCCGAGCAGCACGCTAGGTTAGCATCACTTCCAATGGGTAGTGCAGGCGCCTGAGGCGCCTTGGATTCAGGTTCATCCGACGTTCGCGTGGGTCGATGCATCGCCGGGCTAAATCCAGCGCTGCCGTAGCTCCCTTCTCCCATTTCATGGGAGAGGGGAGCAAACCAGCGTTTTTCTTCCTGCCACTTGCACCCGCGTGCAGTACGCATACGACAGTCCGAAGAACCTCTATTTAAGCCGCCTGTGGATCTGGCGGCGTCTTAGCTGTGCGCGCCGTCGGTGAACGGATCGCGCCGATCCGTGATTTTTGCGCCGTCGGAATAAACGTCGAACTTGCCTGCTTTCGCGCCATCCGTGTAGGGATCGCGCGGCCCGACAGTATGGGTGCTGCTGTCAGAAGTTGGGGGGGTGCTGGACGACTGGGCCATGGCAGCGAAGGAAGTCAATGCCGCGACAGCGGCCAAAATCAGGATTTTCATGACGAGCTCCAAATACAGTAGGGATAGCTTCCAAAGCGCATCTCCGTGAAGGCTACGCTTGGGCACGTAACTCGCTTCCGGTTTCCGGGGGTATCGATCAATCCCGAGAACTCGTTCGCCGTGCATTTGTAGAACCGCGCAGCCACCCGTTTTATTCCGGCACAAGCTATGGATGCGGCCAGCGGCCAAGGGAAATTCCTGTGCCTCGGTTCATGTTCCTTTGTCCTCTTATCCCTGATGCCGCGGATGCGTTTTTTCCGCGAAGGAAATTGGGGAATAAGCAGACCGGCTCCGCGGTTTACCCATGCAGAGCGTCCTGCTGCGCAGTCGGGTCGACCGCGGGCATCGCTCGCTCGGACAACCAAGGAGTACTGACATGAAATCGAACTCGCTGAATCGGCTTTTTGCGCTGCCCATACGCGGCTCGCTCATCGTGAGCACTGCGTTGATGGCAACTTCCGTTTGTGTCTATGCGCAAACGCCGCCGGCACCCGCCACGCATCAAATCACTCGCGCGCAAGTGCGACATGAACTCGAGGAACTGGAGTCGGTCGGCTACAACCCATCCCAAGGCGACAATGGTGACTATCCCGCCGACATTCAAGCAGCGGAGCAAAGGCTGGAAGCCAAACATCAAGCGCAAAGGAATGCGCTGATGGGTGGAAACCAGGCAGCACAGGCCGGTGACAACCAGACCGCACAGACGAAGCCCGCGCCTTGATTGCGGGCGCAGGCCGCACACGGCATCTCGAAAAAGGATACGGCTGGCAGAGCAGTTGAACGACCTTTTTGTGGCGTACCAATCCAGATCGGATGGGATCATGAATCGCGACCAGTTCAAGTTTTGGAACGCCGTTGGGATCATTACCATCGGCCTTCTCTTTTACTACCTCTTGGTCAACTAGTGCCCGCTGAAGCTGGATTGAGGATCGTTCCGGGCGCGCTATGCCTGAGCCGCAGCGCCAGCGTGAAACCGCGCCCGGCAAGATCCAGCGACCAGATTCCGAGCGCATGATTGGCCAGGTGGAGAAAGAGGTAGATCAGCAGTCATCCGCTTGCGACGCATGGGAGGCTCGCCGGTGGTGCTGGTCTGGCAGCCCGAGACGTCGACGGCTGCAGGCGGCATACCGATCACATGATCGGCGCTTGCCATGCGGAATCAACACGGGATCCATTTCAGGTCGCGGTTCCGGGAATAAAAATGGCATGCCGGCGGTCTTGCTGTTAACTCACTGCCGGTCACGGATTGCGGTTACAGCAGACACTTCAAAATGGCCGATCCAGACACCGCGCAGCGCTTCGAGACGCTTTTATTGCCGCATATGAACTCGGCCTTCAATGTTGCGCGATGGTTGACGCATAACGACCAGGATGCCCAGGACGTGGTGCAGGAGGCGTACCTGCGCGCATTCCGGTTCTTTGGCGGATTCCGCGGCGAGGATGCCCGTGCATGGCTATTGAGCATTGTGCGCAACACCTTCTACACCTGGCATCAGCAGAACCGGGGGCATGCAGCGCAGACCATGATGTTCGAAGAAGACATGCATAGCCTTGAGACGAGTGTCGCCGACCATGACGACAGTCCTGAAGCCATGCTCATACGCAGCCAGAGCCAGAAGCGGGTGCACAAGGCGTTGCTGGGCTTGCGGCTGGAATACCGGGAGGTTGTCGTGCTGCGGGAGCTGGAAGACTTGTCGTACAAGGAAATCGCCGCCATCGTGGGCATCCCGATCGGCACGGTGATGTCTCGCCTGGGCCGAGGCCGCCAGCAACTCGCGGCGCTGCTCGCCCCGACGGATCAGGAGGCGTGATGGATCACAAACAGGCGTTTGAATTACTGCCGGGCTATCTCGACCAGGAGTTGAGCCTGTCCGAAGCGCTCGAATTCGAGCGTCATCTTGCTGACTGCGAGCAGTGCCAACAGGTCTATGCACAACACCGCCAGGTGAGTGCGCAGCTGCGGCAGGCGGAATTGCGCGTAGCGGCGCCGCAGGAACTGGTGAAACGCATCAAGGCTGCGTTGCCGGTGCGCCGCACGCTCTGGCAGCGCCTGGGTGAGCGATTCGGCCGGTGGAGCGGCCGTGGGTCGCTGGCCTGGGCGCCGGCTGGCGCGATGTTGATGAGTGTGGTCGCGTTGACCTGGAGCGTGGGGCTGTACCTCTCGGTGCCGTCGAGCGAGACGCGCCTGACCCAGGAACTCGTGGATAACCATATTCGCTCGCTGCAGGTCAGTCACCTCTCCGATGTGATTTCAACCGACCGGCATACGGTCAAGCCGTGGTTTGACGGCAAGCTGGACTTTGCGCCGCCTGTGGTCGATCTTGTGCAGCAGGGGTATCCGCTGGTCGGCGGGCGGCTGGATTACCTGAAGGGACGGGCGGTAGCCGTGATGGTCTATCGCTACAAGCTGCACCCGATCAATCTTTATGTGTGGCCGGGCAACGACGCGGGCGCCACGCCTCGCATCTACGCGCAGCAGGGCTATCACCTCGCCCACTGGAGTGCCGCGGGGATGAATTACTGGGCGATTACCGATGCCGGCGAAGCTGAGCTGAACGGCTTCATCACGGACCTGCGTGCGCATCCTGCTTCCTAGCCGCCGCAGCGCGGTACACATCGCGGAATAAAACGGATGGCACGGCGGTTTACCTGGAGAACCCAATCGGGAGGTCCGTCGGATGGTCCGGTGAGCCACCTCTCGAACTTTCCTTGCGAGGGCAATATGTCGTCAGATCTTCCGTCCAACCCGTCGCGCCGCGGCGCGTTGAAGTGTCTCGCGTTCGGTGGCGCGGGCACCGTCTTTGTCTTGGCAGGCGGCGTTCTCGCGCCCGTGGAACTGGGCCTTGCCGCCTCCGGGAAAGGCCCGTCATCTGCCGCGGGCATTCCTCTTTTCCTGCAGATCAGCGACACGCATATTGGCTTCAATAAGGAAGCCAATCCCGACGTCGCGGGCACGCTCAGGCAGACCATTGACTTCGTCAATGCCATGCCGGTCAAGCCGGCGCTGACGATCCACACGGGCGACATTACGCATCTTTCAAAGGCAGAAGAGTTCGACCACGCGGCCCAATTGATGTCGGGGCTGAATATCACCGAGTTGCATACCGTGCCCGGCGAGCATGACGTGACCGATGGGCCTGGAACGGAATACTTCAAGCGTTTCGGTCAAGCCTCCGGCAACAAGGGCTACTACAGCTTCGACCACAGCGGCGTCCACTTTATCGGCCTGGTCAACGTGATGCATTTCAAGCCAAACGGTTTGGGGGGCTTGGGCGACGACCAACTCGCCTGGCTGAAAGCGGATCTGCGGGGCCGCTCGTCCAGCACGCCGATCGTCGTCTTTGCACACATGCCAATGTGGACGATCTACCAACCATGGGGTTGGGGCACCGGCGACGCCGGCGAGGCCATGAGCTATCTGACGCGCTTCGGTTCGGTCACGGTCTTGAACGGCCATATCCACCAGATCGTGTCGAAGGTGGAAGGCAATATCACCTTCCATACGGCGCGCTCGACGGCCTATCCGCAACCGACGGCAGGCAATGGGCCCGGTCCCATGCCGCTGACGGTACCGGGCGATCAGCTTCCCAGGATGCTTGGCGTGACCAGCATCAAGATCATGCGCCACCCGCTCGCAGCGACACTCGCCGACACCACGCTCGCCTGATTTTCCAGGCACTGCTCACCAACCAGGACCCAGATCATGCTAACAACCATCCTTCGCCGCGCCTTCGTCGTCCCCCTCGGGGTCGGGATACTCATGGCGGCATTGACTTGCGAGTTCTCCTTCGCGCAAGCGCAGGAGAACCATGTCGTCGTTGTGAAGAATTTCATGTTCTCGCCGATGTCGCTCACGATCAAAGCTGGCTCGACCGTGACCTGGAAGAACCTCGATGGCGAACCGCACACGGTTGTCAACGACGCCGGCCTGTTCCGCTCCAGCGCGCTCGATCAGAACGACACCTACAAGTTCAAGTTCGACAAGCCGGGGGTCTACAAGATCTTCTGCGGCATCCACCCGAACATGATGGCGACAATCACCGTCCAGTAGGGGCCGACGAACCCGCCGTCCAGCCTCCGCTCGCCGAATGGCCCGTGAGCGGAGGCGGCCATCCAGCTCGTTGAGCTCGCGGTTGGCGATCGTCGCTTCAGTGGCCATCGCGAACGTTGTCCACACGAAACAAATGTAAGCTTCTGTAAATGCCATGCGCCGCGGCCCTGTTTTGATAACAGAAGCGCCCTTGCGCTTTGGTACGATCGCGCTCTTTCCGCCAGCACCCCGCCACCGTGATTCGCCGATATGCATCGTTGTTTTGTGAGCATTGCGCACGGTGGCTCGCCCGTGTCCAACCGCTGGCCGCCGCCGGCAGCACGATCACCAGACTCGCGCTCAACAGCGCGCTGCGCCGCCTGCGCCACCCGACGCGACGCGGCGTCGCGCTGACGCTCGCTGCATTGCCGGCGCTCTTCCTGCTATACGTGCTTGCGCTTGTGCCGTTTACGCCGGGCATCGGCGACATCCGCAAAGCCCGCGTTGACCGGCCAGCGTTGATCGTGTCGGCCGACGGCAAACTGCTCGATGCGTTCAAACCGGTCAATCGCGAGTGGGTGTCGCTCGGGCAAGTCTCGCCGCACATGGTGGATGCATTGATCGCGACCGAAGACCGCCGCTTCTACGAGCATCATGGCATCGACTGGAAACGTACCGCGTCGGCCGCGCTGCATACGTTCTCCGGCGACCGGCAAGGTGGCTCGACGATCACGCAGCAGCTCGCGCGCAACCTGTATCCCGACGAGATCGGCCGCGCGCCGACCCTCACGCGCAAGCTCAGGGAAGCGATCACGGCATTCAAGATCGAAGCCGTGTACAGCAAGGATCAGATCCTGGAGACGTACCTGAACACGGTGCCATTCCTGTACAACGCCTACGGCGTGGAAATGGCCGCACGCACCTACTTCGGCAAATCGGCCAATCAGCTCGACATTCTTGAAAGCGCGACGCTCGTCGGCATGCTGAAGGCCAACAGCACCTACAACCCTGTGCTCAACCCCGAGCGCGCGTTGCAGCGGCGAAACACGGTGCTTGGGCAGATGAACAAATACGGGAAGCTCAAGCCCGATGCCTACACCGCATTGAAGCGGCAACCGCTCAACATCGATTTCGAGTTGCAGACCGCGCAACCGGGCGCCGCGCCGCATTTTTCGGCGCAATTGCGCAAGTGGCTGATCGCATGGGCCGATCGCAACGGCTACAACATCTATGCCGACGGGCTGGTCGTGCGCACGACCATCGATTCACGCCTGCAGGCCATGGCGACGCAGGCGTTGGACTGGCAGACGAACCAGTTGCAATGGATCGCGAACGGCGCATGGAACGAACGCACAGGCTGCTGGCCGGGCAACGACCTGTTCCGGACGTTCATCCGGCAGTCGCCCGACTACCGCGCCGCACGCGATGCGGGTCAATCGGATGAGGCCGCGCTCAGGAAGCTCGCCACGAACCCCACGTTCGTGCGCGCGCTCTGCCGGAGCAAGACGCAGATCCAGGCGGGTTTTGTCGCGATCGACCCGCGCAACGGAGATATCAAGGCATGGGTTGGCAGCCGCGACTTCCGTGACGAGCCGTTCGATCACGTGCAGCAGGCCCGGCGTCAGCCGGGTTCGACGTTCAAGCCGTTCGTCTACGGCGCGGCCTTCGCGGACGGTGCGCGGCCGAGCGATACGATCGTGGACCGTAACGTCGCCATTGCGCTGACCGGGAATGCGATCTGGCGGCCTACCGACGCAGAGCCGCCCACCGGCCGGCCGATGACGCTGCGCGACGCGCTAGTGTATTCGCGCAACCGCGTCACCGCACAGCTCATGCAAAAGGAAGGCCCCGAGAAGGTCGCACGGCTCGCGCACGCAATGGGTGTGCGCGCGAGTCCGCTCGAAGCGGTGCCGTCGCTCGCGCTCGGCACAAGCCCGGTCACGCTCAGGGAAATGGTCTCGGCGTACAGCACGATCGCGAACCGTGGCGCCTATATCGAACCGCGCATGGTCACGCGCATCGAGGATCACGACGGCAAGGTGCTCGCCGAATTCGCGAGCGCATTGCCAGAGCAGGCACTGCCCGCCGGCGCGGCGCAAACGCTCGTCGACGTGATGCGCGACGTCGTTAGCCGGGGCACCGGCGCGGCGATCCGGGCGCGCTTCGGGATTCGCGCCGACGTGGCCGGCAAGACAGGCACGACACAGGACAACACGGATAGCTGGTTCATCCTGATGCATCCGCAACTGGTCGCAGGGGCGTGGGTGGGTTTCGACGATGGACGTGTGACGCTCGGCAACTACTGGGGCGAAGGCGCGCACAGCGCCCTACCGATGGTGGGGGCGTTCTACGACATGGCGCTGCGCGCACGGGTGATCGATCCGGATGTGCGGCTCGGCCCCGAAACCCGGCCTCCTCGCCCGGTCCATGAGCGGCGGCATCGACACTTCCTCTTCTGGACGTTCTGACGTCGTCGCTGGCGCACGCGTCATTCGCCGCCTCCACCGACTACCCGCTCGGCAACCCGATCGCGGTGAGGGGCTTCACGAGCGGGTAGCGGTGCATGCGCACTAGCCGCGCCAACCTTGCGCGGCGCCCTACATCATCCGGTGCGCGAAATGCCCGCGCCGAGCTTCGGTCATGAGGGCGGCGAACTGCTCGGTGCTCATATGCACCAGTTCCTCATGGTCGCCCGCCTCGAAGTAGACGTCGGGATGCGTCAGCAGGCTGTCGTCGAGCCAGGTCAGCGTGCCGTACGCCATGCCGACCGGCGGGAGCGCGCCGATTTCGCAGTCCCTGAACACTTCGCGCACGCCATCCCCATGCGCCAGCGACAGCTTGCGGCCGGTTTGTTCGCAGATATCTAACAGTTTCAGCTGGTGGGTGGAAGGGATCACCGCTGCGAGGTAGCCTCGGCTGTCCTCCAGCAGGACAGTTCGGGCGAGCCGGTCTCCGGGGACATACGCAGTCTGCGCCGTTGCCAGGCCACTTGGGCGAGGAACGGTTTCAAACCGGCTCTGCTTCTTGCTCAGGCATCTTGCCAGCGTGGTAGCCATGGTCATGATTGCAACCTCCGAGCGCTGATCGCTGCAGTTGCTTACGTATCGGAACTATAGGTCAAGCACCGGGCGACAATCGGTGGGGCTAACCCCAGCACGGTTGCGGGTGACCAATAGCGATGCGCTATTGAGGCAATTGCAAACCTCTTATTTGGTTGCCGAGCGCTTTCAACTATATTTTGTGTGCGGCAGGCCTGCCGACGCAGGTCCCGAGTGGAAGCATTGACGCGGAAATACTAGAACTCACACTAGAACTCACGTTTGGTACGCCTCCGAAGGAGAGAGCATGTCTAACGAAAAGTGCCCCTTCAACCACGCCGCCGGTGACGGCACCACCAACCGGGACTGGTGGCCGAAACAGTTGCGGCTAGAGTTGCTCAGCCAGCACTCCGACAAGTCCAATCCATTGGACAAGAGCTTTAACTATGCCGAGGCGTTCAAGAGCCTCGACCTCGCCGCAGTCAAGAAAGACCTCGCGGCGCTGATGACTGACTCGCAGGACTGGTGGCCGGCGGACTTCGGCCATTACGGTGGTTTGTTTATCCGTATGGCCTGGCACAGCGCCGGCACATACCGCATCGGTGACGGCCGTGGCGGTGGTGGCCGGGGCCAGCAGCGTTTCGCACCGCTCAACAGCTGGCCGGACAATGTCAGCCTGGACAAGGCTCGCCGGCTGCTCTGGCCCATCAAGCAGAAATATGGCCAGAAGATTTCCTGGGGCGACCTGATGATCCTCGCCGGTAACGTTGCCCTTGAAACCATGGGCTTCAAGACATTCGGCTTTGGTGGCGGCCGTGAAGACACCTGGGAACCGGACCAGGACGTGTATTGGGGGAATGAGAAGACCTGGCTGGGCGGCGACGTCCGCTACGACAAGGGCGCCGCCGGCAAGGACGGCAACGAAGGTGTGATTGTAGCCGACGAGGAATTGCACGGTGGTGAAGTCAGCCGTACCGACCCCGGCCGCAACCTCGAGAATCCCCTGGGTGCCGTGCAGATGGGCCTGATCTACGTGAATCCGGAAGGCCCCGATGGCAATCCGGACCCGCTCGCCGCGGCGTACGACATCCGGGATACGTTCGGCCGCATGGCCATGGACGATGAGGAGACCGTCGCGCTGATTGCCGGCGGCCACACCTTCGGCAAGACGCACGGTGCCGGTCCCGCTGATCACGTAGGCCCCGCGCCCGAAGCCGCCGACCTTGAAAACCAGGGTCTGGGATGGAAGAGCAGCTTCGGCACAGGCAAGGGTGCGGATTCGATCACCAGCGGCCTGGAAGTCACCTGGACGACCGCGCCGACGAAGTGGGACAGTGGCTTCTTCGAAAACCTGTTCGGCTATGAATACGAGCTGACCAAGAGCCCTGCCGGAGCCAACCAGTGGGTGGCCAAGAATGCCGGCGAAACGGTTCCGCACGCTCACGATCCGTCGAAGAAGCTCAAGCCGACCATGCTGACCACGGACCTGTCGCTGCGCTTTGACCCCATCTACGAGAAAATCTCGCGGCGCTTCATGGCGAACCCTGAGGAATTTGCTGATGCCTTCGCCCGTGCCTGGTTCAAACTAACCCACCGGGACATGGGACCGCGCGCCCGCTACCTCGGCCCGGAAGTCCCGGCCGAAGAGTTGCTCTGGCAAGATCCCATTCCGGCGCCGGACCATCCGCTGGTCAATGACCAGGACGTGGCGGCGCTCAAGCAGAAGATCCTGGCATCGGGGCTGTCGGTCTCGGAACTGGTGAAGACTGCCTGGGCATCGGCATCGACGTTTCGCGGTTCGGACAAGCGCGGCGGCGCCAACGGCGCGCGCATTCGCCTGGCTCCGCAGAAGGACTGGGCGGCCAATGAGCCGGATCAGCTGGGCAAGCTGCTGAAGACCCTCGAAGGTATCCAGAGCGAGTTCAACGGTGCCCAGTCCGGTGGCAAGAAGATCTCGATGGCCGATCTGATCGTGCTGGCGGGCGGCGCCGGTATCGAGAAGGCAGCGGAGAAGGCCGGGCAGAAGCTGACCGTACCGTTCTCGCCGGGCCGCATGGACGCTTCGCAGGAAAAGACCGACGTGCATTCGGTTGGCGCCCTCGAACCCACGGCCGATGCCTTCCGCAACTACCTCAACCCGAGCGTTCGTGTTCCGGCAGAAGCGATGATGCTGGACAAGGCGCAGTTGCTGACTCTGACCGCGCCCGAAATGACGGTGTTGATCGGTGGCCTGCGTGTGCTGAATGTCCATACAGGGAACGATGCGCACGGCGTCTTCACCGACCGCCCGGAAACGCTGACCAACGACTTCTTTCGCAACCTGCTCGACATGGGCGTGGAATGGAAGGCGCTCACCCGGGATGTGTTCGAGGGACGTGACCGTAAGACGGGGCAGGTCAAGTGGACCGGATCGCGAGTGGATCTGGTGTTCGGCTCACACTCTCAACTCCGGGCCCTGAGCGAAGTCTACGCAAGCGAGGACGGGGCGGATAAGTTCGTCAAGGACTTCGTCGCTGCCTGGGTAAAGGTGATGAACCTCGACCGCTTCGATCTGCGTACATAGCGTTAAGTCAGGGGCAAATAAGGGGCAAATAAGGGGCAAACAAGGGCGCCGGACCACGTTCGGCGCCCGTCCGGGCCGATTGATCGTGGTAGAGTCGATCATCACTCTCTATCGCGTAGCCTTATGTCGCCACCCGTTGAACGTGGATCCGCCGATTCGTCAGACCATCAACAGGGCATGGAAAGCGCCGCTGATGCGCACAGTGTGACCATGCGGATTCCGGCAATTGTTCCAGCGCAAACCGCGCTGGTGGTCATGCATTATCAGACCGACATCCTGGCGTTGTTTCCATCGGTCGCGCCCACCTTGCTCTCCAATACGCGCAAGCTGTGTGACGCCGCGCGAGCCAAGGGCGTCAGCATCTATTTCGCCAAGATCCACTTTGGTCCAGGCTATCCGGAAGTCAGTCCGTTGAACAGGAACGGACAGGGAATCAAGCAACTTGGTCTATTCGTCGACGACCAGATCTCACCGGAACTCGGCCAACAGGCCACGGAACCGCTCATCATCGCGCATCGTGCCAGCGTGTTCTTTGGTACCGACCTGCAGGTGCGGCTTTCCGCCCAGGGCATCGACACCCTGCTCATGGTGGGCATTGCGTCGACCGGTGTGGTGCTGTCGTCGGTCGCGTACGCGAGCGATGCGGACTTCCGTTTATTCACGGTCAAGGATTGCTGCTACGACCCGGATCAGGTCGTGCACGATCATCTTTTTTCAACGGCGTTCGATTCGCGCACAACGGTGCTCTCGCTCGCTGATGCCTTGCTGTTGCTTGCTTAGCATTTGCCGGGATTTCTGTCGCTTCGACTTGAATACCGCGTAGTGGGCGCGACAAGCGCTGCGTTTGCGGGCTATCCCGCCAGGACAATTCTCGCCAATACAAGTCGTCTTATGACGTCCTTGCGTCGGTCGTAGTGGAAACGCCGCAACCCAAAACCGTGCTCGATCGACCCGACTCAGCTCCGAACTTCCGTGGTCGAACCCGTCTCCGACATTCCTCATTGAGCGCGGAATGTCCGCTATCCGCAGTTGAACCGTCGGATCACGCCGGGGCAAACTCAAAGATCGCGAAAAAACTCAATCAATGCGGAGTTGACCAAATCCGGTGCCTCTTGTTGTAGCCAGTGCCCTGCTCGCGGAATCACTTGGGAGAGGCGTAGGTTTGGCACGAACTGGGGCATGGCGCCGATGACCTCGTGCATGCCTGGAATTGCCAGACCTGTGTCGCGCTCGCCGACAAGGTAAAGCGCCGGGACCTCGACGCGCAGGCCCTCGAAAGCGGCTTGCACTTCCCAGTTGCGGTCGAGGTTGCGATAGTAGTTCAATCCGCCGCGAAAGCCAGAAACGCTGAATGCCTGAACAAATTTGTCCAGGTCGGCGGGGGCGAGCCACGCGGGCAACGAGGACGGATCATTCAGAGAGTCAAGGAGCCCGCCACTCCGTAACAGAAGTCCAAAGGGATTAGGTGTATTCGCGTCGCGGACACCTACATCGCCCGATGCAGAGAAATAGATCTTGCGCAATGTGGCCGCAACGTCATGCTCAAGTTCTGTTTCGGCCAACCCTGGTTGGGAAAAGTAATGTGTGTAGAACCACGCCTGGTCGGTCTGCGGAAAAAGCCGACTCGGCGCCATCGGAGCGCGGCCCATCATTGGCACCCCGAGCGCAGCGACCGCGCGAAATCGGTCGGGCCGAAGCATCGCGGCATACCAGGCAATGGTTGCGCCCCAATCATTTCCCACGATAACTGCGTCGCGTTCTCCAAGCACATCAACGAGCGCAACCAGGTCAGCGACGACGTCCAAGGTTGTGTACTGTCCGATCATCGCTGGACATTCGCTTGATCCGTAGCCACGCAAATCTGGGGCAACTGCGCGGAAGCCGGCGCGCGCAAGTGCCCCCAGCTGGTGGCGCCAGGCATGCGAGGTCTCGGGAAAGCCGTGACAAAGCAACACTAACGGACCATCGCCCTGCTCAGCGACGTGCAGGCGGATGCCGTTGGCTTCAATATAGGTTTGACGGTATGCACTCATGCTTGCTCGAAGAGACAGTTTTACACAAGAAGCTCGGTATATCGTAACATCTAAAGTTACCTAATTCCACATTTTCAAAGTTATGCAACGTGATACCCGGCTGGCTCGACTTCTGCACGTACTCATCCACATGCATCTTCGCGGCGGCGCGACCACTTCGGAGACGATCGCGCAGATGCTGCATACGAACCCCGTTGTTGTTCGCCGCACAATGGCTGCGCTACGCGAAGCTGGATATGCAAGGTCTACAGGCGGTCCAGGCGGAGGTTGGGCACTCGCATGTGACCTCAACGCTCTTACGGTGAGAGACGTTTACGTGGCCATCGCGCACACCGCATTGTTCGCGGTCGGCCCGGCTGACGACAATCGCGATTGCCCGGTAGAGGCGGCGGTAAATCGGCACATCAATGAGGCCTTGCGTTCAGCAGAAAATGCGTTGCTTCAACTGTTTGGCGAAAAGCGACTCTCACAGATCGCGCACGACGTGACCTCGTCAAAGTCGGGCAAGACGATCACCTAATTCGGGGGCCATGGAATGGGTATTAATGGAGGCAAGTCGCGCGGGCTTGCTTGACAACGACTTCTCGGACGAACGAGTGTCAGCTTCCATACTGCAAGCAGCCGTTGATTTGAGCGCTGTCAATGCCCCTTCCTGGCCGGGAAGGGACCTCGGTCTCTTCCCGACCCGATTCGCCCCCCGGCTTGCCGAAAGCGGCCGTTCGAATCCGAAGCGGCGGATTGGGTTATCAGAGCTTGTGGCGGTGATAATGTTGGTCGGCACCGTCCTCCTGAGAGACTCAATGTGATCTCGCACACTTTTCTCGGCATTAACGACTTCGATCGCGCGTTCGAGTTTTATTCGGCTTTGATGCAGGAACTGGGACATCGCCTCAAATTCTGCGAACGCGACAGGCCATGGGCAGGATGGATGGCAACGGACGCACCGCGGCCGCTGTTCCTTATTGGCAAGCCATATGACGGCAATGCCGCGCGAGGTGGAAATGGCCAGATGGTGGCGCTGCTTGCGCGTGACCGGCAGACGGTTGATCGGGCATACGCCTGCGCGCTCGCAAACGGAGCGCATTGCGAAGGGCCTCCTGGCCTGAGAGTCCAGTATCACCCTCACTACTACGGCGCATACTTCCGGGATGCCGACGCAAACAAGCTCTGCGTATGCTGTCACGACCCGGTATCGGATTAGCGTTGTCGATTTAGCACTGCGGCCTGCCTCCGGGCCATGGGGGACGTCTCTTGATGGCCGGCTCCAGTCCACGGAGGGGGCGGAACGGCGGTCGTTTCCTACCTACCCATCTCTGCCGTTCGATCCAGCGAAACAAAGCGGCTAAAAAGGTGAGTCCGGGAACGATCTCGACGCCGAAATTCGTATCAGTCTCGAGGCGCTCGATGGCAACCTTCACGCTGAATCCTGCGAAGCTCACCCCTGCCCTTTGTCTCACCATTGCAGGCGATGACCTTCTACTGCGCGGCAGGCTGCTCCCGCATACGACGGGCTTCGTCGCGCAGGAACTGCTGGTAATCGTCCAGATCCCCGTCGAAGGGCTCGACGCCGCCCTTGGTGACCAGCCAGAACTCGTCGCATACGGCGCGCAGCAGGGCCCGGTCGTGACTGACCAGCATCACCGTGCCTTCGAATTCGTTGAGCGCCATGGCTAGCGCTTCGCGTGTGGCCAGGTCGAGGTGGTTGGTAGGCTCGTCGAGCAGCAGCAGGTTGGGACGCTGCCACACGATCATGCACAACACGAGCCGCGCCTTTTCGCCGCCGCTCATCGTGCCAACCGCCTGATGGACCATGTCGCCGCTGAAGCTGAATGTGCCGAGGAAGGTGCGAAGCGATTGTTCGGTGCCACTCTGGCCAGGGGCGCGCATGTGCGCCGGCGTGTCCTTGGCAAGGCGGATCATGTGTTCCAGCGGCGTGTCGAGCGGGCGCAGCACGTCGAGTTCCTGCTGTGCGAAGTAGCCGATGTTCAGGCCTTTGCCTTCGCTGATTTCGCCGGAAATCGGCGCCAGCGCGTGCGCCACCGTCTTCACCAGCGTGGACTTGCCTTGGCCGTTGGCACCGAGAATGCCGATGCGCTGCCCGGCCAGCACGGAACGGTTGATGCCCCGCACGATGACCGTGGGCGGCGTGCCCGGCAGTGCGCCGGCCGGCGCGGGGTAGCCGAAGCTCGCGTCCAGCATGGACAACAGCGGGTTCGGGACGTTGAGGGGCTCCTTGAACTCGAAGTTGAACTCAGCATCGGCAAGCACCGGTGCGATCTTCTCCATGCGTTCAAGCGCCTTGACCCGGCTCTGCGCCTGCTTCGCCTTCGAGGCCTTGGCCTTGAAACGGTCGATGAACTTCTGCAGGTGGGCGATCTTTTCCACCTGCTTGGCCATCGCGGCCTGCTGCAACACGAGCTGCTCAGCGCGCATGTCTTCGAACTTGCTGTAGTTGCCGCCATAACGCACGAGCTTGGCGTTGTCGACGTGCACCGTCACCTGCGTCACCGCGTCGAGGAATTCGCGGTCGTGGCTGATCATTACCAGGGTTCCTGGATAGCGCTTGAGCCAGGCTTCCAGCCAGACCAGCGCGTCGAGGTCGAGGTGATTGGTCGGCTCGTCGAGCAGCAGTAGGTCGGACGGGCACATGAGCGCGCGCGCCAGCTGCAGTCGCATGCGCCAGCCGCCGGAGAAGCTGTTGACCGGCTGGCTAAGCTGCTCAGCACTGAAGCCAAGGCCCAGGATCAGCGCTTGGGCACGTGCGGGGGCATCGTGTGCACCGGCGTCGTGCAGGGCCATATAGGCGTGCGCCATGCGCATGCCGTCGTCGCTGGCCTCGGCGGCGGCTACTTCGGCCTGCGCGGCCAGCAGCCCGGTGTCACCCTCGACTACGAAGTCGGTCGCGCTCTGCTCGGTCTCCGGCATCTCCTGCGCGACCTGGCCCATCTTCCATGCAGCGGGAATCGAGAACTCGCCGCTGTCTTCGTGCAGCGTGCCGTTGAGAAGGCCGAAGAAGGATGACTTGCCGGCGCCATTGCGGCCGACAAGACCAATCTTTTCTCCGGGGGTGAAAGTGACGGACGCGCGGTCGAGTACGACATTGACGCCGCGGCGCAGCGTGACATTACGGACGGAAATCATAAGGAGCCACTTCGGAGAGGATCAGCATGATAGCCGACCGGACGCGCAGGGCTGTCGCTTTTCTGGCAGCACGCGTGAACATAGCGGTGAATGACGGCTCCTGGCCACCTGCGAATCCGCCGCTCGTCGTTCTCTACCGAGCCACACATAAAGCCTTTGCAGGTGAGCGCACTAGAAAACGTTCGATGAGCCCCCTCCCCGCGCTATGTCGCCGGATAAAAAAACGCCAACCCGTTTTGGGTTGGCGCTATGTTTTGGGCGTACTACTGGTATCAGAACTGGTTCATGGTGTTGTCTTTACCAGCCGCTTTCAGGGCTGCTTCGCCGCTGAAATACTCCTTGTGGTCGTCGCCGATGTCCGAGCCGGACATGTTCTGGTGCTTGACGCAGGCGATGCCCTGACGGATTTCCTTGCGCTGCACGCCAGCCACATAACCCAGCATGCCCTGGTCGCCGAAGTATTCCTTGGCCAGGTTGTCGGTCGACAGTGCGGCGGTGTGGTAGGTCGGCAGCGTAATCAGATGGTGGAAGATACCTGCTTCGCGCGACGAGTCGGCCTGGAAGGTCCGGATCTTTTCGTCGGCGAGCTTCGCCAGTTCGGTCTGATCGTATTCCACGTTCATCAGCTGGGTGCGCTCGTATGCCGATACATCCTTGCCCGCGGCCTTCATCGCGTCATACACCTGCTGGCGGAAATTCAGGGTCCAGTTGAACGATGGGCTGTTGTTGTACACCAGCTTGGCGTTCGGGATGACTTTGCGAATCTCGCTGACCATGCCGCCGATCTGGGCGATATGCGGCTTTTCGGTCTCGATCCACAGCAGGTCAGCGCCGTTTTGCAGTGCGGTGACGCAATCCAGGACGCAGCGCGCTTCGCCCGTGCCGGCGCGGAACTGGAACAGGTTGCTAGGCAGGCGCTTAGGGCGCAGCAGCTTGCCGTCGCGCTTGATGATGACGTCACCATTGCCCAGTTCGTCGGCCGACAATTCTTCGCAATCGAGGAAGGAATTGTATTGATCGCCCAGGTCACCCGTCGTGTTGGTCACGGCGATCTGCTTGGTCAGGCCAGCGCCCAGCGAGTCGGTACGGGCCACGATGACGCCATCGTCCACGCCCAGTTCCAGGAAGGCGTAGCGGATGGCGCGGATCTTGGCCAGGAAGTCCTCGTGCGGCACGGTGACCTTGCCATCCTGGTGACCGCACTGCTTCTCGTCGGACACCTGGTTTTCGATCTGAATGCAGCATGCGCCCGCTTCGATGAACTGCTTGGCCAGCAGGTACGTTGCTTCGGCGTTGCCGAAACCCGCGTCGATGTCCGCGATGATGGGCACAACGTGGGTGACGTGGTTGTCGATTTTTTCCTGGATGGCGGCCTTGGCAGGTCCTTGGGCAGCATCCAGTTCGCGGAACAGGCCGCCCAGTTCACGGGCGTCGGCCTGGCGCAGGAAGGTGTACAGCTCGCGGATCAGCGCGCTCACGGAGGTTTTTTCGTGCATCGACTGGTCCGGCAGCGGGCCGAACTCGGAGCGCAGCGCGGCCACCATCCAGCCGGACAGGTAAAGGTAGCGGCGCTCGGTACTGTTGAAGTGCTTCTTGATGGAGATCATTTTCTGCTGGCCGATGAAGCCGTGCCAGCAACCCAACGACTGAGTGTACTTGGACGAGTCGGCATCATAGGCGGCCATGTCGGCGCGCATGATCTTGGCGGTGTACTTGGCAATGTCCAGGCCCGTCTTGAACTTGTTCTGGGCACGCATGCGGGCAGCATACTCGGGGTTGATGGCATTCCATGCGCTGCCGTGGTTCTCTTTCAAACCGGCAACTGCCTTGATGTCGTCTTGATACTGGGCCATGTCAAATTCCTAAGCGTGTTTGAAGAAAGGGGGGCGTGTGCCGCTACGGATCTATGAATGTCGAAGCAGGCAGCGTGGAATCATTGTATGGCGCTTCTGGTGCACTGCGGTGAAGTCTTATATAAGACATAAGAGTTGGTTTATCCTTATTTTTCAATGAGATAGGCCTTGGATTTCGCGATGCGGAACGCGTTTTCGAGGAACGAAAACAAAACACTGCGGAAACTCGGCGTGAATTCCGCAATGTGAAAAGCGCTTTCAGTGGCTAGAAGTGAAGGCAAGCCCAGATGGCTTGAGCAACGATTGTTGGGGTGATTTTGTAGACGCCTGTCGAACGAACAGGGTCATGAGGCGGTGCGCAAACGTGTGGCTGTCTTCGTGCCCGCTGCGGTCATTCGATCTCGGACGAGGATCGTCGCAAACTGGCCGAACCCGGAAGTTCGTCGCCAGCCAGCGCTCGATCGACCCGGCTGAGCTCCGAACTTCCGTTGTCGACTGCGGACTCAACCGGTCGTCCGTACCTCGTAACGCCGCACTAAGTCAGTGCGCCGGGCTCCTTGCCCTATGCGGACGTGCGCTGATGGCGCGCCCGCCGCGCGTCGGTGTGTTCGCGGATCATGTCGATCAGCGCGCGCAGTCCGGCCGGCACGTGGTGGCGGCCCGGATAGTACAGGCAGAGGCCGTCGAGCGGGGGCGTCCAATCGTCCAGCACGCGAACCAGCGTGCCAGCTTCCAGATCCGCGGCGACGTTCCATTCGGTCAGATACGCAAGACCGAGACCGGCACGCGCCGCCGCCAGCATCAGGCCCGGCTCGTCGAGCGTCAGCGCGCCTTTGCCATCGATACGCAACGTTTCGCCGTGCCGCTCGAACTCCCACTGATATATCGCGCCGCTCGGCATGCGTGAGCGGATGCAGCGGTGTGCGTTCAGATCGGCGGGCGTGCGCGGCGGTTTTTGCTGCGCAAAATAGGCTGGACTGCCGACCACGGCAAAGCGCTGCCTGTCCCCGAACGGCACCGCGATCATTTCCTGCGGCACCGTTTCAGTCAGCCGAATGCCAGCATCGAAGCCTTCGGCAACTATATCGATCAGGCGCCCTTCAGTGACCAGATCGAGCTTCATCTCCGGATAGCGCCGCAGGAATTCGATGAAGAGCGGCATCACCTGCCTGGCCGCGCCGGTTGACGCATTGATACGCAGCGTGCCCGACGGCGTGTCACGGAAGCTGCCGGCCTGCTCGATCGCGACGCGGATCGTGGAGAGTGCAGGCGCAACGCTGTCGACGAACTGCACGCCGGCTTCCGACAATGACACGCTGCGCGTCGTGCGGTTGAAGAGCCGTACGCCGATACGCGCTTCGAGCGCCGCCACGGCATGACTGAGCGCAGACGTCGACATGCCCAGATCCGTCGCGGCCGCGCGGAAGCTGCGATGACGCGCGACGGCCAGCACCGCCTCCAGTTCGCCCAAGCCCGATGTCCTCATTATCCTATATTTTTCAATGATACATGCCGTATTGTATGACTAGTCGGGGCAATGCATCGGGTCTATCTTTAGTGATCTGGAACGTCTTCTGGGAGCAGCCATGCAGATCATCGACAAAATCTATATCGACGGCGCCTTCGTCACACCGCACGGCGACGAACTGTTCAACCTCTTCAATCCAGCGACCGAGCAGGTAATTGGCCGCGTGCGTCTCGCCGATGCGCAGGACGCGCGCGATGCGATCGCCGCAGCAAAGCGCGCGTTTCCCGCGTTTTCCCGCACCAGCAAGAGCGAGCGCATCGACATGCTCAAGCGCATGCACCAAGCCGTTGTCGCCAAAGAGGACGAACTGTACGAGGCGATCACGGAGGAATATGGCGCGCCCATATCGCGCGGCCGCTGGATGGCGCAGCATGCCAGCAATGTGCTGCTCGAAGCGGCGAAGGTGCTGCAGGACTATGCGTTCACGCGTCGCGCGGGTATTGCCGAGGTCGTGATGCAGCCACTAGGTGTCGCCGGTCTGATTACGCCATGGAACAGCAACGCGGGATTCATCTGCGGCAAGCTCGCCACCGCGTTGGCTGCGGGTTGCACGGCCGTCATCAAGCCAAGCGAGATGAGCGCGATCCAGACGCGCGTCGTCACCGAGGCGTTGCACGAAGCCGGCTTGCCGCCGGGCTTGTTCAACATCGTAACGGGACGCGGCGAAACGGTCGGTGCGCAGATCAGTTCCCATCCGGATGTCGCAAAGCTGTCGTTCACCGGTTCGACCGCAGTCGGCAAGACGATTCTGCGCGCGGGTGCGGAGACGTTGAAGCGCGTGACGCTCGAACTTGGCGGCAAGTCGCCGGTACTCGTGCTCGAAGACGCAAACTTCGACGAGGTGGTGCCGCTCGCGATTCAGGCCGGCTTCATGAATAGCGGCCAGGCGTGCATCGCGGGCACGCGTATTCTGGTTCCGCAGCAGCGGCTCGCGGAATTCGAAGCGCGGGTGCAGCAAGAAGTTGCGCGCACGCAGGCAGGCGATCCGCGCGATCCGCGGACGACTGTCGGCCCAATGGTCAGCCAGAAGCAGTGGGAACGCGTACAGCGCTATATCCGGATCGGCATCGACTCAGGCGCGCGTCTGATCGCGGGAGGCGAAGGCCGACCAGATGGCATCGATGCAGGATGGTTCGTACGTCCGACCGTCTTCAGCGATGTAACCAACGACATGGCGATTGCGCGCGAAGAGATCTTCGGTCCTGTACTGTCGATTATCGCGTACCGCGATACTGAAGATGCGGTCGCAATCGCCAACGACACCAACTTCGGCTTGCAAGCGTATGTGTTTTCGGCGGATGACCAGCGTGCGCGCGAGCTCGCACGGCGAATCGACGCGGGTCGAGTGCTAGTCAACACGCTGGCATACGAACCGGCCGCGCCATTCGGCGGATTCAAGCAATCTGGTATCGGCCGCGAGTACGGAACGTTTGGGCTCGAGGCTTTTCTCGAGCCGAAGGCCGTTCTCACTGTTTCGTGATCGCGCAACCCAAGCGCTCGTTGAAGCGACTCGCTAGGCAGCAAGGAGGACTTCCAACGTTTATGAGTACCGGAGGACGAAAGGCCGTTGCCCGGTGGAGCTGTCGCTCGAATGGCTCTGCGCAACTATGGGCAAACGTCTGAAGATGACCGGGGAGGGACCCCGGCCCGCAGTTTCCCGGTCGTCCCTTCCCGCCCCGATTGAGCCGCTCGGACAAGCTCTACGACCGTCCGTTCCGGGAGCAACATGAGACGGTCGCCGGATAACGCGTCGGCCTTCATCTCGTCGGCCATCACAGAAAGTGGCGGATCGCTGACGCGGGCCGACCATAGCGCGACCCGACGGTGTGATTCTGAAAATTTTGGGAGAGCACCCCAAACCGATGCAAACGCATCCGTTAACTTACAGCAGACACCGCGTCGACCACCCACAGAATTCGTATTCTGGAAAACAGGTCTGTCAGCCTTAGGCACGCACGCTCGACGCAGCCGATGGAAAGTCTTCACGGCGCTCCGCCCATTTCAGGATCGCATCCAGTGCCGGGCAGAGCGCTTGGCCCCAATCGGTCAGGCGGTAGTCCACCTTCGGCGGCACCTGGTGATAGACCGTGCGCGTCACAATGCCGTCCTCTTCGAGGCGGCGTAACTGCTGGGCAAGCATCTTTTGCGTGATGCCGGGGATCAGCCTCTCGAGGTCCGAAAAACGCCGCACCTGGCCACCGAAAAGGTGAAACAGGATCACCAGCTTCCAACGACCTTCCAGTAGCTTGAATGCCGCTTCGACATCGACCGCGGCGGTCGCAGGAGTGTAGGCTTTTCGGTTAGGCACGGCTAACTTACTTTTTAGTGCGTTCTTGCGATGTGGTAACTATAGCGCCATCATTGGGACATGCAAACGTGACATTCAGGAAAAGTCCGATGAACATGACCCTGCCGCCGCCGCTGGATGCCTATCTGAACGCGGAAACCACAAGCGACACTGCCTCTCTTGCGAACTGCTTCGCTGCCGACGCCGTCGTGCGCGACGAGGGCCGCACTATCGAGGGGCTCGAAGCCATCCAGGCCTGGAAGAAAGACACCAAAGCCAGATACCAGTACAACGTCGAGCCGTTGGACCTGTCCCAGGATGGCACCGCCGTCACGATGCGCGCGAGGCTCACGGGCGCCTTCCCCGGTAGCCCGGTCGAGCTGACCTACACGTTTGTCCTGGCTGGCGGCAAGATCGCGTCTCTCGAGATTCACTGATGAGCGCCGCACCCGAACTTCAGGGCCTTCGGGCGCTTGTCACAGGCGGGACCAAAGGAGTCGGTAAAGCCGTTGTCGCGCACCTTTGCAAGGCCGGCGCGAACGTCCTCGCGACAGCACGTTCGCGTCCCGATGACCTTTCCGAAGACAGGTTCATCGGTGCGGACATCACGACGGCTGAGGGCTGTAAAACCATTGTCGACGCCGTGCTCGAACGGCTCGGCGGCGTCGATATTGTCGTGCACGTGGCGGGTGGCTCATCTGCGCCGGCGGGTGGCTTCAGGGTGCTCGACGACGACGAATGGCACAAGGCATTGAACCTGAACCTGTTCCCGGCGGTGCGGATCGATCGCGCGCTGTTGCCCTTGATGGCCGAGCAGCGCTCGGGCGTCATCATCCACGTCACGTCGATCCAGCGGCAGTTACCGTTGCCGGAGGCCACGATTGCCTATGCCGCCGCCAAGGCTGCCCTGTCGAACTACAGCAAAGCCTTGTCCAGGGAAGTCAGTCCGAAAGGCGTTCGCGTCGTGCGTGTCTCCCCCGGCTGGGTCGAGACAGATGCCGCCGCGGGTCTCGTTGCTGAGATCGCCCGGCAGAACGGCATCGACATGGAAGGCGCCCGCAAGATCATCATGGATTCGCTCGGGGGCATTCCTCTCGGCCGGCCATGCTCTCCCCGAGAAGTGGCAGAACTCATTGGCTTCCTCGTCTCCGCGCGGGCCAGCGCCATCACCGGCACTGAGTACGTCATCGACGGCGGAACTGTTCCGACCGCGTAGTCTGAGCCACTTGCTCTGCCGCCCCGGCGTTGCATGTTTCTGCCGGCAGGCGGACAGCCACAGCCAGGCCTCCTCGGCGCTGCCGTATTGCATGTCCTGTTTCGTCGGGATCGAGTGGCAAGGACATTCGCAGCATCAATTGCCGTACTGTGCTTTTGGATCGACGAACGGCCGTAACGATCTTGAGGATTCAACCGGTCGATGCAACACCCTTCACCGCTCACGCAGCCATTAGTGTGTTGCGTTGACCGGTTGAATCCTCATCTTCGAAGCGGCCATTCGCACAAACTCCGCCAACGTCTCAGTGTGGCCGAACGCGGCCGTCGGATCAGGTCTTTCCCAAAAAGAGCGACGATGAGCTTTTCTGCCTTTATGCCGGTCACGTCGACATCTGAAACTCGATGCCCGCCTTGTGGAGGCGCGCAAAGATGTCCCCCACTTCGGGGTACCAAGCCTCAGGCATGTCGACCTGCAACCCTAGCCCACCGGAGCTGATGCTGCGATCCAGATAGTTTCGCTCGTCGTCGGTGATTTTTACGATTGCCAGAAACCGGATGATGTCGCTTGTGGCTTGCTCGGCCGTACCTCCCTGCGTCAATAGGTGCACGCAGTGCTTTCGGATGTAGGCAAGCGGCACCACGTGCTCGTTGTAGGTTCCTCCATTCTTCCCCTGGCCCGTCGGTACGTCGTACACGCCGCGGAGAAAATACTCGAAGCAACGCGTGTCGGAGTCCATGCCTCGAAGGCTTAGGTAGCGAGCCAGTCGGACGAAGGAGCGCTTCCTTATCGCTGCTGGATCGCTGACCAAGGTGAATGGACGTGAGGCGGACGAGCACATGATGCCCAACTCGGAAAGGTCATCGTCGTCGACCGCAGGAGCAAGACCTCGGTCACAGCAGTATTCAACTAACGCCATCGATGCCTCTAGCAACCCCATCCGCCGAGTCTGGAAACACGCATGGAGTACGAGTTTCCGAAGCTGGAGCGGCGCGACCTGCGAGGAGGGGCGCAGAAGCTTCATGATCTTCGTGTGGCCGCTATTTCCTTCCTCCCACATTTCCGAAAAATAGCGGACGGATTCGAAGACGAACCGCACGAACGAAACACGAGCTTGGTGTCTTCGTTCTCGAACGCCTTCGTCAACCGGCGAAAGCCATCTAGGCGAGGGGTCAACACATCCTGATGTTGCAGGGCATTGAGAACTGCCTCTGTGCCTGAGTAGGGCAATTTCAGGGTGCGTTGCAGAAGGCGGGTCGAAACCCGTTGTTTGGAGAGAAGGATCGCCTTGGCGGCTTCGATTTGGTCGTGCGTGATGTTGGTCGTGGTTTGAGGATGGTGTCACGGCGAATGCCGGCCGCTAACAGCACTGAGTAGCTCCTGACCTTCCCACTGTTACAATTTTCGCCGCCTGGATTCTACATGCGACCGTCAGCGGGTCGTCCGGTGGACGACTCAAGATGGCCGGACTCTGACTTCGGCCCTCCGCCAGGGCCGGCCGTCTCAGACCGACCCAAACCAGCCGACGGGCTAGTGGCTACTGAGAGACCGGTCTTTGGTTCGCACCACGGACGTTGATGCCCGTATAAGCACTGTTAGACTGCGGACGCCTTCCCCGCGCATGTACTCAACCATTCAGGATAGTGACATGACCGAATGCGTTCTAACATTTACAAGTCAGACCGAATGGGAAAGTTGGTTAGGGCAAAACGGCAGCACTTCGACGGGAGCATGGCTGCGTCTAGCGAAAAAAGGCACCGAGCAGCGAACCGTAACCTACGAACAGGCGTTGGAAAGCGCCCTCTGCTATGGCTGGATTGATGGTCAAAAGCAGGCTGAGAGCGAGAAATACTGGTTACAGCGCTTCACCCCACGCTCCGCAAAAAGCATCTGGTCCAAACTTAACAAAGACAGGGCTGAAGCGCTGATCGCCGCAGGCAGAATGCGCCCGCCCGGCATGTGCGAAATCGAGAAAGCTAGGAAGGACGGCCGCTGGAAGGCTGCTTATACGTCGGCCAGTAACTCGATAGTGCCGGACGACCTGCAGGTGGCTTTGGACGCAAATCCGGAAGCCAAGAAGTTTTTTGCAACACTGAACAGCCGTAACCGCTATGCCATCCTGTTTCGGGTACAGAATGCCAAAAAACCAGAAACAAGGGCGCGTAAAATCGAGGAATTCGTCAACATGCTGAACCGTGGCGAAACGTTCTATCCATAGATCTTGCGCTTCTGACGGAGAATTTGCCAAACGGGGGCATGGCATATAAACCCCTAATGGCCGCTTCGCACCCAGCAGTCGTCATTCGTGAGACACGCCCGAAGGGCTGTTACTGGCCCCGTGAAGCGACCTCCGGCAGCCGTGTCGCATTCGGCTCTTGTCAACCCTCAGCGGTCGACCAACTTTCTCGACGACGGACATTCACGCAAATTTTGTGTCGCGCGTCGCGAAGCAGCCGGCAAATGGTGGCCGCGATCAACAGCACCGACCACCGACTCAAGCGTATTGCGCGAGGCCGTTGCCGAGGGACCAATTCTCCTTTGCGACCTCGACAAGGCTCACGAACACGTCCTCCGGCCGGATGCCGGGGCTCTCGCCGAGCAACTCCGCGATCTGCTGGAACAGCACTCTTTTCCGTTCCACGGTGCGGGTGTTGTTCGCGGTGATCTGGATGAACACGAGATCGTCACTCCGGGCGATGCCAAGATAGGACGCGCCGTAACGGAAGTTCGCGGCGTCATGCTCCGTGATGGTCAGGAACTGGTCGCCCTCGGGCACGTTGAACGTTTCGTGCAGCGTGCGATACAGGTTGTCGAAGATCGCCTGGCGATAGGCTTGCGGCTGATCGCGCGCTCGCTGGATTTGCCGGGGTCCGGCAGCGTCTCGTCATTGGTATCAGTGACCATGTTGCGGGACCGGAGCTGCCCGCACTGATCGCGCGCATGAACGCGCAAAGCCCGCAACTGCTGATCGAGATCCGGATCGGCTCGTCGGGTGACCTGCTTCAAAGTTTCGACCGGCGGGAACTCGACACGGTGATCGTCCGCTTGCATGTCGGTCGAAGCGACGGAGAAATTCTTACCGACGAGCAATTCGGCTGGTTCGCAGCGCCAAGCTGGGAGCATCGCGCCGGCGAGCCCCTGCCGCTTGCCACACTTGCTGAACCTTGCGGTGTGCGTGCGATGGCCGGCCAGCTTCTCGATGCGGCAGGCTTGCCTTGGACAGAAGTTTTCGTCGGTGGCGGCGTTGCTGCAGTCGCTGCAGCCGTGGTGGCGGGGCTCGGCGTAGCAGCATTGGCTCCTCGCATGCTGCCATTGGGCGCAGTGGACGTAGGCCCCAAGCTCGGGCTGCCTGACTTACCACGCTTGCCGGTTCTGCTTCACTCACGGGTCAACGACGGCCGGCCGCGCGATGCGCTTGCCGTGCTTTCAGCCGCCTTCAGGAGCGCGGTGCGAGGCTAGCAACTAGCCGGTCGCATACTCAAAGCGCGGCGAGTTCGAGGGTTTCACAGCGGGGGGCGATTCAGGGCGATCCAACGCTGAACAGACGGCCTTTGCCACTGATGCGCAGCGTAGTCAGCCAACCTTCCCGGCACCGCATCACCATTGAGGACGAGCCGGTTCAGCATCAGAGCGAGGTCGACGTCTGCGATGCACCACTCGCCAAAGAGGTTCGGTGAGTGGTCGGTAAGCAGCACCTCGCAAGCAGAAAACAGTTTTCCTGCGGCCGTACGTGCTGCAGCAGATAGGGGCGCTGCGGGAGCGCCATAAAATACCACCTCAGTGGAGCGCTCCTGCCGGATGGGCATAAGATCGCTTCGCAGCCACGCCTGGACTTGGCGTGCCCGAGCGCGACTGATCGCATCTTTTGGGTATAACAAGGTGCCCGGAAAAACCTCGTCGAGATATTCAGTTATGGCTGACGACTCGGACAAAGCGAAACTGCCGTGAATCAGCGTAGGTATGCGCTGCGTGAGTGAGCTCTGTGCATAACCAGGTTCGAGGTTCGCATTGTTGGCCAGGTCGATGGTGACAAGCTCAAACGACAATCCCTTTTCGTGAAGGGCCACGAAGGCCGACATCGCATATGGACTTGCGAATTGAGCGTCGGCGTAGAGACGCAGATTCGTTGAAGGCAAAGTGGGCTCCTGTTTGCTTACGCAAGGAAAACGATTGTCAACGATCTAGGCGTCGATGTCGACCGGCCGCGCTTGTTCGGCATGACATGCAATAAAGCTACTGTCCCAGCAAGAACGAACCGAAGCGGCGAATGGCGAATGGCGATTGGAAAATGGCAACGCCTACGCCAATCGCAGATCCCACAACACATCGAGTACGTGTTGCGTGGAACGCTCAACGTACCCCGCACGATGTGCAATGCCGAGCCGGCGCCACAACGCCGGGCGCAGCGCACGCATGACGATGCGCCCATCGGGTAATGGCGTAGTGGCCTCATGGGGCAACAGCGCTGCGCCGTAACCTGCCGCTACCAGACTCTTGATCGCGTCGTTGTAGTTGAGCTGGATGCGCGGCGCAGGATGGTGCCCCCCGGTCGCGAACCACTCCGCAGTCAGACGCGAGAGACGCGTGGTCGCGTCATTGAGAATGAGAGGTTGGGCAGCGAGCCATTCCGGCGTGACGCGGGCCGGACACCGCCAATGCGCCGGCAAAAAGGCCATCACGGGGTCGCGGCGCCAAGGCTTTATCACGAGTCCAGCCACCGGGGGCTGAGGCAGCGCGATCAGCCCAACATCCAGCGTTCCATCCGCCAGTCGGGACAGCGTTTCATGCGAAGTGAGTACTGCAACCTGAATGTCGATAGCGGGATGGTGCTGGCGCAGCACCTCAAGCGCTTGCGGCAACAGGTGCGCGATCACGCCAGTCGACGCACCGAGCCGCGCGCGCCCTTCGAGCCCCTGCACCTGGCGTTGAATATCGTCTAACGCCTGCTCCGCATCGGCCAGCAGTCGACGCGCGCGCTCCACCAGCACCTCCCCTATCGCCGACGGCCTGACATGTCCGCGCTTGCGCGACAGGAGCGGCGCCCCAATGCGGTCTTCGAGTTCAGCGATGTGGAGGCTGACCGTTGGCGGCGCCAGGTGCAATGCACGCGCCGCTTCGACAAATGAGCCACGGTCGGCAATGGCGACCAGAGTGCGCAAACGGTCCAGGCTGATCTCTCGCATATTGGCGTCCAGATTCAGAAAAACTGAATATTCACGTTGTGAAATACAACTTTCTCTATTCTAGCGGTCCATGGAACATAGGGGCTCGTTCTCCTTGTCAAAACCCACAGTCACCGGAGTATTCCACGTATGAGCTCTCCCGTTGTTTTCATCGACGGCGACCAAGGCACCACCGGGTTGCAAATCCACGAACGGCTGCGCAACCGGACCGACCTTAGACTGTTCACGCTTGCCGCTGCGGAACGCAAGGATCCGCGGCGTCGCGCAGAAGCCATCAATGCCTGCGACATCGCCATCCTCTGTTTGCCGGATGCTGCCGCGCGCGAGGCAGTGGACGCCATTGTGAATCCTGCCGTCCGGGTCATCGACGCAAGTTCCGCCCACCGCACACAGCCGGACTGGACGTACGGCTTTCCGGAAATGACGCAGGGACAGGCTGAGCGCATTGCCAACGCACGTCGGGTCACCAATCCCGGTTGCTATCCGACCGGCGCGATTGGCTTGCTGCGTCCCCTGTTGCAGGCCGGGCTCATACCAGGCGACTACCCTATCAGCATTCATGCGGTGTCGGGCTACTCCGGACGCGGGCGTGCCGGCGTGGAGGAACATGAGGGACAGGGTGCCGTCAACGCGCCTTCATACCAGGTATATGGTCTGGAACTCGCGCACAAGCACACCCCGGAGATCCAGCAGCACGCCGGGCTCGCGCAGCGTCCCATCTTTGTCCCTGCGTTGGGTGCGTTCCGCCAGGGCATCGTGCTGACGGTGCCCTTGGCGTTGCGGCTGCTGGCACCCGACGTGGATGGCGTCACGTTACAGGCATGCCTCGCACGCCACTATGCCGAGGCGGCCCACGTCCATGTCTTGCCGCTGCACGAATCGTGCGCCTTGAAACACCTGGATCCACAAGTGCTGAACGGTACGAACGACATGCGCTTAAGCGTATTTCCCAACATGGAACACGGGCACGTCCTGCTGTCCGCGGTGTTCGATAATCTTGGCAAAGGCGCATCCGGCGCTGCGGTTCAGAACCTGAACCTGATGCTCACGCGGCAATAGTGGCCGAGGTCGGGCTAGCGGTCAACACGCTTCGCTTGCCCGGCCCCCAACACGGCGTGGCGATACAGATGCACCACTCAAATGGGTTCATCGCAACGAGACGACTTCACCGTGCCAGCCGGCGTCGGCCCTGCTCGCGATGACCAGCGCGGCCCCGGGTCCGTCCGCCGCGACGACGCAGCGGCCGTGCTCGTCCCAAAACGCACTCTTGCCTATGGATGACCATCCGCCTGTGTCTGCGCCGTGGTTAGCCATCAGCACGGCGAAGCGGTGCTGTGCCGCATAGCGCCGGAGCAACGCGGTATCCGCAGCGTAACCGTTCGCGGTGAATAGCACGCCCGCCGCGTACAGGATCGCACCCATGGTGGATGCTTGCGCTGCATGCTCTGGATGGCCCGTGTCCGCACAAACGGCGAGCGCGACAGTCTCGCCGTCAACGGAAATCGGCGGCCCGCCCGATCCGGGCGCGAAGGTCGCGTCTTCTCCTGGATGCAGGTATTGCTTCGTGTAGCTGGTGACCTTGCCGTCCGGTGTCAACGTCAGCGCGCCGATCCGCACCCCATCGTCGAAGCGCAAGGGAGCGCCCACGACGGCGGTCAGTCCGCTTCGCGTGCATTCGTGACGCAGGGGCGCGAGTCGCGCGTCGTCGTTGTGGATTGCGACTTCGTTCGCAATGGTGCTCTCGTATCCGGTCAGCGAAAGCTCGGGAAAGACGACGAGACGCGCGCGTCTCGCGGCGGCTTCGCGTAAAAACGCGAGATGCCAGTCGACGTTCTGCTGTATGTCACCGGCGACGGAAATGGACTGAGCTGCTGCTACGACGAAAGACGCTGACATCGTGGGGATCTCTCAACGGTCAATCAGATAAGACGTCCGGGAATGCGGCTCGGTATCCATCGACCGCCGTCACATTGCCCTGTGCCGCCAAGGCCGCACAAAGTGAGGAACGCAATACCGAATAAGAGCATTGAGATTGTCGACGATCCCGACACCAATGTCGAACAGTCGAACAGTCGAACAAGCGAAACTGGCCGGGATGGGCCGTGCAGGCACGCCGCTCAGCGTCCCAGTCCCGAGAACGAAGGCTGGCGTTTGTCGAGGAACGCCGCTACGCCCTCACGGAAGTCGGTCCCCTGCAATGAAGCCGCGATCTCGCGCTCGGCCTGCGCAACACTTTCACCTAGAGTCTGGCCGAGCGCGCGGTACGACTGTCGCTTGGCCGCTGCCATTGCGCTAGGCGAGCACAGGGCGGCCAATACTGCGGCGCGTTCGAGCACCGTCGGCAGGAAGCGATCGGCTTCGAACACGGCGGAAACCAGACCGGCCTGTTCGGCCTCCTGCGCGCCCATTGACCTGCCGCTCATCAGCCACTCGAGCGCACGTGACAGGCCGATCATCCTGGGCAGCATCCAGGCTATGCCGTGTTCGGCGGCCAGCCCGCGCCGCACGAATGCCGGCACCAGCCGCGCTTCGCGGCTGGCGTAGCGGATATCGCAATAGAGTGAGAGCACCAGGCCGACCCCGGCTGCGGCACCGTTCAGGGCGCAGATGATGGGCTTGCCGATCGCCAGCAAATAGCTGTAGCGCTGGCCAAAGTCCTCCCGGGCGGCGACATCGTTGGGCGCGTGAGCCGCCGTACTACTGGCGTGTCGCGGGCTGGACTCCGCCAGCCGCGCGCGCGCCGCCGACAAGTCGGCGCCTGCGCAGAAGGCCTTTCCGGCCCCGGTCAACACGATCACACGGACCTCGCGATCGTCCCGGCAGCGCTCTAGTGCGGTGCGCAGTCCAGCTTCCATCTCAGAGTTCCAGGCGTTGAGCTGGTCCGGCCGGTTGAGGGTAATGACGGCAATCCGGTTCGCCACGTCGCAGAGGATGGTCTCGTTGGTATTGGTATTGGCATTGGTGTTGGTGTTGGTATTGGGGCTGGCCGCGCTCATGATTTTCTCCCCACGCGTTCAGTCATCAAGCGCAGCGCCTGACGGTGCGCTTCGGTGCTGTGCGCCAGCGCCTGCATGCTGGCGGAGATCGTCTGCAATGGCGTTGCGGGTATGCGGGTGGTTCAGCGTGATGACGGCGATGCCGTCCTCGCGGACAATCTGGACGAAATCTGACATGGCTGGTGTTTTCTCTTGGCAGGGGGCTGGTTCTTGCTTCAGAACGCGCCTTGCTGGCGCAGGGTGTCGATTGCCGCGGCCGACAGTCCGAGAAGCTCGCTCAGTACCGCCTTGTTGTGCTCGCCGAGGTCCGGGTTGGGCCTCAGTGCCAACGGCGGCGACTGGTGAAAGCGCAAGGGGCTGTTGGGCAGGACCACCTCGCCCAACTTGGGATGCATCACATAGTTCAGCATGCCGCGCTCGTGCATATGACGGTCGTGCACGACCTCATCGAGCGTGCGAACCGGCGCGCAGGGAAAGTGATGGGCCTGGCCGGCCGTCATGATCTCGGCGCGCGTGAGGTTGCAGGTCCAGGAGGCAACCAGTTCGTCCACCTCGCTCATCACCGCACAACGCGAGGCGTGCGTCGCGTAGCGCTCCTGCCCACCCAGGTCGGGGCGCCCCATCGCCTGGCACAGCCCCGGCCAGTGGCCTTCGGTGACGCAGATAATGGCGATGTAGCCGTCCTTGGCCGAGTAGGTGTTGTAGGGCGACATTGCGAGCGCCCCGTGCCGGTTTCCGGTGCGCGGATTGCGTTCCGGGTCCTCGTAATACATCGTCAGGTTTGAGGCGAGAGCAGGATACATCGTGTCCTGCATGGCGATCTCGACAATCCTTCCGCGGCCGCTGCGTTCGCGCTCGAACAAGGCCGAGACGATGGCCCCATAGAGGTGGATACCGCCCAGGAAATCGCTGATGGCCGGCCCTGCCTTGAGCGGGGGGCTGTCGGGATAGCCGGTTACGTGCATGGCGCCGCTCATGGCCTGAATGGTCAGGTCCATGGCAAGATGATCGCGATTCGGCCCACTGGTCCCGTAGCCCGAGGCGGACGCGTAGACCAAGCGAGGCTGGATCTCCAGCAGCGCCTCGGCCCCGAGGCCGAGGCGCTCCATCACGCCCGGCATGAAGTTCTCGAGCACCACGTCTGCCTTGGCCACCAGGTCACGAAAGACGCTGCGGCCTTGCTCGGTCTTGAAGTTGAGCGTGATGCCGCGCTTGTTGGAATTAAGCATGGCCAGGGGCAACAGCGACTCGCGGCGCGCGCGCACCGGCTCGCCATGTGGTGGTTCGATCTTGATTACGTCGGCGCCGGCCATCGCCAGAAGGAAGCCGCAGTAGGGACCCTGATAGATCTGGCCCAGGTCGAGTACGGTCAGGCCGGCAAGGGGAAGCTGGCGAGCCGGAAGTTGCTCGGTCACGCTCTTGGTCAGGTTCGTCGTCATGATATGGCTCTCATTGTTTCTGTATCCCGGCCTGCCGGGCTGCCTGCTCCCAGCGGCTGATTTCCTCAAGCTGGAAGCG
Source organism: Cupriavidus sp. GW821-FHT02F09 (assembly GCF_059421605.1). Classification (NCBI taxonomy): domain Bacteria; kingdom Pseudomonadati; phylum Pseudomonadota; class Betaproteobacteria; order Burkholderiales; family Burkholderiaceae; genus Cupriavidus; species Cupriavidus sp. GW821-FHT02F09. The sequence continues at coordinate 117,221 of NZ_JBWKVH010000006.1, forward strand.
CCTCAGTTCGTTGGCATCGCCCACAAACGGCTCGCCGTAGGATTGCCGCACCTTCATCGCGGTTTCGGGCAAGCGGTAGATCGCCTGCAACTGCTTGTCGAGCAGGTCGACGACGGACGCCGGCGTACGAGCCGGAACGAAAGCGCCGGTCCAGTTGACCATGTAGTAGTCCCGGAAGCCCGACTCCTGCAGCGTCGGCACCTTGGGGAAGGCGTCGAAGCGCCGATCGCTGCTCACAGCCAGCAATCGAACCTTGCCGGACTGGAGAAAGGGAACGACGGCGCCGAGGTCGACAAAGGCGAAATCGAGCTGGCCGCCAGCCAGGTCCGACAAAGCTGGCGCCACGCCCTTGTAGGGCACCGGCGTAGCGCGGCCACCGGCAAGTTGAAGGAAGAGTTCGGTGGCGACCTGGTATGAGGCCGCACCAGCGCCATAGTTGAGCGTGCCAGGCTGGGCCCGGCTGCGCGCTACCAGGTCGCCGATCGTTTTCACACCCGAAGAGCCTGGCACCACCACCGCCATCACGCCACGCGTCAGCCGGGCCACCGGTGCGAAGTCCTTCACGGGGTCGTATGGCAAGCGCTTGAAGATGGCAACATTGGTCGCCATCGGTGAATTGCTGGCCAGGAAGATCGTGTGGCCATCGGCGTCCGCGCTGGCCACGGCCATGGATGCGATGAAGCTGTTGGCACCGGGCCGGTTCTCCACCACCACCGGCTTGCCCAGCCGCTCACCGAGCTTCTGCGCGACATAGCGCGCAGTAGTATCGGCGCCGCTGCCGGGCGGGAACGATACGACTAGTCGGATTGGCTTATCAGGGTAGGCGCCCGCGTTGAAGGGCTGCGCCAGCAAGAGCAATGCGACCGCTCCGGCAAGGCGCAGTGAGGTGCGTCTGTTCATCTTGTCTCCACGCTAACTGATCGGGGGCGAGCTCTGTCTCTGGCTCGCGTGGCTGCAGAATAGACAGCCACAGACACGGCACCAATCGGGGTGGGTATATATCAGCCATACCACTGCTGGTATGACCTTGTAACCGTGTTAGTGCGCGGGGAGTACGTTGCTGATCTCGGCGCGCAGCCAAGCGCAGGCCGCGTCGCGGTGGGTGAGGTTGTGCCAGAACATCGAGACATCCGTGGCAGGCGCCTCGAAGGCAAGTTCGGCCACCGCAACGTTATCTGGCAAGGCCAGTCGCCTGGCTGTCCTTGCCGGGATGGCGCAGATCATGTCGGTCTCGCTGACGATCTGCGGCGCCGCCATGAAGCTGGAAATGGTGTACACCACCCGGCGCGAGCCACCTTGCTTGCGGATGGTCCGGTCGATCAGTTCACCGAGCAGGGTGAGGCCGGTTGGCGAGACGTCGAGGTGAGGCAGGTTGCAGAAATCCTTCAGGCTTATCCGTGCATTCGCCCCGGTACGGCGCGGCTTGCGCATCACACAGACAAAGGCCTCGGAGTATAGGAACCGAGTGCGGATCCCGGGTGCGGAGGGAAAGGCCGAGCCGATGCAGAGATCGAGTTCGCCGCTTGCTAACGCATCAACGGCGCCGCTCCGATGCAATGGACTGAACTGTGCCGTGATGGAGGGGGCGGCGCACCGCAGTGCGCTTAGCAAGGAGGGGGCCAGCGAGAGCTGGATATGCTCATTGCAGGCCAGCGAGAAGTGTCGCACGTGGGTGGCGGCATCGAAGGGCGCATTGGCCCCCGCCAACTGGGCCGTGGTTTCCAGCAGTTTTTCCACGATCGGCAGCAACTCCTTGCCGTGCGAGGTCAGCAGCATATGGTTGCCTTCACGCACCAGCAGGGCATCCTGGAAGACGTTGCGCAGGCGATCGAGGGTTCGACTCATAGCCGGCTGCGACACCTCCATCTGGGCCGCCGCGCGCGATACGCTGCGGCCTCGCAACAGGGCGGCAAGCGCGTACAACGTATGGAAGTCAACATTGCCCAGCCGGTCCAGACCGGACATCGGGTTAGCTTTGCCTGCTTTAATTTCGGGCTCCACGCTATCGTAGACAGGGCCACATGATAGTACCTGGCGGCTGGGGGCGATTCTGGTCGCACGAAGCCAGCGCGGCATCTGCGCCATCCTGCTCGGCGACGACCCCGAACAACCCACATCTGGCCATGTTGACCTGCCTGGCGGCTGTGCCTGGATGGTGACACAAACGCAGAGCCTGCACTGGGCCACCTCCAGCAGCCCCGGGGCGCACATTTGACCAATGGGACCTTCCTGGACTATGTTCTATCGTTGGCGAAGAAGAGAGTCGTGGAAGCACTTCAACGAAAACGGGGACCCTACGTCACGACGCTTGCGCCCCGCTATTTGCAACTGCACGGAGGACCGAGGCACCTATGTCAAAGACCACCAAGAAGCAATACCTCAAGGCACTCAACCGGCGCCTGAAGAAGGAATCGGCAGGCAGGTTCGATACGGAGTTTGTGTGCTATCCGGTCGGCTCAAAACCGAAGGACGCGACTGGCGTGACAGCAAGTGCACCCGCCGATGCGCAGGTCCTCGCCGTCATGGATGCTGTCCAGGCTCGGGTGTTTGCCAAGTTCGAGGACTTGGCAAAACACGGATAGGCCGATGTTTCGGCGACGGCAGGCCGCGCGGGCGCGCTACGAGCGCCCGGCGTGGCCCGAAGCGCTCTCGCCGCTGCCGGAACCCGCCGCCCCAGGCACGCCGCTCAGGCCTTGGCGGGACGCCCGGTCTTGATGGCTTCGACTTTTGAGACCGCGCTCAGCAATTGCTTCGGCGAGCTTGCAGCAAGCAGCAGCAATCCGGCGCGCAGGATCTCGCTTTTCTTGATGTGCACGCCCGCGTCGAGGCACCGCTGCTTGAGCTCGGCGAGCTTCGCGTAGTCGGACTTCGGCATCGTGAAGCTGTCACGCAGCACCTTTTCTTTCTTGGCGCCCTGCGCTTTTTTCGGCGCGGCCACATCGGTGCGAGCTTCCACCTTCGATGGTTTGCTCTTCTGGGGTTTCGTCTCGGCCTTCGTTGCGGCCTTGGTCACGGCCTTCTTGCTACCCGAGCCCCTTGGCGTCTTCCCCTTGGGGGCGGCTGCGTTGCTGTCGGCTACTGGCGCGCTCGTCGGAAAATGAAAGACCTCTTTCGTCGGCGGCTTGATGATGGGTGAATTCACGGCAACTCTCAAATCAGAAACAGGCTAAACAGTATATACCGTTTAGCGACGAGCATCAGGCGGCCCCTCAAGCCGCCACCCTCGCCCGTTAGGGGCGCTTCGGTTATTTGCTAGTGGCGTCAACAGGGATCCCGGCGGCGCTGCCGGCCGCGCCGCCTCGCCCGGGCCGGCGCACGGCTCTTACCTTCCCGCTGCTTCCGCCTCCGCAGAAGAACTGGTCGCTGCCATTGGACTCGAGCCCCGACACGCCGACGCCGCCTGGCATCTCGATGCTCTCCAGGACCTTTCCCGTGCGGGGATCGACTTGTCTCAACTCGCTCTGCTCACCTTCCCAGGTGCCGTGCCAGAGCTCTCCTTCGACCCATGTGACCCCGGTGACGAAGCGATTGGACTCGATGGTGCGAAGAATCTCCCCGGTTTGGGGATCGACCTGATGGATCTTGCGCTCCCGGTACTGCCCCACCCAGAGCGTCCCTTCAGCCCATGCAAGTCCCGAGTCGTTGCCGCCGCCGGGGGCCGGAATCGTGGCGACCACGCGGCCGGTCTGCGGATCGATCTTCTGGATGCGATCCTCGGCGATCTGGAACAGGTGCTGGCCGTCGAAGGCCGTTCCTGCGTGTGCGGCGACATCCATCGAGCGCAGCGTCTTCCCGCTCGCCGGATCCAGCGCGATCAGCTTGTCGCCGGTGGCAAACCAGACTTGCTGACCGTCATACGTGACCCCATGCACGTTGTCGACACCCGGAAAGGGACCATACTCGCGAATGATTTCGGCCGCTGATCGTTTCATGTTTCCATCCTCGTCACGCTGTAGTGAATCCGCTGTAGTCAAGTGCAATCCATGAAGCGCATTCTAGTCACCCGGCAGTGGCGCGGGGAGTAACAAGGTCGTCGTGAATCCCTGCACGGGCGGCGTCAGCCAGCGGCGCGCGCGCCCGCGGCCAAACGACTGCACCTTGCCTGTTGCCGCAAGCGCGTCGAGCGCCCGCTGCACGGTGCGCTGGCTGGCGCCAAGGGCCACCGCCAGGCCCGAGCTAGACCATGACTCACCGTCCGCAACGAAGGCGAGCACCGCCGCGTGCGCTTCGTCGACGGGCCTCGCCAGCACGACAACCTCACGGGCGACGCGCGGCACCAGCGCAAACCCGCGCTGGGTCGCGCTCACGCCGGCCAGTGGCTCGAGCACGGTGCGAAGCCGTCCGATTTCAACGCGTAGCCGCGCGCGATGCGACGCATCGGCGTGCCGGGCGCGGAATGCCCGCGCAATGAGCGCGTCCCTCGGCACGTCCGCGGGCCACGCCTCGGCCAGCGCGCGTGCGAGCGCGAACAGCACCGGACGCCTTGCCAGCGAGACCACCGTGCCCGCGTCACGCACGGCATGACGGCACGCGTCCACGACGAGCGCCTTGGACGCCAGCAACGCTTCCACCTCATCGAGCAGCAGGAACCGCTCCTCGCCACGCGCAATCAGGCGCGCCGCAGGCGTTTTCAGGATGAGGAATGCGCTCTGGACCTCCGCCGTCAGCGCGGGGATGCCGGCGTGGCGCGCGGCGTGCTCGGCCCGGGCAAGCGCGGCGCGGGCCGCCTTCGTGCGCAGGCGCCGCACCGCGATCCCCGCGACGACCAGCGCATGGGCGGCCCTGGACGCGGGCGGAAAGGGCGCGGGGTCGAGCTGGGCCAGCGTAAGCTCGGCCTCGTCGAGGCGCCCGATCAGGAGCAGGCGCCGGGCTTCGAGAAACCGCGCGTGCGCGGCGTTCATCTGGTCGCCGTGCGCCTCCAGGGTGGCGCGCGCTGCGTCGAGCGCCTTCGCCGGCCAGTTCAGGTCGCGCGAGGCCAGCGCGATCTCGGCCTCGGCGACGACGCACCGCGCGCGGGCCACGGCCTCTTTCGGGCCGAAGGCGCGCGCCGCGCTTCGCACCAGCGCCTTCGCGCGCACGAGATCGCCAAGCTGCGCCATCGCGATGCCGCGCAGCGCAAGCGCAGGCGCGTCGCTGCGCAGGGCGACCCGGTTCAGCGCGCCGAGCGGGTCACCCGCCGCGAGCGCGCGCGCCGCGGCCGTGATCAGCGAATCCATCTGAATCCCAATCGCGCCACACTTGTCACTCCCATCGTTCGGATGCCCGGCACTAATCTATCACGACCACCAACCCGCACATCGTACCTAGTACCTGGTACTTGGTACTGAGCGAACGACGATGGACACCCAACGGAGGAAAGCATGATGACGCAACACATGACCGCGACACGCGAAGAGTGGCTGGCAGCGCGGCTCGCGCTGCTCGAGGCGGAAAAGGACCTGACGCGGCGCAGCGACGAGCTGGCGCGGCGACGCCAGGCGCTGCCGTGGGTCCGGGTCGACAAGGCGTACCGGTTCGAGACCGACGAAGGCAGCGCCTCGCTGGCCGACCTCTTCCGGGGGCGCTCGCAGCTCCTTGTCTACCACTTCATGTTCGGGCCCGACTACACCGCGGGGTGCCCGTCCTGCTCGTCGATCGCGGACGGGTTCGACGGCGTCGTGGTTCACCTGGCGAACCACGACGTCACGCTTGCGGCGGTGTCGCGCGCACCGCTCGCGAAACTGCAGGCGTACAAGCAGCGAATGGGCTGGACGTTTCCCTGGGCGTCCTCGCTCGGCAGCGACTTCAACTTCGATGCCAACGTCTCCTTTACCGAGGCGCAGCAGCGCGACGGGTTCGTCGAATACAACTACAAGCGCGGCGGCCACGCGATGGACGCCACACCGGCCCCGGAGCCCGTCGCCCGGTTCGCAGCCACATGCGGCACCGACGCAGCCACGTACTCGCGCGATCGGCCGGGCCTGAGCGCATTCGTGCTCGAGGATGGCGTGGTCTATCACACCTACTCCACCTATGCGCGCGGGGTGGACGGCCTCTGGGGCATGTACCAATGGCTCGACCGCGCCCCCAAAGGACGCAACGAGACGGGCATCTGGTGGCGCCGTCACGACGAGTACGGCGAGCGCTGAGCCAGGCCATGGGCAACGCAGACGCAACCGAGGGACGGGAGGCGCCTCGAAGCATGGTCTGCGCGCGAGCCTTCCTGGGCGTCTCGGCGCTGCTCTTCTTCGCCTGCACGGCGGTGACGATCGCCTGGTCCGCGTCCATGTCGGCAATGGGCGCGATGCCGATGCCCGGCGGCTGGACAATGTCGATGGCGTGGATGCGGATGTGCGGGCAGACATGGCCCGGCGTTGCGGCGTCGTTCCTCGGCATGTGGGTCGTGATGATGACAGCGATGATGCTGCCGTCGCTGGTGCCCATGCTGTGGCGCTACCGCCAGGCCGTCGGCACGACAGGCGGGACGCGCCTGGGCCGGCTGAGCGCGCTGGCGGGCGTGGGGTACTTTTTCGTGTGGGCCGCGATCGGCATGGCCACCTTTGCGCTGGGCGCCGCGCTGGCGGCGCTCGAGATGCGGCTGCCGGCGCTGGCGCGCGCGGTTCCGGTCGCGGCGGGCGTGGTCGTCCTGAGCGCCGGCGCACTCCAGTTCACCGCCTGGAAGGCACACCACCTTACCTGCTGCCGGGAGGCGCCCGGGCACGGCCGCGGGCTGCGGGGGGATGCCGGCACGGCGTGGCGAGTCGGCCTGCAACTCGGCTTGCACTGCAGCTGCAGCTGTGCCAGCCTGACAGCGACCCTCCTCGTCGTTGGCATCATGGACCTGCGCGCGATGGCTGCCGTGACGGCTGCCATCACCGTCGAGCGTCTCGCACCGGCCGGCGGGCGCGCCGCGCGCGCCATCGGCGCTGTCATCATTGCAACTGGGTTGATCCTGATCGCGCTGGCGTGAGCGCCTTGTTCCAGCGCACGCCGATGCCGTGCCTCAGCGCGCAGCCGCTGCGTTGCCAGCGAAGACGCCGGTGGACGGCACCAGAAGCCGTGCGCAAAGCAGGCTGCCGATTCCCATCAGCGCGATGACCCATCCCATCGGCCACGGCGTGCCGTCGGCAAACAGGCCGACCAGCGCCGACCCCAGGATGCCGGTGCCATACTGGATCGCGCCGATCAGCGCGGACACCGCGCCAGCGCCTTGCGGGAAGCTGCCGAGCGCGCCGGCGATCGAATTGGCGACAATCAACCCGGTCGCTGAAACGAACAGGAAGAGGGGCACAACCAGGCCCATCAGCCCGCCCCACCCCGTCCATGCGTCGACCGCCAGCAGCATGCCCGCGAGCGCCGCGCCAAGGGTGCCGGCCCGCATCAGGCGATCGCTGCCGAGCCGCGCCACCAGCCTGGCGTTGACCTGGTTTGTGAGCATGATGCCGATGATGCCCGCGCCGAACAGCAGGCCATAGTGCCGCGGCGAGACCTGGTGATAGCTGATGTAGGCAAACGGCGTGCCGGCGATGTACGCATAAAGGCCGCCATAGAAAAAACCGCCCGCGCCTGCGTAGCCAAGCACCCGGCGATGACGCAGCAGTGCGGCGTAGTCGGCCAGCGCGCAGCGCAGCGGTGTGCGATTGCGGCGCTCCGGCGGCAGGGTTTCCGGGAGAGCGCCGAGCATGGCGAGCGTCGCCAGGCCGACCCCCACCAGCGTCCAGAAAATCGCCCGCCACGACGCGACGTGCAGGATCTGCCCGCCCACGCTTGGCCCCAGCAGCGGCGCGATGGCCATCACCGTCATCAGCGTGGACATCATCTGGGCCGCGCGGTGGCCGCTATAGAGATCGCGCACCATCGCGCGGGCGATCACGACACTGGCGCAGGCACCCACGGCCTGCAGCGCGCGCCAGCCGACCAGCATGCTCGCATTGGTCGACAGCGCGCAGCCCGCGGAACCGAGGATGAACAACACTAGCCCGATGCAGATCGGCAGGCGGCGACCGTACCGATCGCCGACAGGACCCCACAACAGCTGGCCCAGGCTGAAGCCGACCAGATAGCCCGAGATCGTCAGCTCGACCATACCCGCATCCGCATGCAGCGCCACGGCCATGGCAGGCAGCGCTGGCAGGTACAGGTCCGTCGAAATCGATGCAAAGGCCATCAACGTGCTCAGGATGGCAAGGATCCGCAAGCTGTGCGCGTTCGCGGCGTGACGTGGGGCAGTGCTGGTTCCGGGCGACATTGCGTGAATTAGCGGTCGACGCGCTGCTGCAGGTGAGCCGGGTAGCGATCCCCCACGACCGTGATCTGCCGCAGCGCGGCTTCGATGGCGGACAGGTCGTCAGCCGACAGTTCGACCGTGGCCGCACCGGTGTTCTCTTCCAGCCGATGCAGCTTGGTGGTGCCCGGAATCGGCACGATCCGATCCACGGCTTCTGCGCAAGCAGCCAGGCTACGTTTTTGCATCATCCATCTCCTGAAGCAACTGAAGCAGCCGAAGCAACGCCGGCCTCAAGCGGCTCGACGACCTTCGACCGGATATCCGGGATCCGTGTAGCCCGGCGTTGACGCGTGGCCGGGAGCCACCAGGCTATCGACGAATCGTTCGTCGTCCGGGCCGAGCTGCAGCTTCAGCGCTTCGACGTAGCTATCCCAATGCGCCTGCGTCCTAGGCCCGGCGATGGCGGCGCTGACGAGCCGGTTCTTGAGTACCCAGGCCAACGCGAAGGCGATCGAGGTCGTGCCGCGCGCGGCGGCGTGGGCAGCGAGCTGTTGCGCGATCGCCAGGGACTCCGGCCGCCACTCCGTCTGCTGGATGCGCCTGTCGCCGCGGCCTGCGCGCGAGTCGGCCGGCGGCGCGGCATCCGCGGCATACTTCCCGGTCAGCACGCCCCGGGCCAGCGGGCTATACGACACAACACCGATACCGTAGTGCGCTGCCGCGGGCAATTGCTCGACTTCCGCAGTGCGGTCAACCAGGTTATAGAGCGGCTCACTGGCGAGCGGCCGGTCGATGCCAAGCTGATCGGCCAGGCGCACGATCTCGGCGATGCGCCATCCACGGAAATTCGATATGCCGAAGTATCGGATCTTGCCCTGGCGGATCAGATCGCCAATGGCACGCACGCCTTCTTCCAGCGGCGCATCGACCAGGGCACGGTGGAAGTACAGGATGTCGATGTAGTCGGTGCCAAGACGCTTGAGACTGGCTTCCACCGACTGGACAATCCACTTGCGCGATTGCCCCTGTTCGTTCGGGCCCTGCGATGTCGGATACCCGAACTTTGTCGCCACCACCCAGCTGTCGCGCCGCTCGGCGATGGCGCGCCCGACGATCTCTTCCGAACGGCCGCCGTGGTAGGCGTCGGCGGTATCGATGAAATTGATGCCCTGGTCGAACGCCTTGTCGATGATGCGCTTCGAGGTGGCCTCATCGGTCTCCCCGCCGAACATCATCGCGCCCAGGCACAGGGGCGAAACCTTCAGGGCACTGCGGCCCAGATATCGATAATCCATCGTATTTCTCCACGCAGGCCGTGCCTGCGGTTTGTCAGGGCACGGACGCTGATCGCGCCGTGTAGCCGCAATCGACGGCGAGCGCGTGTCCGATGACGAAGCTGGCCGCGTGGCCTTGTGCGTTGAGTCAGCTGAGATGATAGGGACGTACCGCCTATCGAAAAAGCCCGGAGAACCGCAAGCCTTTATGAACTGGCCTCATGAATGCCCGCGCCGCTGCCGAACGGGAGGTGCGTGAGGTACGCGAGTCAGGTTACGTCAGCTACGCACGGTAGCGAAGCGCATCGATGACAAGCGCCATCGCGCGTGAAGACTGGCGCCGGCTGGCGTAATAAGCGTGCAAGCCCGCAAACGTGGGACACCAGTCTTCAAGTACCCAGACCAGACGGCCCGCTGCCACGTGCGCCTGGGCCAGATCCGCGGGTACGTACGCAAGGCCATACCCGGATAGCGCCGCATCCAGCATCTGATAGGTACCGTTGAAGGCAAGCTGGCCCTCGACCCGCACCTGCACTTCACGCTTGCCCTTCTTCAGCTCCCATGCGTAGAAGCCGCCAAGCGTCGGCAAACGCAGGTTGATGCAGTTGTGTGTGGTCAGGTCCTGAGGCGTTTTCGGCAGCGGCCTCTGTTCCAGATAGGCGGGCGAGCCAACGATGGCCATGCGCATGTCGGGTGCGATGCGCACCGCGATCATGTCCTTTGCCACCTGATCGCCGTTGCGCACACCGATGTCATAGCGATCCGCGACGATATCGGAGAGTCCGTAATCCGTGATGATTTCCACCTTGATCTCCGGATACGCCCGAAGCACCTTGGACAACCTCGGCCACAGGACGGTCTTGGTGGCGTAGTCGGTGGCCGTGATGCGAATGGTACCCGTGGGCTTATCGCCAAGCTCGGTCACCGCGGTCAACTCGGCTTCGATCTCCTCGAAGCGGGGGGCCACCGTCTGGAGAAGGCGCTCTCCGGCCTCGGTCGGGGAAACGCTGCGCGTGGTGCGCGTCAACAGGCGCAGGCCAAGCCGCGTTTCAAGCGCGCGGACCGTGTGGCTCAATGCGGATTGCGACACCCCCAACTGCGCCGCCGCGCGGGTGAAGCTGCGCTCGCGCGCAACGGCAATGAAGGCAAGCAGGTCGTTAAAGTTCTCGCGCGGCATTGATGAACCCATCTCATAGGTGTTTGCGGATTCTAGCGTCTGGTCACACGCGAGCGCGATGATTGGATTTACGGGGTGCAGGTTGGCTTACGTTGCAGGCGAAGGAGCGGTACACACAGGGCCCTCTCCACGGCGCTTTGTGGAGGCGCCCCGGATAGCGGTCACGGACAGCGGACACGGACAGCGGACACGGATCCGCGACAGCGCCTATTTCGGCGGACGCTGCGATGTGCGCATCAGCCGGTTGAGGAACCAGCGGCCGGCGGGGCCGGGCGGCGTGTCCTTGCGGTAGACCGCGAACATGGCGATCGGCGGCGTACGCGGCTGAAAGCTCTCCAGCCGCAGGGTGACCAGCTCGCCCGCATCGAGATCCCCCTGCACCATGGCCGCTGGCATGTGCCCCCAGCCGAAGCCGGCGCGCAGGAAGGCATGCTTGGCGCCCAGGTCGGCCAGGCGCCAGGTCAGCGGCGAGAACACGCCGAAGGTTTTCCCTTCGGTCAGCATGGTCCGGTCGGTCAGGACCAATTGCACGTGCTCCTCGAGCTCACGTACCCGGATCACGCCCCTGCGCGATGCCAGCGGATGCGAGGGTGCGGCCACGGTCACCATCGGCACGTCGAGCAGCTTTTCCGCGTCCAGCGTCTCGGGAACGGCCGGCATCGATCCGCTGATGCCGAGCCGGCAAACGCGCTCCATCACCGGGCGCATGACCGCGCCCAGTGCCTCGACATACAGGCGCAGCGGCGTATGCGGAAACGCGTCGCGGAACTCGCCGACCGCCCCCGTCAGCGGGGCCATCGGGTACATGACATCCACCACCACCGACAGCTCGGGTTCGAGCCCTTCGGCAATGGCGCGCGCCTTTGACTTGAAGCCGTCCATGCCGCCCACCACCACACGCGCCTGCGCCAGCAGCGCGGTTCCCTGCTCTGTCAGGCGCGGGAAGCGGCCGCTGCGATCGAACAACTGCACATCGATCTGCCCCTCCAGGTTGGCAAGCGTGTGGCTGACCACCGACTGCGCGCGCCGCAGCTTGCGCCCCGCAGCGGAGAAGCTGCCCTCGTCGGCGGCAGCGATAAAGGTGCGGAGCTGGTCCAGGGATACGCCGTCGAGCATGTATCAACTCCTTAGATGGATCTCATCGAGAAATATAGGCTACCAAGAGAGATGTCAAGCACCTAACCTTCGGTCATGCGATCACCGAAGGAGACTTTCATGGAAAACGCAGCGCAGGCCCGGCACGCCGGGGAGCCGACCCGGATCCATCACCACACTGCACGGCCGGATGCGGCAAGCAACCGTGGCATCGTGCTTCGCACTGGCGGCCGCCGCCATGGCGCCGTCTCGCGGATCGTCAGTCCCGGCGACGTCGGCGAGCTGATCAAACCCTTTGTGTTCCTCGACTACTTCGACTTCGCCCCCTCCGGCGACGCGCTGTTCCCCATGCACCCGCACTCGGGCATCGCCACCCTCACCGTGCTGCTCGAGGGCGAACTGCAGTATGAGGACACCACCGGCGCGGCCGGCGTGTTGATGGCGGGCGGCCTGGAATGGATGCGGGCGGGCAACGGCATCTGGCACTCGGCCAGCCCCGCGAAGGGCGACCGCGTCCAGGGCTACCAGCTATGGCTTGCCCTGCCGCGCAGCCTGGAGAACGGCACCCCGCACAGCCAATACCTGCCCGCGTCCTCCGTGCCGCGCACCGGACCGGCGCGCGTGATACTCGGCTCGCTGGCTGGCAGGGACAGCCCGGTAGCCGCACCGTCCGGGGCGGCACTGCTGCACGTGCGCCTTGCCGCGGGCGAGCGCTGGCACTACCAGGCGCCCGCAGGCCACACCGTGGCTTGGGCACACGTCAACCGCGGCACGCTAGCGACTGGCGGCGGGCGGCTGAAGGACGAACTCGCGGTCTTCACGCAGTCCGAGGACGCTCTCGATTTCACTGCCGAAACCGATGCGGATTTCATCGTCGCATCGGCAGTTCCCCATCCGCACGACCTGGCACTTGGCTACTACTCCGTCCATACGTCGAACGACGCGCTGCGCAAGGGCGAAGCCGGAATCGCCAGGATCGGCATGCAGCTACGTGCCGATGGCCGCCTGCGGTAGCCCGCGGCACGCGCGCCGCATCAGCGCATTGAATGTCACGTACCCAAAATCCGGGAACCCGCAGCGGCAGGCTGGCGGCGCGTTGCGCCACTGCTGTGCCCCACACGCATGGAGAACATCATGAACATCGCAGCTGAGCTATTGCAGCAACACCTCCGGTGGCTGGTTGATGACAACCAGCAATGGCAGGAACTGATTGCCGAGGACATCGTGTGGGAGTTGCCCTACGCGCCCGGCATCGGGCATCCGGCGCGATTGAGCGGCCGGGACGCGGTGATCCGCCATGTCTCCTGGTTCATCGGCGCGGTTTCTGAATTCCGCTTCTTCGATGCGCAGATCCTGCCCGCGGCGGATCCCCAGCAAGCCGTTGCGCGGGTGCATGCCGAAGGGCTGATCAAGTCGACCGGGCGCGTCTACCGGCAGGAGTACGTCGTTTTCCTGACCGCCCGCGATGGCAGGATCGCGCACCTGCGCGAGTACTTCGACCCCGTGCAGGCCGCACTGGCGCTGGAAACCCCGATTGTGGGCATTGCCTCAAGGAGCCTTTGATGAAAGCCATCCGTGTAGCCGCTTACGGCGGCCCCGATTCATTAGCACTGCAGGAACTCGCTGATCCCCGCCCTGGCGACGACGAGGTGCTGATCGATGTTGCCGCCACCTCGGTCAACCCGATCGACTGGAAGATCGTCAGTGGCGCCATGCAGGCGTTCATTCCGCTACCGTTGCCCATCACGCCTGGGGTGGATGCTGCCGGGACTGTCATCGCGGTTGGGCGCAATGTCACCACGCTGGCGCCGGGAGACGAAGTGCTGGGATTCATCGGCATCGTCGGTGGCTATGCAACCCGCGCCGTGGTGGATGCCGGGCGCCTTGCCCGCAAGCCGAAGCATCTCGGGTTCCTGGAGGCTGCCAGTATTCCCGCGGCTGGCTTGACTGCCTGGCAGGCGCTGCACGAGCACGGCAAGCTGCAGGCAGGACAGAAAGTCCTGATCCATGCCGCTGCCGGCGGCGTCGGCAGCGTGGCCGTGCAACTGGCAAACCTGGCCGGCGCACAGGTGATCGGCACGGCTTCGGCCGCCAACCGGGGCTACCTGCGAGACCTGGGGGCGACGGAGGTGATCGACTACACCGCGGAAGACTTTGCCACCAAGGTTGCGGGTGTCGATCTTGTCCTCGACCTGGTCGGCGGCGACACGCAACGGCGTTCCTGGCCGGTACTCAAGCGCGGCGGCGTGCTGGTCTCCACCGTCAGCCCACCGGAGGCCAGGCGCGCCCAGGAAGCCGGCGCAGCGGGAAAGCACTTTGCGACGCGCTCCGATGGCGCCCAGCTCCACACGCTGGCCTCGCTGTACGCGTCCGGAAAGCTGCGCGCTGAAATCGACGCCACGTATCCACTCGCTGCTGCCCGCGAGGCGATGGCAAGGAGCATGGCTGGGCATGTGCGCGGCAAGGTGGTCATCCAGACGGCTTAGGGAGCCGCATTGCCTCGGCGAATATAATGCCAGGTTTGCTCCGTTGCCTCGCATCCGTCCATGAAGAAAGCCGCATTGTTGACCCTGGCGCTAGCCTTGCACGCAACCGCGCAGGCCGCTGGCGACGCGCAGGCGGGCAAGGCGGTATTCACCTCGAAGTGTGCCTCCTGCCACAGCGTCGGGCCCTCGGCGCGCGCCGCGTTTGGCCCCCAGCTCAATGGGATCTTCGGCAGGGTCGCCGGCGCCACGACCGACTACAAGTACTCCCCCGAGATGAAGAAATCGGGCGTGGTGTGGTCCGAGAAAACCTTGAGCGCGTTTATCCAGTCGCCCAGCAAGGTCGTGCCCGGCACCAGGATGCGCTTCTGGGGGATCAGCAATGAGCGGCAGATCGCGGACCTGCTGGCCTACCTGCACACATACCAGCAGCAAGGCCGGTAGCAAGCGCTACAGAAAGTTTCAAACGCTCCGTAACCGATAGAATAGGTGCCAGCGCCACAAGGCATGGCGCCCCCAACAGATCTGATCCGGAGTTGGCATGGAACCCCTTTCATTCGAGTTTGTTACCGTCGAGGAAGCGAGGCTGATCCTGGATGGCGCCGTGCCCACGCATGGCAAGCCCGACTGGACTGGCCAGCGGCAACCTGAATCCGCAGAAGCGAAGGCCCTCACGGCCAACGCGCTCAAATGGCTGGCCGTGCTGCCACCGCAGGCGCGGCCCCTGGAGTTGTGCCGCAGCTATCCGCGCATCGGCAACCAGCTGGCAGCGCTGTGGGCCGACCCAGCCGCGCTAACGGCCTACCTGGCCGACCTGCTGATCGACAAGCGCGGCGGCCGCCAGGGGTTCCCCGACGGCGTCGCGCTTGAATTATCGCGACTGCAGGAGCACCTTCTGCGCACGATGGAGCCGTAACGGCATAGCGCCATTACCGCTTTGCCGCTTTGCCGCTTTGCTGCTTTGCTGCTTTGCTGCTTTGCGGCGTGCCGGCAAGGATTCTGCGTTGCGCTTAGTGCGCTCTTCCCGGCGTGCAGTCTTCCACCATGCCAGAGACGCGGCTGGCGCTCAGCAGGGGGTGCCATTCCCCGGAGCTGCGGATCTCGACGTCGGTGCCTTCGACGCCCTCGGTAGCGCGGCGCAGGCTGACCAGGTGGATGAACTTGTATTCATCCGCGTCCGCACGCCCGACCCGGATATCAACCTTGCCGGGTTCCGGGTACGCGATCACGGTGGCGTCGTCACCCAGCCGCTGCTTCAGGCACAGCACCAGGTCGCCTACGCTGGCCTTGGAGTGCACGCGCTTCGGGTCCATCGCCTGGATGGAATTCGCGGTCACGCCGCCCGAACAGGCTGACAGCAATTGCGCTGCCATCGCGACAACCAGCAATACACGTACCCGTACCCGACCTTTTGACATTCCCGCTCCTTGGCTAGATGAGTCGGATGATGTTACATCAAGTGAATTCGGATGCTGATGCGCACGCCGCGCGCGAAACACGATGCAGTGGAGACCAAAAAGCAAAAAGCCTGCACGGATGCAGGCCTTTTGCTTTCAATCTTGGTGCCCAGGAGAGGACTCGAACCTCCACAGTGTTGCCACCGCTAGGACCTGAACCTAGTGCGTCTACCAATTTCGCCACCTGGGCTAGGTGAGGTTGCGAATTCTACCCAACGTAACGAAATTTGCAAGTGCTGGCCCCACTGAATCAGAAGAAAAGTACAACTTTCCCAGGGCGCCGCCCGCTGCCGGCCCTGCTGGTGTCCGCTCAGTCCAGGGAAATGGAAAGGCAGCCGGAAAGATTTCCATTGATCACATGGCGCGCAGTGCACGGCCCACGCCGGTTGGCCGCCCTCCCTGCCCCGCGTATTTTTTTCTAGCATTCCTCCCATGCCCTGTCGATTTCGGCGGCTCCCGTTCGTCGTCCCAATGACGGCGCGCGCAAGGCTCGCCGCTTCGCAGGCAATCCCAAAGGAGATCGGACATGCATTACATCGATGGATTTGTTGTCGCCGTGCCCACGGCCAAGCGCGACATCTACCGCGCGCACGCCGAGGCCGCCGCCGTGGTGTTCAAGGATCATGGCGCGCTGGGGCTGGTCGAGTGCTGGGGCGACGATGTGCCCGAGGGCAAGCTCACCTCGTTCCCGATGGCCGTCAAGCTGGAGAAGGACGAGACCGTGGTCTTCTCCTGGATCACCTGGCCATCGCGCAAGGCCCGGGACGAAGGCATGAAGGCCTCGATGGAAGACCCCAGGCTGCGCAGCCAGGGGCCGATGCCGTTCGACGGCAAGCGGATGATCTTTGGCGGTTTCGAGATGATCGTCAACGCTTAGCAGCTTGACGACGGTGCGTGATGGACCTTGCCCGGGGTTCCCGGGCTGGGTTCGTTTTGGCCGCAGGGGCATTGTCGCGCGGTGGCGGGCGCCACCGGGGAGGTTGAATCGGCTTATATCGCCGGAACAATTTTTCTAATTCCCTTTCCCCCGTGCACCAGCGAAAGTGCTGTCTGTAGGAATCCCGCTCGCCAATGCGCGATGCCAACAGACCAAGAGGGATCGAACGTGAAGATGAAACTGACCTCCGCCTGCGTTTGCGCCGCCGCCCTGTCCATGGCCGGCGCCGCCCATTCACAGCCAGCTGCCGCGCCCGCCAGTGGCGCCCCCGTTCCGGTGACCGCCGACAACTTTGTCCGAGCGGAGAGCGACATGTACTTCGCCGGGCTGGCCAAGCAAGGCGGCGTGGGCAAGCTGCTGCATCGGCGCGAGCCCGCATCGATCGATCACCAGAGCGTCATCCGCCTGAATCGCGACACGCTCTATACCTCCGGCATCTTCGATCTCGAAGCCGGCCCGGTGACGATCACCATGCCCGACCCGGGCAAGCGCTTCATGGCGCTGCAGGTCATCAACGAAGACCACTACGTGCCAGACGTGTTCTATGGCGCGGGCGCCCATACGCTCACCCGGGAGAACGTCGGCACCCGTTACGTAGCCGTCGCGGTGCGCACCCTGGTCAACCCGAACAGCCCGGACGACATCAAGCAGGTCCACGCCTTGCAGGACGCCATCAAGGTCAGCCGGAAGGCGCCAGGAAAGTTTGAAATCCCCAACTGGGACCCGGTCAGCCAGAAGAAGATCCGCGATGCCCTGCTGGTGCTGTCCTCGACGCTGCCCGACTTCAAGCAGGCATTCGGCACCAAGGAGGAGGTCGAGCCCGTGCGTCACCTGATCGGCTCCGCATCAGCCTGGGGCGGCAACCCGGACGAGGACGCCACCTACCTCAACATCACGCCGGCGAAGAACGACGGCAAGACCGTTTATCGGCTCAACGTCAAGGATGTGCCCGTGGATGCCTTTTGGTCCGTGAGCGTCTACAACGCCGAGGGCTATTTCCAGAAGAACCCGGCCAACGCGTACACACTCAACAATCTCACGGCAAAGAAGGCCGGCGACGGATCGATCACGATGCAGTTCGGTGGCTGTGAAGCGCAGGCAGCCAACTGCCTGCCAATCGTCCCGGGCTGGAACTACACCGTGCGGCTGTACCGCCCGCGCGCGGAGATACTGAGCGGCGCGTGGACATTCCCGCAGCCTCAGCCGGTCAATTGAGCGACCTTCCCACAAACGATCCGGCGGCTAGCATGATCCCGCGTCCTCCTTGGGCCCGCGTGGGAGGGACCTGACGACGGAGGCCGACTATGCCCAGGCACAACCCAGCGCTGCACCGTACCCAGAAGGCCCCCATGACGCCGGGGCAGCGGCGGCTTCTCATCGTTAGCGCGATACTGCTGCTGGCAGCGCTGGGCTGGGCGCTGACGATCGTGCTCAAACCCGCCATCCAGCGCACGATCGTCATCACCACCGGGGCCGACAAAGGCATCTATCGCGGCTTTGCCGAGCGCTACGCCCCCATCCTGAAGCGCGACGGCATCAAGCTGGATATCCGCGGCTCTTCCGGGTCGATCGAGAATTATGAGCGGCTGAAGAACCCGGACAGCGAATACGAGGCAGGCTTCATCCAATCGGGCACCGCCACGCCGCAGGAAACAGATGGCCTGCAAACCATCGCCGCGGTCTCCTATGAACCGATCTGGGTGTTTTACCGGGGCGAGGCCACCGTGGACCGGCTCGCACAGCTACGCGGCAAGCGGGTTGCCATCGGCGTTCCCGGCAGTGGCTTGCTCAACGTCGCCCGGGTATTGCTCGCGTACAGCGGCATCACGGCCAGCAATACCGAGCTGCTGGAAATGAATGCCATGAAGGCCTATCAAGGCCTCGAAGAGGGCCGGCTGGATGCGGCCTTCTTTATCGGCCGGCCCGATGCCGAGATGCAGCAAACGTTGCTGAACAGCAATCTGAAGCTGATGAGTTTTGCCCAGGCCGATGCCCTCGTGCAGAAATTCCCGTCTCTGTCCAAGATTGTCTTTCCGCGCGCCTCCACCAGCATCGTCAACGATCTTCCGCAGGCCGATGTCACGCTGCTTGCTGCCACGGCCCTGCTCGTATCCAAGGACACCCTGCACCCCGCCCTGGTCTACCTGCTGCTGGAGGCCGCCAGATCCGTCCACGGCGGCGATGATTACTTCACGCCGCTCGGCACGTTTCCCAACCTGAATACCAGTGAGTTTCCCGTTTCCGACGAAAGCACGCGCTACTTCAAATCGGGCCGTCCCTTCCTGCAGCGCTACCTTCCGTTCTGGCTTGCCAGCTTCATCGAACGACGCTTGCTGATCCTGCTCCCCTTCATGGCCTTGCTGCTCGGCTTGCTGCAGGCATTGCCACGCATGGCGCAAGCGCGGATAAAAAACCGGCTCGTGGTCTGGTACCGGGAAATCAAGGCGCTGGAGGATGAAATCTGGACGAACACGCAGCCGACCCCCAGCCAGATTGCGCAATGGCGCGATGAAATCGAGAACATCGATGCGCATGCTAGCCGGATACGGATTCCGGAGCGCTATTTTGAGGATGTCTACGCGCTCAAGCAGGCGATCGGCGTCGTACGGGACCGGATTGCCCAGGCGGCGGAGAAGGTGAAAGCGTAGCTGCGCAGACGCCCGCGCGTCTTTTGGCGCTGCCTCGGACAGCGTTGTCTTGCCGATGGCCTCGACAATGCTAGAATAATCAATCCATCTGGCTGGATTGATCATGTCCGAAGCAAGCAAGCGCGCCAAGAACCCCGAACTAATCCGAGCCCAGTGCCTGTCCGTGATGCGGGACCTGCTGGTCTCCCAAGGCCCTGAATCGGTGACGCTCGACCTGGTGGCACAACGCGCCGGCGTGACCAAAGGCGGGCTGCAATATCACTACCGCAGCAAGAATGCCCTGCTCGAAGCGCTGAGAGACCAGCTCTTCGAGGAATTCGACAAGACCTATCAACGCGCGCTGTCTGCCGAGCCAGATCGTCCAGGCAGGCATGCCCGCGCCTACATCAAGACGTGTTTCGACGATACGGCTTCCAACAACGCGATCGGAACGCAGCGCGCCATCGCCATGCTGGCCTTGACGCTCCCCTCGTGCCGCCAGACATGGAGCGAGCGCATGACGGACGCCGTCGCGCATGACCTCGCCGGCACCGCCGCCGAAGACCAGCTCCTCATCTGCAGGCTGGCGGCCGATGGCATGTGGTTTGCGGGGATGTTCGAAGTCTATGACGTCGATGCGCCACGCAAGGCGCGCCTGCTTGCCCTGTTGCTGGACATGTGCGACAGGGCCACCTCCTGACCAGGCTGACCAGGCTGATAGACAAGACTGACAAGACAGACCAAATTGACCTGGAGCGTTTTCCACGCTGCCACGCTGCCACGCTCCCACCGCGAATTCCATGCCCGCCCCCACTCCCCACACCATCAGCAACACCACACTCTCGCGCACTGACATCGTTGAAATTCTTGCGCAACGTCCGGCCCAGCTACGATTCGAGCAATGCGGATTTGACGATCAAGACCTGAACGGGCTGGATTTTTCGTCCGTGGAATTCCTGATGTGCACCTTTGCCGGCGCGCAACTGAAAAGGGCGAAGCTCGTCGAATCGAAGTGGATGCGCTGCAAGGCCGCCGGCGCCGACTTCACGCTGGCGGACGCGGTAGAAGCACGATTCTGCAGCAGCGACCTGAACAACACGCAATGGGACCGCGCGCGGCTGTCCAGCGCCATCTTCACGGAAACCAAGCTGACCGGCGCCCGGTTCCGCGAGGCCGCCACCCTGGGCCTGGTGTTCCACAACACCCTGCTCGTCGGCAGCGACCTGCGCGGCTTGTCATTCCGCAAGCAACACCTGGAGCAGCTCGACTTGTCCGATGCCGACCTCGCCGGCTGCGACTTCCGGGATGCCCTGTTCGATGGCGGCACCCTGCGCGGCGCCAACCTGAAGCAAGCCCGCTTCGATGGCGCGGACCTCCGCCTGGCCGAACTTGGCGGACTGAACCTGATGGCTGCCGCGGCTTCGTTCAAGGGCGCCATCATCTCGGTGGAACAAGCCGCGGAGATTGTCGGGCAAGCCGGTATCCGCGTCGGCTGAATGGCCGCGCAAGGCCATGCGAAGCGCATCCGAGACGCAAAGCACGACGCGACCCAGGCCTTGGACGGCCTCAGCCTCGGCGTACCGCGGTCACCTTGCCACCCTTGACATCCAGCGTGCGGCGCTGCGGGTTGTAGTCCATGGTGCCGGGCATCTGCTGGCCTTCCCGGTCACCAAATCGCCATGCGCAGCCGTTGAGCAAGGCGACGGCATTGGCCTCGCTCTTGCCGATCAGGGCTTCGTCGCCAAGCTTGTCCGCCTGGCAACCCTCCGGCGTGCCGCGGCCGCCCTGCGGGCCCGGGTCGGGTACCGCACTGACGGGGGGCTGGGCGGCGCATCCCGCCATGAGCGTTGCGCACACGATGGCGCCCGCCGCGACATGCCGGGCCCATGTGCTTTGCTGTTTTGGCATTCAATTACCTGATGGTGAGGTGGAAAAAGCCAAGTTTAGAGCAGAAAGGCGCCGTCAGAGCGCCTTGGTGCGCATGCATTAACACGGCCTCAACACTGCCTCAACACTGTCATGACCTGGCCTTGGCTTAGCCTTAGCGCGTCCTCTTCGCAGCGTCTTGCGCCTCCGCCCACAAGCGCTCCTCCTGCGCCCGCAGCTCAGGCGTGAGCTCGGCACCAAAATCGTCGAGCTCGAACAGCGGGCGAATCTCGATCTCGGAGTCGCTCTGCATGGGGTTGGGGCAGCGCTTGACCCATTCGACAGCCTCTTCCATGGACTTGACTTGCCACAGCCAGAACCCGGCGACCACCTCCTTGGTCTCTGCGAACGGTCCGTCGACCACGGACCGCTGGCTGCCAGAAAATTGCACCCGCTTGCCCTTGGCGCTCGGGTGCAAGCCCTCGCCCGCGAGCATCACGCCGGCCTTGACGAGTTCTTCATTGAAGTTGCCCATTGCGGTAAGCAGCTCCGTGCTGGGCATTTCGCCAGCCTCTGACTCTTTCGTTGCCTTCACCATCACCATGACACGCATCGTCGCTCTCCTTGAGTGGATTGAGGGTGCCGCACGTCCTGAGCCCGGATCAGGATTGACGGGCGGCCCTGATACTACGACGAATCGGGATACCGAAAATCGACACCGCCGCCAAAATATCTGGCGGGGAGCCTGCCCGGCCTGAATCGGCCCCACTTGGCCTGATGCGGCCTGATGCGGCCGCGAGGCGCGACAATCACATCTGATCGGCTTTTTTTAAGCCTCGCTTAAGACTCGGCCCGTAGACTGCGATCACACAAGACAACCCGGATCCCGGATAGGAGCTGCCATGACCCCCCAAGAAATGCAAGCGCTGGAAGGCTTCCTGACCCAACTCACGCAGGCCAGGGCTGGCGCCAAGGACCCCCAGGCGGACGCCCTCATCGCCGACGCGGTCGCCAGGCAGCCGGATGCCGCCTACCTGCTGGTCCAGCGCGCCATGATGCTTGACCATGCCCTGGCGACGGCAAAGGCGCAGATCTCCACGCTGCAGAGCCAGTTGCAGATGGCGCAGGCCAACGGCGCCAATCGCTTCCTCGACCCGGAAAACGCCTGGGGCAACAGTGCCAACCGCGTGGCACCCAGCCCCGTCATGCCGCCGCCGATGGCCGCGCCCGTGGCAATGCCGCAGGCCGTCCAGGCGGCCCAGCCTGCGCCCATGCAGCCATCCCGGCCCGGTTTCCTGAGTGGTGGCCTGGGCGGCACGTTGGGCGGCATTGCCACGACGGCAGCCGGCGTGGCCGGCGGCGCGCTCCTGTTCCAAGGCATCGAGAACATGTTCCATCGTAACGGCAATGGCAACAGCGCAAGCGGCTTGCTGGGACAGCCAGGCGCAGGGGCGCAGCCAACGGAGACCGTCGTCAACAACTACTACGGTAATGACGACCGCTCGCCGCTGGGCTCGCCGGATGCGGCATTGGACAGCGGTCTTCTGGATGACGCATCGGGCAACGACGACTTCCTGAGTGACGACACCTGGAACGCCTAGCGCGTTGGGGGGCTTGCCAGGCGTGCATGGCAGCGCCCTTCAAGCCCCACCGCACTGATTGCACTGCGGCACCCCGGGTGGAGATGGCACCGGCAACGGCGATACACTCTTGCACTATGCGCTCACCCTGGGAACCCGATCCATGCCGCAACCTCGCTCGCTCTATCCCGCCATCGAACCCTATGAAACCGGCACGCTCGATGTCGGCGACGGCCACGTTGTCTACTACGAACGCGTCGGCACACCCGGCGCCAAGCCGGCCGTCTTCCTCCATGGCGGCCCTGGTGGCGGCATATCGGCCGACCATCGCCGCCTGTTCGATCCGGCGCGCTACGACGTCATGCTGTTCGACCAGCGCGGCTGCGGCCGCTCCACGCCCCACGCGGGGCTGGAGGCCAATACCACGTGGCACCTGGTGGACGACATCGAGCGCCTGCGCAAGCTCGCCAACGTAGAGCGCTGGCTGGTCTTTGGCGGCTCCTGGGGCTCCACGCTGGCGCTGGCCTATGCGCAAAAGCACCCCGAGCGGACCAGCGAACTGGTGCTGCGCGGGATCTATACCGCCACCCGGGCGGAACTCGATTGGTACTACCAGTACGGCGTATCCGAAGTGTTCCCCGAGAAATGGGCCCGCTTCCAGGCGCCCATCCCGCAAGCCGAACGCGGCAACATGATGGCCGCCTACCGCAAGGTCCTGACCGGCAGCGATACGGCAAAGCAGCTGGAGGCCGCCCGCGCATGGAGCGTATGGGAAGGGGAAACCATCACCCTGCTGCCCGACCCCGCTAACACCGCCAAGCATGACGACGGCCATTTCGCGCTGGCGTTTGCGCGGCTGGAGAACCACTACTTCACGCATCTCGCCTGGCTGGAAGACGGCCAGTTGCTGCGCGACGCGCATCGCCTTGCCGGCATCCCCGGCGTGATCGTGCACGGGCGCTACGACATGCCCTGCCCGGCCCGCTACGCCTACGCGCTGCACCAGGCATGGCCGGGCTCGGATCTGCATCTGATTGAAGGGGCGGGGCATGCCTGGACCGAGCCCGGCATCATGGATCAGCTGATTGCCGCTACCGACCGGTTTGCGGCGGCGCAATGATCGTCCTGGTGCTGCCAGCCCTGCGGGGCACAGCACCGACAGCACCGACAGCGCCGAAGCGGACTTTTGATGGCCGGCGGTTGGGGTCTTGAACACCCATGTCCTAGACTTGAAGACCGCATTGCCACCACCCGGCTGCGCATTGGCCGGCGGATAGCAAAGCGGCATTCAAGGCTCTCACCGACAGGGTGCACTATGGAATTCCTGAACTCCGGCAAAGTCCTCCCCGCAGGGCTGCCATTCTCCGAGGCGGTGCGCGTTGGCGATATGCTCTACCTCTCCGGACAAATGGGCATCGTCCACGGCAGCACCCGCCTGGTGCCCGGCGGCATCCGCGAAGAAGCCAAGCAGGCGCTGATGAACATCCGCATCACGCTGGAAGCACACGGCCTGTCGCTCAAGCACGTCGCAAAATGCACCATCTTTCTGGCCGACATCAGCGAATGGCAGGTGTTCAACGAGGTCTACAAGGAGTTCTTCCAGGCGCCCTATCCGGCGCGCAGTGCACTTGGGGCGAATGGGTTGGCGCTCGGGGCCAGGGTGGAGGTTGAGTGTATTGCGGTGTTTAGTGGCTGAGTAGCTGAGTGGGCGAGTGGCTGATAGGGCGGCTACGGGCGGCCACTCCCCCGCTTGCGGGAGGGTGGCACAACTTGCCCTGCCGCGCTGGCTTAGAGCATGCCTTGCACGCGGTTCAATGCCTCGTCCAGCTGCTGCTTCAACGGGGTCAGCAGACAGTGCAGACCGTGGCTGTCCTCCACATCGTCGCTATCAAAATCCAGCAGCCTGAGAACGGCACCAAGCCATGCACTGACGCGCAGCAGGTCGGCGCAGCTTTCTTGCGCGATGCTTTGCGCGCGACTACGAAGTTCCTCGAGTTGGTAGGCTAGTTCCTGGACGCTGAGACGAGACTTGCTCGCTTGTAGCCCCGCTGACGCGGGGGGTGTCTCTAGGGGGCGGGGTTTTACTGCTTCTAGCTGCTGTCGCGGCTGTACGGTGTTGGCCGTTTTGGAACGTGTGAGATGTCACTTCTCTTTACTCGTAAAGAGAAGTAACCAAGAGAAAGCGATCCTTGCAGGAGGCTGGCTTATTGGGGTTGCGTAGCCCAGTGGTTTCGTCGTCAGGCCCTGGGTTCTAATGGCCTCGTGCCGTTACCGGTTCAAAGCACCACGCTCCAGCAAATGACGCTGGTTTCGTGGTGAGGCTGCTCGGTAGCGGCATCCCTGCTCATTCACGCATCTGCCGGTACCGGTTCGCAGCGCCACGATATATCACGCTATGATGGTTTCGTGGTGAGGTGGGCGCGGTGGAAGAATTCCTCGGTCTTTCATTCCGGTGCCACCGCGCCCACGACGAAAACGGAACGCTTGCAACTTCGTGGCGAGTCACTCCGCGAGCGACAGACGGCTTGAAGCTCGTGGTGGCCGCTACCGGGGGGACCACCACGAATCCCTGGGCATTGGCTGGGTCGTGGTGCTCTGAACCGGTAACGGCACGAGTCCGTTAGCACCCGGGGCCGTACGACGAAACCATTGGGGCTCCCAATGACGCCACGCCAGCCTCCTGCAAGGATCGCTTTCTTTTGGTTACTTTTCTTTACGAGTAAAGAAAAGTGACATCTCACACGTTCTAAATCGGCCAACACCGTACAGCCGCGCCAGCAGCTAGAAGCAGTAAAACCCCGCCCCCAAGAGACACCCACCGCGTCAGCGGGGCTATAAACCTCGCACGTCAGCAGCTTACTCAACGCGCCCCCAAACCCGCAGGCCGCCCACCAAGGGCAACACCAAGAATTGCCGCATTCTCCTTGCCCTACCTCCGAACAAACTCAAGCAAATCCTGATTGATTAATTCAGGATGGGTAGTACACATGCCATGCGGCAGCCCCTTGTAAACCTTCAGCGTGCCCTGCTTCACCAGCTCCGCTGACAGCAAAGCCGAATCCGCAATCGGCACGATCTGGTCATCGTCCCCATGCAGGATCAGCACCGGCACATCGATCTTCTTGAGGTCTTCCGTAAAGTCCGTTTCCGAGAACGCCTTGATGCAATCGTAGTGCGCCTTGATCCCGCCCATCATGCCCTGGCGCCACCAGTTCGCCATGATGCCTTCGGATGGCTTGACCCCCTCCCGGTTGAAGCCGTAGAACGGGAACGGCACGTCCTTGTAGAACTGTGCCCGGTTGGCGGCTAGCTGCCTGCGAAAGCCGTCGAACACCTCCATCGGCAGGCCGCCCGGGTTGGTGGCGCTCTTGACCATGATCGGCGGCACGGCGCCGATCAGCACCGCCTTGGCTACGCGGCCGGCGCCGTGCTGCGCGACGTAGCGTGCCACCTCGCCGCCGCCGGTGGAGTGGCCGATGTGCACGGCGTTTTTCAGGTTCAGATGGGCGGCCAGCGCGGCGACATCCGCGGCGTAGGTGTCCATCTCGTTGCCGGTGTCGGTCTGCGTGGAGCGCCCGTGGCCGCGGCGGTCGTGTGCGATCACCCGGAAGCCCTTGGAGAGGAAGAAGAGCATCTGCGCGTCCCAGTCGTCCGCGCTGAGCGGCCAGCCGTGATGGAACACGATGGGCTGGCCCGTGCCCCAGTCCTTGTAGAAGATGTGCGTGCCGTCCTTGGTAGTGATCTCACTCATGGAATGACCTCCTTGTGGGTTGCAGCGGGACCTGCCGGATTACTGCATCGCCTGGAAGAAAGACAGCGTCCGCGCGTTGGCGGCCTTGGCTGCGTCGGCGTTGTAGTGCACGCCAGCGTTGCGCGCGAAGGCGTGCATGCAGCCGGGGTACGTGTGGATTTCCACCTTGGGGCGCTCGCGCAGGGCTTCAATGATGGTTGCGCGCGCCTGCGGCGGCACGAACTCGTCTTCTTCGGCGATGTGCATCAACAGCGGCGCTAACAGCTTGCTGGCTTCGGCCAGATGCTTGTCGATGCCAACGCCGTAGTAGGACACCGCGGCATCTGCGTTGGTGCGCACCGCGGTCAGGAACGCCAGCAGGCCGCCAAGGCAATAGCCGACCGTGCCTACCCCGCCGCTCACGCCCGGCGCTTTGCGTGCGGCCTGAATGGTGGCATCGAGGTCTGCCACGCCTTTGTCCACGTCGAACGCGGTGTAGAGCGCCAGCGCCTTTTTCCATTCGGCCTCGGTCTTGTCGGTCAGCTCCACATTGGGCTCTTGCCGCCAGTACAGGTCGGGGCAGATGGCAACGAAGCCCTGGCTGGCAAAGTCGTCACACGTCTGCCGCATGTCCGCGTTGATGCCAAAGATCTCCTGGATCACGACGATGGCGGTGCCGCGCGCGTTGGCGGATGGCGTGGCCAGATAGGCGGCAAAGCTGCCGTCGGCTACGTCGATGGTGATGCGCTTGCCCATGGAAAGTCTCCCTTGCATTGGTGTGCCGGACGTACCACCGTACAGTTATAGGCGAAATCGTTGGAGACGACAGACCAAGTTGCGTGCGCCGGGCGACACCGGCTGCCGCGCGCGCGGGCAATCGGCGCCCCCTCAATCCCCCTTGAATCCCGAAGCCTTGATCACCGGCGTCCAGCGCGCGGCAAGGGCGTTCGCATACCTGGCCACCTCATCCGGCGCGCCACCCGGCAGCAGGTCATACCCGGTGCGCGCCAGCTTCTCCCGCACGTCCGGCATGGCCAGGACCTTGCGCACGGCGTCGCCCCACTGCGCGGCCACGTCGGGCGCGGTGCCCGCGCGCACATACAGCAGATAGCGCGACGAGGTCACCAGGTTTGGGAATCCGGACTCCGCAAACGTGGGCACATTGGGCAGCGCATCGGCACGCTTGTCGCCGGCCACCGCCAGCACGCGGAGTTTGCCGGCGCGGTGATATTCCATGAAGGTGGTGGTTGCGTCCATGCCGGCGGATATCTGGTTGCCCATCAGGTCGGTGACCAGGGGGCCGCCCCCGCGATAGGGCACCAGGGTGCTGCCCGTATGGGATTGGGCAACGAATTCCACCGCGAGAAAATGAAGCAACGTGCCAACGGTGCTGATGCCGATGGAATGTTCGGCGGGACGGGCCTTGGCCGCCTGGACAAAATCTGCCAGTGTCTTGATCGGCGAGCTGGCGCTCACCGCCAGCCCGAACTGAACGCCGGCCACATCGGTGATGGCCTTGAAGTCGGTAACGGGATTAAAGCGCATGTTGTTGTAGATCAGCGGACCGATGAACATCGGGTCCACTGGCGCCAGCAGCACGGCGTTGCCGTCCGCGGGCGCGTTCTTCAGGACTTCGGCCGCCACGCGGGTGCCGGCGCCGGGCCGGTTGTCGACGATCACGGTGCGGCCCATCGCATCCTTCAACTTCTCCGCCAGCAAGCGCCCCATGAAATCGGCTGGCCCGCCGGCCGGGAACGGCACGATGATGCGCGAGACAGTCTGGCCCCACGCTGCACGCGAGATCACGCTGCCCGCACACAGGACGGCGGCAGTGCCGGCCAGCATGGCGCGGCGCGAGAGCCGCACAGCGGCGTTATGGTTGCGGTCGTTCATTGGATGCTCCTGGTTGGTTTGCGGGGAGATTACCGGGCGGTGAATGGTGTGAAGCGTGCTGCGTCTTCGATGACCTGCCCTGCTCGCAGCAGCAGGTCTTCCCTGAAGCGCCAGGCCATCAGTTGCACGCCAACGGGGATGGCGCCGGCCATGCCCGTGGGTACCGAAAGGCCCGGCATGCCAAGCATGGCGGTGGCGAGCAGCGGGCTCTGGGCGTCGAGCAGTGCGTGCGTTTGTTCAAGCGTGCCGATGTCCGCGTCCTGCGCGCAGGGCCGCTGCCATGACACCGGCATCAACACCAGCGGATAGCTATCCAGGAAGACCGACCAGTTGCGCGCCAGTGTCTGGCGCCGCGCCAATGCATCGAGAAAGCCATCGCGGCTGGTCTGCGCCATGCCCTCGATCATGTTGCGCTGGCTGCGCCGCATGGCTTCGTCGCCGTGCTGGTCCACCCCGGCGATGATGTTGCGGCGGCTGTCGTCCGTGATCAGCGTGCGCCATAGCGCGGCGGCTTCAAGGAAATCCGGCAAAGCGGCTTCTTCCACCGTGTAGCCGGCTTGCTGCAGCCAATGGGCGGCGCTGTCCAGTGCGTGGCTCACCGCCGGGTCGATGGGAATGCCTGGGCAGTGCTTGAAGAGCGCCACGCGGATCGGGCCCACCGGCGGCGGCAACTCCAACGGCGCCGGCACCCACGCTGGATCGCGCGCGTCGTAGCGCGCCATGGCGTGATAGCCAAGCTGCAGGTCAGCCATGCTGCGGGCCATGGCACCCTGTACCGACATCAGTTGCGGCGTGATGCTGCGCTCAGCGCTGGCGCTGGGGTTGTACGCGGGCACGCGGCCTATGGTGGGCCGCAAGCCGGGCACGCCACAGGCATAGGCCGGATAGCGGATGGATCCGCCGATGTCGTTGCCATGGGCTAGCGCGCCCATGCCGCAAGCCACCGCAGCGGCGGCGCCACCACTGGAGCCGCCGGGCGTGATATCCGGATCCCAGGGGTTGAGCGTGCGGCCGTGCAGGCCATTGTCCGTGAACCAGCGCGACGAGTAGGTGGCGGTGTTGCTGCGCCCCACGATGATGGCGCCGGCATTGCGCCAGTGCGCCACCACGGGCGCGTCTTCACGCGCGATGTTGTTCTTGAGCGGGATCACGCCGTTGGTGGTGGCGTGCCCGGCCTGATCCACATTGATCTTGATCGTGACGGGCACACCATGAAGCGGGCCAAGTTGCGCGCCGCTGGCGACTTGCTGGTCAGCCGCATCGGCACTCGCCAGCGCGTCTTTGGCCAGCACCTCTGCCAATGCGTTGATGCGCGGGTTGAGCTGTTCGATGCGTGCGAGCGCGCTGGCGGTGGCCTCGCGGCAGGAAATGTCGCGGCGGCGCACGGCGGCGGCAATATCGACGGCGCTCCAGCGCCACAGCGTTTCGGGGGTATTCACGTTGAGACTCCAGGAATTTCGGGCAAAAGCGATCCCGCCCCCAATGCAAAGTGGGAGTTTGGCGAGGCGGATGGTGGATGCCGGCGGGCGGGCCCGCGCGGCGGTGGCTTAGTCGCTAGGGCTCATCAGCAGGCTTGCCCGGTCGACGCGTGATTCGGCCTCAAGGGCCAGGGCTTCGGCGTGCTCCATATGCTCGTGCATGAGCGCGCGTGCACGGTCGGCATCGCGCGCGCGGAAGGCGTCCATCAGGCCCGTGTGGCTGTGGATGATTTCATCGTCGAAACGCTCGAAGCTGTCCTGCGCATTGCGCACGACGATCACGCGGCGAATGATGTCGTTGAGCAAGCGGCAGAACAGCGCCAGCATGGGGCTGCTGCACGCATCGGTCAGCCGGTCGTGAAACAGCAGGTCCGCTTCGCGCCGCTCGTTCCAGTCCGCGCTGCCTCCGTGCGCCGGATGGCTCAGCCCGATCAGCGCGTCGAGCTCGGCCAGGTCAGCGTCGGTCAGGCGCAGTGCGACGTTGGCAGCCAGTTCGGGCTCTACCGCGCGGCGCAAGGCGTACAGCGTGGCAATATCGACCGGCTGGAAGTACAGGAAATTGGAGACAGCCTCCAGGCACCGATCGTACGAGGGCTGCGCCAGCGTGGCGCCGCCGTTGGGCCCGGTGCTGACGGTAACAAGGCCCTGCACCTGCAGGGCGGCCAGCGCCTCGCGCACGGTCCCGCGCGCCACGCCCATCTGCTCGATGAGGGCCGCCTCCTGCGGCAGCTTATCGCCGACCTTCTGGTGAGTCTGGACGATCCAGCGCTTGATGTCGGTGACCACCTGGTCTGAGCGCTTCACGCGCCTGGTGCCAGAGATTTGGGGCTTGGGATCCTTGGACATCGCTTACAGCCTATTTATGATCATCATTATCAGGATTATGATCGGCTGGATGATTCTTCCAATACGGGTATTCCCGGTGCGCGGAGGGAGCGCCTACAACGCCCCGGCCCCACAGGCCCGCCCGGCACCAGCAAACGCTTGCGCATTGCCAATCGTGGCGCAGCTATCATTTGCCTGGTGCCCAAATGACGGCAAGCAAGAAAATGAACCGTGAGATCACCGACGCAGCCACGCTGCGCGACGCGCTATCAGAGTTGGGAGCGGATGACATCAATCACCACGGCCGCCCCCTGTCCGCGCATCTGATCGGAACCTATGCGCTTCTTGGCGCCTGGGGCAATCCCGACTTCGTTGCACTGGCCGGAGCATTCCACAGCATCTACGGCACGGAAGAGTTCGCGGCCAAGGCACAGCCGCTTTCGCGCCGCGGGACGATTGCCGGCCTGATAGGGACCGAGGCGGAGAACCTTGCCTACGCCTTCTGCATCGCCGACCGCAGAGCGCTATACAACGTGCCGATCGAGGGCCCATTTCACAGGGTTGCGCCAAAGCATGGGCATCGGGTTGCCATCAGCAGAGGCACCTATGCAGCGCTGTTGGAAATCGAGGTGGCCAATATTGTCGAGCAAGCTGCAAACCAGAAGGGCGTTCCTCAAGCCGTGGTTCAATTCTGGCTGCGCGCATTTGAGTCACGGCGGCTGTTTCTTTCGCGTGGTGCCGTCGCGGCCTATCGGGTGGTACTAGCTGATTACAAGGCTCGTGGGGTGTAGAAAAGCCCGCATCAGCCAGGGACGTCCCCCGGCACCAATGCACTCCATAGACAAGGCTGCCATGCCAGAGACCCTGAAAATCCGGAAAGCGACCAAGGCAGATGCCCCGGCGCTTTGCTCGGCCGAGCGGACTACAGCCGCCACCCCCGGCCTGCTTGTATCGCGGCAACATGAGTTCCACGAATCCGCATTCGCGCAAAAGATCGAAGTCCTCTCCACAAAGGGCGCCTATCTCGTAGCCGAGGTCAACGGCAAGCTGGTGGGCCACGCACTGCTTGAGCCGTTGGGACTGGAGTCCATTGCGCACGTGTTCACGCTGACGATCGTCGTCCATCCCGGGCACCTTGGCCTTGGGATCGGCACCGCGCTGATGGCAGCACTGCTTGCGTGGGCGGATCGCACACCGGCCGTCGAAAAGATCGAACTGCGCGTGCGCGAGACCAATAGGCGGGCTCGCATTCTCTATGCACGTTTTGGCTTTGTTCAGGAGGGACGTTTCGAGAAGCGGATACGTCTGCCCGATGGGTCATACCTGGCCGATATCTCCATGGCCAGATTTCCTCAGCCTGGATAGAGGCCAATTGGCGCCCCCCGAAAGCGAAGCCAGATACACCCGGCTCCGGCTACCTCGCCCGGGACCGGCAGCTACGCGCTGGCGACTCGACCTGCACCGCCCGCACTTCGCGACACCATCCGGCGTTTCATCGCACTGATCCGCACACCGAGCCGGCATCAGCCGAACATGAGCACCATCGCGTTTCCCCCTGACAAGACTGGTTGCCCTCATGCTCACTGAAATGCTCCGCCACACGCCCCGATGGGTCTGGATCCTGCTCGCGGGCCTGATCGCGCTCGGCCTCTCGCAAACCGTCCCCAGGCGGATGACGCCGGCACGCGCCACGGCTGTGCCCGTGGCCATGGCGGCGGTCTCGCTGGGCGGCGTCATCTCGGCTTTCTCTGCACAGCCGCTCGCGCTGCTTGGATGGGGAGTGGGTGTAGCTGTCGCGCTGGCGCTGGCCCACACCATCGGCGCCTGGAGCGGCATTCGCTGGCTGGAGGCCGATCGCCGCCTGCTGGTGCCCGCAAGCTGGGTGCCGCTGGCGTTGATCCTCTGCCTGTTCATCACCCGCTACGGCGTGAGCGTGGCCATGGCGGTAAACCCCGGCTTGCTGTGGCACGGCGGCGTGGCGATGCCGATCGGCTTTATCTATGGTGCCGTTAGCGGTATCTTCCTCTCACGTAGCCTGGTGACCTGGAGGCTGACCCGGCAGGCAATGCCCAACAGCGTGCCGGGCTGATCACTCAGGCCGCTACTGAAACCAGCCACTGAAGCCAGCAACCGCTATCCCGAACCACGTCCAGGTCTACAGCCATGAACGCACTCGATCAGTTTCAGCTGTTTATCGCGGCCCCGTCGGTACTGGCATTCGCCTTGATCGAGGCCATCGTCTTGTCGCGCCGCCAGCGCTACGACTGGCGGGCGTTCGGGGTGTCGGCGCTGGATCTGGTGGCGCGCATCGCGGTGGGCATTGCCTTGCCGCTGTCGATCGCGGCGCCGCTGGTGCGGCTGGCGTTCGAGCACCGCTGGATGACGATCCATCCCACCGGCTGGATCGCGTTGCCGCTGCTGTTTATCGGGCAGGAGTTCTGCTACTACTGGTATCACCGCGCGGCCCACAGGGTGCGGTGGTTCTGGAGCAACCACGCGGTGCACCACTCGCCGAACCAGCTGAACCTGTCGGCGGCATTTCGCATCGGGGTGCTCGGCAAGCTGACCGGCACGGCACTGTTCTTCGTACCGCTGGCCTGGATTGGCTTTGAGCCGCGAATAGTGTTTGCCGTGTTATCGCTGAACCTGCTCTATCAGTTCTGGATTCATGCGACGTGGATTCCGCGCTTGGGCTGGCTGGAGGGGATCTTCAATACGCCTTCGGCGCACCGGGTGCATCACGCATCCAACCTTGAGTACCTGGATGCGAACTATGGCGGTGTGCTGGTGGTGTTCGATCGCTTGTTCGGCACCTACGTGAAGGAGCGCGAGGACCTGCCCTGCCGGTATGGCCTTGTGCATCCGATCGAGAGCGCGAATCCGTTGCGCATCGAGTTCACGCAGTGGGTGCATCTGTTGCGCGACCTGGCCGGGGCGCGCAGCTTGCGCGCGTTCCTTGGGTACTTGTTCATGCCGCCGGGCTGGACGCCGCATGGCGAGGGCAGTACCACGGCGGAACTGCGCGCGCGGCGCCCGCAGGCTGAGATGCCGCAAGGCGTTGCTGGTGGCTGACATCCGGCCACAGCGCATCATGCGCTATCCCGCCAAGGAACTGGCCTGGCTGTTTCGCGAACTGCGGATTGGCGTGCCCGTGGCGTTCGGCTCCGCCGGCTTCTTCTCCGTCGTGTTCCGCGAGCCGTTTGGCATGAACCTGGCCTATGCCCTGTGCATCACGATGATGATACAGGCGCTGGTGAAGCTGGGCCGCTATGGCCTCACGCGCCGGCTGCCCAATGCCTCGCCGGGCGCTCCCACCACGCCGCGGCGCTGGCCGGACTGGAAGTGGATGTTTCCGTGGATCGTCGTATCTGGCGTGGTGGGCTATTTTGGCGGACATGCGATTGCCAACGTGCTCACCGGTAGCCACGGCACGCCGTTGGAGCTGATGCGCAATCCGCGCGCCCTGCTGCTGAGCATGACGGTGGCGCTGGTGCTGGCGCTCGGCATCTCTTACTTCCACTATGCACGCGGGCGCATGGCGGCTGCGGACGCGCGGGCGCAGGCGGCCATGCGCAGCGCCGCGGAGAACCAGCTGCGCTTGCTGGAGTCGCAGCTGGAGCCGCACATGCTGTTCAATACGCTGGGCAACCTGCGCGTGATGATCGGGCAGGATCCGCAGCGCGCGCAAGAAATGCTGAACCAGGTGATCTCGTTCTTGCGCGCCACGCTGCAGGCGTCGCGCTCCGGCCCGCATCCGCTGTCATGCGAGTTCGATCGCATTGCCGACTACCTGGCGTTGATGCAGGTGCGCATGGGCGCGCGGCTGCAGGTCGAGCTCGACCTGCCCGCTGGCCTGGCCAACCTGCCTGTGCCGCCGCTACTGCTGCAGCCACTGGTTGAGAACGCCATCAAGCACGGGCTGGAGCCCATCGTCGCGGGCGGCTGGATCAAGGTGACGGCCCGCCGCGAAGGCGGCACGCTGGTGCTCGCCGTGCGCGACACCGGCGTGGGCTTGAGCGAGCTACCGCCTGGCTCTGACTGCTTTGGCACATCGCAGGTGCGCGAACGGCTCGCCCAGCTCTATGGCAAAGCCGCGAGCTTCCAGCTGCTGCGCGCCGGCGATTGCGGCGATGGCAGCGACGGCGGCACGCTGGCCATCGTGCGCCTCCCGCTATCCTGATTGACTGCCGCCCACCCTGCCCGATATCGCCTCCATGCAAACCACTGCCCTGATCGCCGAGGATGAAGCGCTGCTGGCCGCGGACCTCCAGGCGGAGCTGGCCCGCTTGTGGCCGACGCTTAACATCGTCGCAACCGTAGGCGACGGCGAGGCCGCCGTGACGCAGGCGCTCGCGCTGCAGCCCGATCTGCTGTTCCTGGATATCCGCATGCCGGGTATGAGCGGACTGGAGGCAGCGCAGACGCTGGCCGAGGATTGGCCCGACTCGGCCAAGCCGTTCCCGCTGATCGTCTTCGTGACGGCTTACGACACATACGCCTTGCACGCATTCGAGCATGCGGCAGTCGATTACGTGCTAAAGCCCGTGCAGGCCGGCCGCCTGGCAAAAACCTGCGCGCGCCTGCAGGCCACGTTGCAACAGCGTGCGGCCCCGCAAGGCGCCCCGCCATCGCTGGACGCCGCCATGGATCAGTTGCGCGCGCTGCTTGGCGTTGGCATGCCCGCGCCGCCAGCCGCACCGGCGGCCAACCCGTTGCAGGTAATCCAGGCCAGCGCCGGCAATACCATCACGATGGTGCCGATTGACGAGGTGCTGTATTTCGAGGCCGCGGACAAGTATGTGCGGGTGGTCACCGCGCAGCGCGAGCACCTGATTCGCATGTCGCTGCGGGAGTTGCAGATGCGGATCGATCCGGCGTGCTTCTGGCAGGTCCACCGCAGCACCATCGTACGCTGCACGGCCATTGCCAGCGCGCTGCGCGATGACAGCGGCAAGCTCACACTGAGCTTGCGCGACCGGCCGGAAAAGCTGGGGGTCAGCCGGCTTTATGCGGACGCGTTCAAGGGGATGTAGGCGCAACGGTGTCGCGCAAGTCACGGACAAAAATCCTGCGCAGGTGTCTGTGCGCCGCCGACGCTTGCCCGGCGTGTTGGCGCGGCGCCATCGTTTTCCACCGGATTTATGCCCGCCCGCGCACACTGCGCGGCGCCGGGCCATGGCATGCCGTGTGCGTGGTGAAGGGGGAGCGTCGAGCCCGGCGCTCTTCCACCGCAACCCACTCAGGAGAAGGCCATGTCCACCCTATCCATCGGAAACCTGCCTCGCCTCAGCGAGCTTGAGCAGGCCGCCCGGATCGCCGTGACCGGCGGCACCGGTGTCTACCCCATGCCCATGGTCGTCCGCAGGGACCCCGGCTATGGGGAATTTCCGAAGCTGCCCGGAATGCCGGAAATGCCTGCGATCCCGAACTCGTTCCCGTGCGGCTCGCCGAGCTATCACGGGCCGCTGATGTGGCCCGACTCCGGCGAGCCGAAGATCGTTCCTCTCTGACCCCTCCCCATTTATGTCACGAACGTCAAGAACGTCACGAGACCCAACGGCACGCAAGAGGCCGAACCCCGCTTTCAAGGAGCACACCATGCACAACAAATTTGCTATTGCCACCCTCACCGCCGCAGCGCTTGCAGCGGCCTTGCTCGCCGGCGCCGCCCAGGCCGCCGGCCCCCAGGACCGTGCCCTCTACAGTGACCGCGATGGTGACCGCTATGGTGACCGCTACGGCTACAACTTCCGGGCCGGCAAAGTGGACCCATACACCGACGGCGGCCGCACCGGCAAGTTCGACTCGTTTGGCGAAGGCGCTCGCCAGGTTGACCCGTACACCGACGGCGCCAGGGCCTGAGTAGCGCCCGGCGAGCGAAAGCACGCGCAGGCGTGCTTTCGCTCGATCAGGCTTGAGGGCTTCAGAACCTCAGGACTTCAGCTCAGAGGGCTCCAGGTTCCACAGCTTGCTGTCGCTGGTGGACACCGCCACGGCGCCTTCCCGGATCGCGCTGCGGATGTCGTCCTTGTTGCAGACGAACCCCGAGGTCACGATAGGCGGCAGCGCCTTGCGGTCCTGGGTGGAAAGATGCGCGAGCATGGGCGCGGGCATCAGCTGCACCAGGTTGGGATCGCTTTGCTCCAGCGCCTTGACGCTGCGCGGCCAGGTCGAACGGTCGGTCACGAACACCTTCTGCATGGTGATCAGGCCGGCCCGGTTGGCGCGCTGGATGGTGGCCACCCGGGTCGAGACGAGACTGGTCACCCCGATATCGGCGAGATACTCGACGCCACCCTTGTCCTGCGACAGCCCTTCGCAGCTGTCGATATTGACGATGACGTACTTGCCGGCCTTGGTCAGCGTGGCCACCACGGGCTGCAACTTGCGCAGCTCCACGTTGG
This sequence comes from Cupriavidus sp. GW821-FHT02F09, assembly GCF_059421605.1. Lineage (NCBI taxonomy): Bacteria > Pseudomonadati > Pseudomonadota > Betaproteobacteria > Burkholderiales > Burkholderiaceae > Cupriavidus > Cupriavidus sp. GW821-FHT02F09. Next base: position 154,253 of record NZ_JBWKVH010000006.1, read on the forward strand.
CAACGATGCAGACCTCGGCGTGGCTCTCGATCAGGATATCGGCCTGCTCGACACCGAAGAGCGTCGCGATAACCGGGTGCCGCGTCAGGCGTGCCCCGAGGGACTTATCCATGGTGCTTACCGATCCGGGTCGTGGGGCAGCGCGTCCGTCAGGCCGAGCTTTCCGGGGTTGAGGATGTTCTTGGGATCCAGCGCTTGTTTGACCGCCATCAGCACCGCAAACGCACTGCCCAGCGATTCGCGCATATACGGCGCGCGCAGCAGCCCGATGCCGTGATGGTGGCTCAACGCGGCATTGTATTTGATCAACACCGCGTTGGCGGCATCCCAGGCCTGGCGATACCACTTCGCCCGGTTCTCCACCTCGACCTCGCCGCGCAGCGAGAAGTACAGGCAGGCGCCGTCCACATAGGCATGCGACTGGTGCGCGGAGCCGGCCAGCGTGCCGGGCACGGCGTTGATGGCGTTGACCACATCCGTGTAGATGGCGGGCAGGTCGCTCCAGGGGCCGGACATCTCCAGCGTGTCGGCGACAAAGCCGGGGCTGCGCTTGAAGCCTTCCGCGCTCTTGCCGGTCAGGTAGCGCGTATCCAGCCAGCGCTCGAAGATCGCTTCGCTGTCCAGCGCATCGCCGAGCCCCTTGCACACGCCTTCGCTGATGGCCATCACGGCATCGACCATCTCGCGCGCGCCTTCGTCGGCGATCAGCAGCACGTTGGTGTCGGGCAGGTTGAACTGCACGCGGCTCTCGAGCTCGTCATACAGGCGCAGGGCTGCGGGATTGGCGCCACGCTGCATGATCTCGCGGCAGGCTTCCAGGCCGATGGCGAAGGTCTTGAAGCCATAGGCGATGGCGCGGCCGTAGTCCGGCAGCCGATGCAGCTTGAGGCGCACGCGCACGATCACGCCGAGCGTGCCCTCCGAGCCGATGAACAGTTGCTGCAAGTCCGAGCCGAGTGCTGCGCGCGAGTAGCCGCCCACGCTGATCAGGCTGCCGTCGGCCAGCACCACATCCATGCCGAAGACCATGTCCTCGATCTTGCCGTAGCGCGTGGAAAGCTGCCCGGCACCACGGCACGCCACCCAGCCGCCCACGGTGCTGATGGCGAAGGACGACGGCCAGTGGCCCATCGTCATGCCGTAGTCCTTCTGGATGGTCTGCTCGAACACGTCGCCGAACAGGCCGGCTTCCACCTCGACGATCTGGCTTTCCCTGTCGAAGCCCAGCACCTTGTTCAGATCGCACACGTCCAGCACGATGCCGCCGCGCACCGGCAGCGCAGCGCCGGTGACATTGCTGCGGCCCGCCGACACCGTCAACGGGATCGCCGCCGCGTGCGCGATCCGCATGACGGCCTGGATCTGCGCGATCGTGGACACGCGCACGATGACGGCCTGCGGCGTGGCCGGCCGGCCCGCGGTCTCGGTCATCATGGAGCCGGCCCACCAATCGCGCGTCCAGGCCACCACGCTGGCGGTATCCGTCAGCACCGCATCGGCCACGCCGCGCAGCGCATCGATGTGCGCGGCGTCCACGGCGACGGCGTTGCGCTGCAGGCCGGGCATGCTGGCGGTTTCCTTGATGGTGGCCGCATAGGCCGGCGGCGTGTGCGCGCCGACGATGTAGTTGCCACGGTTGTAGCCGCGCTTGATGGCTTCCTTGCTGATCATTGTGCATCTCCCAGTAGAACGGATTTTTCATGTGCGACGGCAGCCAGGTAGTCATTGACCTGCTGCGCCACCACGGATTCGGACAGGCCAAGCTCGGCCTGCAGGATTGCGCCCACGCGGGACGCGGCGCGCGCCGAGGCATCGCGCGCCATCAGGCGGGCGCGGATGCGGCGCGAGAGCACGTCGTCCACGCTCCCCGCCAGCTCGTGGCGCGCGGCGTAGACGATCTCGGCTTCGGTATAGGGAAGGCCTTCGACAATCGGTGCCTGCAGGCGCGCATCGGCCTGCAGGATGTCGCTGACGAAGCGGGCTTCCGTGCCATAGCGCTCGCCCAGGTGGGCGGACAAGCCGCCGGAGGCCACGATGGCCTGCGCGTCGTATCCCGCGGCGCCCAGCAGGTACGCGGATTTGGTCTGGCATCTGTTGCGCTGGCCAATCACTTTCTGGGCCGCGTCGATGGTTTGCTCGGCCATGTGCCGGGAGGTGGTCAGCTTGCCCCCGACAATGGTGACAAGGCCATCGGCGGCGGTATGGATCTCATGGTTGCGCTTGATCTCCAGCGTCTTGCCCCCTGGCGGCGCCACCAGCGGCCGGCAGCCCGCAATGCTGCCGAGCACGTCTTCGGCCTGCAGGTCCGTCTTCAACGCCCAGCGCGCGCCGTCCAGCAGGAAATCGAGTTCCTCGCGGGTGCAGCAGACGTTGTCGAGATCGCCTTCGTAGTCTTCGTCCGTCGTGCCCAGGTAGGAGACGTTGCCCCAGCGTGTGATGGTGGCGCGGCGGTTGCGCCCCGGCACGGGGATGGTCACGGTGCAGTCGTTGCGGACCTTGAGCCAGGGAATGGCCACGTGCACGCCCTTGGCCGGGCGGATATGCAGCGTCTTTTCCTCGCCCTTCTTGCGGCCGGTCCAGTCACGCAGCCACACGCCTGTGGCCATGACGACGACGCCGGCCCTGGCGCGGATCTCTCGATCCCCGGCATGAATGATGGCGCCGTCGACCTTGCCGTGACCATTGCGCGTGATCTCCACCACCTTCGCGTGGTTGACCACTGCCGCGCCGTGAAAGGCCGCGGTGCGGGCGATGTTCAGCGTGAGCCGGGCATCGTCCACGCGCGCATCGAAGTACATGAAGCCGCCGAGCAGGTTATCCTCGTTGAAGGTCGGGCAATGCGACAGCACCTCGGCCTTGGTGAGCTTTTGATGCAGGATGCCTTCGCGCCAGCCGCCCGCCAGGTCGTAGGTCCAGAGCAGGCTCTCGAATGCCTTGGACAGGCGCTTGTCGAACACGCCGTCCTTCTCCATCACGGGAAAGAGGAACGGCAAGCGCTGCACGAGGTGCCGCGCATTCCTGCGCAGGCGTTGGCGCTCCAGCAGGGAATGACGCACCAGCCCAAGGTTGCCCTGCTCGATGTAACGCAACCCGCCATGCACCATCTTGGAGGACTTGGACGACGTGCCGGAGGCAAAGTCGTTTTTCTCCACCAGGGCAACGCGATAGCCACGCAGGCTGGCATCCAACGCGGCATAGGCGCCGGTCACGCCGCCGCCGACGATGAGGATGTCGAAGGTCTCGCTGCCAAGGCGATCGAGCTGCGCCTGGCGCACCAGGCGCAGCGGTTCGGTGGATGTCATCCCGGCGCGGTCCCGGCTGGGACTTCTGGATGGAAAAACCATCATGTTTCGGCGATCTCCTGGCTGGTCAGTGGTGAGAGAAGGTTTGCGCGTGGCGCAGCTCGGACGCGACCCGTGCGTGCCAGAGCGCGCGGCGCTCGCCGCGCTGGTCGGCGCCAAGGCGCGGCTCGAACACGGCATCGGTTTCATTGGTCGCGCGGGCGTCCTGCAGCGAGTCCCACAGCAGCCCCGACGAGCCTGCGAAGAAGGCGATGCCGCGCAAGCTGGCGCGATCGGTCTCGCGCATGCGCCGGATCGGCATGCCGGTCAGGTCCGCCTGGATCTGGAGCAGTGCGTCGCTGCCGGAGAGGCCGCCACCCACGATGAGTTCGGCCACGGGCACGCCGGCGACTTCCTCGTTAGCCTCCATGCAGGACGACACCGCATGCGCGATGCCTTCCAGGACGGCGTAGGCCACCTCGGCCTGCGTGCTTGCGATCGAGATGCCCGTCAGCGACGCGCGGGCTTCGGGTTGCATCTGCGGGACGCGCAGCCCGGTGAGCGCGGGCAGGAAGGTCACGCCGCGCGCGGAGTCGACGGTGGCGGCCAGCGCGCTGATCTGCTTCGCGCTCTCGAACCAGCGCAGCTTCTCGCAAACCCAGTTCAGCGCGGAGCCCGTGGTGGCGACGAAGGTCTCCACGGAAAGATGCGAGACATCGTGCTGCCGGCGCGCGGTCATGGTCAGGGTGCCGTCGTACAGGCCGGCCTTGGCCGGTGGCTGCGGCCCGATCACCAGGTCCACGAAGCTGCCGGTGCCATGCACGCACATCGACTGCCCGCGCTCCAGGCATCCGAGCCCCGCAGCGCCGGCAAGCTGGTCGCCCGCGCAAGCGAGGATCGGCACGTCGATGCCCAGCAGCTCGGCGCGCGTGCGCCCGAAATCGTCAGCGTCCTGGCGCAACGCGGGCAGCAGCGTGTGCGGGAAACCCAGCGCATCGAGCCAGTCAAGGTGATAGCGGTGCCCCGCCAGCACGTAGGCGCTGGCGGAGGTGGCGTTGGTCGGCGTGGTCACGCAGGCGCGCTCGCTCGACAGATGCCAGAGCAGCCAGGTGTCGATGGTGCCAAACGCCAGGCTGCCCGCGCGGAACGCCTCGGCCACCTCGGGCGTGTCCCGCAGATGGCGCGCGGCCCAGAGGTAGGGAGAACGCACGCCGACCGGGCGCCCGACCTGCTCGAGCAGCGTCTTGTCCCAGGCCGGCGCCAGCGCGCTGAGCTCGCTGACATAGCGCGTGTCCTGCCAGACCATGGCGGGCACGATCGCCCTCCCGCTGCGGGTATCCCACAGCACCGCGGTGGCACGCTGCGTGGCAATGCCCAGCGCGACGATGCGCAACTGCGCTTGCTGCGCGCGTGCGATGGTGGCGCGGCAGACGGCGATCGTCTTTGCCAGTATCGCGTTGGCATCTTGCTCGACCACGCCTGGCCGTGGCGCGTCCACCTGCAGCGTCGTGTACTCGAGGCACGAGACATGGCCGTCGGCGGCAACCACGGCCGCCCGCGTGCCGGACGTGCCTTCGTCGATGGCGAGTATGACGTTCCTGTTGGTCTTCATCGTTGGGATTTCTCTATCGCCGGGTTGAGGAACGCCGGGGCCGGCGCCTCGTCGCCGCCAAATTGCGGGGCGTCGGCTTCGCTGTCAGGATGGATGGTGGTGCGCGTCGGGTCCCACTTGATGGCAAAGCAGATGATGCTGGCCGTCAGCGGCACGATCGAGAGGATGAGAAAGGTCGTCTCCAGGCCGTATTTCTCCCGGAAGAGCGGGAAGATCAACAGGCCCAGTGCGGCGCCGGTTGAGCCCAGTGCACCGATGATGCCGTTGGCCCCCGCGCGCAGTTCGCTGCGAAACGACAGCGACGAAAGGCTCTTGCCGTTGGCGCCGGGACCGCCTGAATGGAAAAGGATGAACAGCGACGGCACGATCACCGCCACCCAGATCGGCATCTTGCCGTTGAACAGGCCGAGGATCAGCAGCATGACGAAGACGGCCGCGAAACCAAAGGCGGAAGCACGGCGCAAACCCAGCTTGCGCCCGATCAGCGGCGACATGAAACCACCAAGGATGCCAAAGACATTGAAGACCAGCGCACCCACCGTGGCATAGACAAAGTCCTTGCCGAACAGCGCCGCGCTGATCAGCGGCAGATACCAGCCCACCGCGAAATACTGGATGGATTGCCCGATCTGCACCGTCGCCGCAAGAATGGTGCGCGGCAAATAGACACCGCGAAAGATCAGCAGCACATTGGCCAGCCCGCGCTTTGCCTGGTTCAGCACGGGCAGGCGCTCATCCACCGGCGCGGCGGCAAAGGGACGGCCATAGATCCGCGTCATTGCCCTGGCGGCGTCGACCAGCCGCTCCTTGCGCGCCAGCCAGATCGGGCTCTCCACCAGGAACGCAAGCTGCAGCACCAGGATGCCAAGCCCGAAGATGGCGGTGGCCGCCACGGAGTAACGCCAGATGGCGTCGCCCACATTCCACGAATGGAACAACAACGCCAGCAGCAAATTGCTGCAGACCGCGGTGTACCACATGCCCTGCCAGGTATTGAGCCGGCTCTTCAGCCTGACCGGCGTGAACTCGGCCAGCACCGCCATGGCGATGGCAAAGTCGATACCGTAGGCCGCGCCGACAAAGAAGCGCCCAACGAGGATCACTTCGAAGCCAGGCGCGAACACCACCAGCAGCGCGCCGATCACCGCCAGGAATTTCGCGAGTATCAGCGGGCGGATGCGGCCCCACCGGTCCGCCATCCATCCGCCGATGGGATTGAAGGCGATCGCGACCCACGAAGCAAACGACGTCAGCAGCGCGACTTGCGAAGCGGCAAGCTGCAGGTTCCGCGTCATGGGCCCAAGCCCGGCGCTCAATGCGGAATTGGAAAATGCGTCCAGGAACAATCCTCCCAGCGCGAGCCACCAGATGAGGCCGGCTCTACCTTTTATGCCTGGGCAGGAATCAATTAACGAGATGACATCATCGATGCCACGGATCTTGATCGTGGATTGCACAGCGGTCTCCTTGTTTTATTTCTGTAAGAGGCCGAGCAATCTGCACGCAGGAAGAGACCATCTTACAGATGGTCTCTTATCTAGATCTGTAGGCGAACTCTAGGTTGAAAGGTTCAGGGTGTCAAGGAGGGGAATCGCGGGGACGGGGGGATTTCTGCCCACCTCTATCAGTGCGATGCATGATCACCCGTCGGCTCGCGCATAACCTGGATTTCCGGTCCAGTACGGGTTCCACAAGAACTTGCTACATTGCTGACTGCTGGCGAAAACGGCCTCACGCGGCCGCCCCGCTCACCGCAAACCGACTTACCAAGGAGACATCAAATGCACACCGCACTTCAACTTCGTTCGCTAATCAAAAGCAGCGGTGAACTCGTGCTGTCGCTGGACAGCATCGACACGCCGCAACCCGGCCCGGATGAAGTGCTCATCCGCATTGAAGCCTCTCCCCTCAACCCGTCCGATCTTGGCCTGCTGTTCGGTGCGGCCGACATGAGCACGGCCAAGGCCAGCGGCACGGCAGAGCGCCCGGTAGTCACCGCGCGCGTCCCGGAAGCCGCGATGCGCGGCATGGCAGGCCGCCTCGATGCTTCCATGCCGGTTGGCAATGAGGGCGCGGGCGTGGTCGTCGAGGCCGGCTCGTCCCCCGCGGCGCAAGCGTTGCTGGGCAAGACCGTGGCTGCCATCGGCGGCGCGATGTACTCGCAGTACCGCTGCATTCCGGCGGACCAGTGCCTGGTCCTGCCCGAAGGCGCCACGCCCGCCGATGGCGCGTCGTCATTCGTCAATCCGCTCACCGCGCTGGGCATGGTCGAGACCATGCGGCGCGAAGGGCATAGCGCCCTGGTGCACACCGCCGCGGCTTCCAACCTGGGCCAGATGCTCAACCAGATCTGCCTCAAGGATGGCATCAAGCTGGTGAACATCGTGCGCAAGGAAGAGCAGGCGGACCTGCTCAAGGCACAGGGTGCGGTCTACGTGTGCAACACCGCGTCGCCCACATTCATGCAGGACCTCACCGAGGCACTCGTCGCCACTGGCGCAACCATCGCGTTCGACGCCACGGGCGGCGGCAAGCTCGGCGGCCAGATCCTCACCTGCATGGAAGCGGCCTTGAACAAGACGGCCCGCGAATACAGCCGCTATGGCTCGGCCACCCACAAGCAGGTCTACCTCTACGGCGGCCTGGACACCAGCCCGACCGAGTTCAACCGCGGCTTCGGCATGGCGTGGGGCATGGGCGGCTGGCTGTTGTTCCCGTTCCTGCAGAAGATCGGGCGCGAGCGGGCCAACGAACTCAAGCAGCGCGTGGTGGCGGAGCTGAAAACCACCTTTGCCAGCCATTACTCGAAGGAGATCTCGCTGGCCGAGGTGCTGGACCTGGACGTGATCGCGGTCTACAACAAGCGCGCGACGGGTGAGAAGTACCTGATCAACCCGAACAAGGGCCTGGCAGGGTAAGTCATCCCGGGGCGCCTTGCGCGCCCACCGTGTCAAGTATCAGCCGCTGCGCCGCGGCCAGCGGCGCTGGTCGGCTCCATGGATCCTGGCAACTCGGCCACGGCTCTGTCTGGCAGCGCCAGGTACGGCTATCGCCTGCTGGCCGTCATGGCCGCGTCCAGTCTCGCCGCCATGCTCCTCTACAATGGATCACCGAGCGCGTTCAAGGCGTGGACCGGTAGTGCGCCGGGCGCGCATCGGCGAGTCGGGAGCGGTAGCTGGCCGCTGCCGATTTACATAACGAGAAACACAGAGGAGAGACAACCCGTGCCCCACCCGCTCATCCGCACCGCCCTGTTGTCCACCGCCCTTCTGCTCGCTTGCCTCAAGGCCCTCCCCGCCCACGCCGACATCCGCGTGGGCATTGACGTCTCCACCACCGGCCCGGCCGCCTCCATCGGCATCCCGTCCAAGAACACGATCATGATGTGGCCGCAGACCCTGGGCGGCCAGCGCGCGCAGTACGTGATCCTGGACGATGGTTCCGACCCGGCCGCGGCCGTGCGCAATGTGCGCAAGCTGATCTCCGAGGAAAAGGTGGATGTGGTGGTGGGCCCCAACATCACGCCCACCGCCATTGCTGCGCTGGATGCCGTGGCGGAGGGCGAGACGCCGATGGTGGCGCTGGCTGCGTCGGCTGCCATCATCGAGCCGCAGGCGGACCCCAAGCGGCGCTGGGCGTTCAAGATGCCGCAAAACGATTCGCATATGGCCACGGTCCTGACCGAGTACATGAGCAACCATGGCATCAGGACGGTCGGCTTCATCGGCTTCAACGATGCCTACGGCGAGAGCTGGTGGCGCGAGTTCTCCAAGCTGGCGGAGGTGCGCAAGCTCAAGGTGGTGGCCAATGAGCGTTTCTCGCGCAACGATACTTCGGTGACCGGGCAGGTGCTCAAGCTGATGGCGGCGACCCCGGATGCAATCCTGATTGCCGGCGCGGGCACGCCGTCGGTATTGCCGCAGAAGACCCTGGCCGAGCGCGGCTACAAGGGCAAGGTGTATCAGACGCACGGCATCGCCACCTGGGATTTCCTGCGGGTAGGCGGCAAGGATGTGGAAGGCACGCTGTTCCCGACCGGGCCGGTGGTGGTGGCGCGGCAGTTGCCGGACGGCCATCCGGTAAAGAAGGTGGCGCTGGATTTTGTGACGCGCTATGAAGCGAAGTACGGCACGGACAGCATCACGCAATTCGCCGGCGATGCCTGGGGCGCGTGGATCCTGCTGGACGATGCCGCGCGCCGTGCCGGCAAGAGCGGCGCGCAGCCGGGCACGCGCGAGTTCCGCCACGCCATGCGCGATGCGCTGGAGACCACCACCAACCTGACCATTCCCAATGGCGTGATGAACCTGAGCGCGATGGACCATCAGGGCTTTGACCAGCGCTCGCGCGTGATGGGTGTGATCCGCGACGGCAAGTTTGCCTACGCGTCAGACAAGTAAGGATGTTTGAGATGAACGATACGACGATTGGCTTTATCGGCCTTGGTGCCATGGGCACGCCGATGGTGCGCCACCTGCTCGCCGGCGGCCACGCCGTGCGCGCCTATGTACGCCGCCCCGAGGCCGCCGACGCGGCCCGCGCGCTTGGCGCCGTGCCCTGCACCACGCCGGCGCAAGCCGCGCGCGGCGCCTCGGTGGTGTTTACCAACGTCACGTCATCGGACGATGTGCAGGCCGTGCTGCTGGGCGAGCACGGCGTGATCGAAGGCGCGGCGCCGGGCACCATCTGCATCGACCACAGCACGATCTCGCCCATCGTCACCCGCGAGATCGCCGCCAGGCTGGCCGAGCGCGGCATCGAAGCACTGGACTGTCCGGTCTCCGGCGGCACGCTCGGCGCCGAGGCCGCCAGCCTCACCATCATGGTGGGCGGCAAGGCCGAGATGCTGGAGCGCGTGCGGCCGCTGCTCGCGCTGCTCGGCAAGACCATCACCCACATCGGCGATCATGGCGCGGGGCAAGTCGCCAAGCTGTGCAACCAGATCGCGCAGGTGGTCAATATCGAAGGCATTGCCGAAGCCATGCGCTTCGCGCAGGCGCAGCAGGTGGACAGCGGCCGCGTGCTGCAAGCCATGGCCACCGGCATGGCCGGCAGCCGCATGCTCGACATGATGGGGCCGAAGATGGTCGCCCACGACTTTGCCCCCGGTATCGAAGCGCGGCTGCACGACAAGGACTTCGGCCTGGCCGCGCAGATTGCACGCCAGCTCGGGCTGGAGCTGCCGGCCATGCAAGCCACCTCGCGCCAGCTCGGCACGCTGATGGAAAAGGGCTGGGGCAAGGACGATACGTCGTCGCTACTGCGGGTGCTGGAGGGCTGAATGGCCGAAGAGTGGCCAAAGAGGAGACGCTAAGCCACCCCCATCATCCGCCGCACAGCCAGCAGCAGCGGGCTGTCCTTGTCGGCGAAATCATGCATCACGTTGAAATGGTGCCTGTCGGGCATCGGCACATGCGCCGCGCCCGGTGCCTGGGCGTTGGCGGGCCAGCCGGCGCGCAGCAGATCGGTCTGCCGGTGGTACTCGCCCGGCTCCAGCCCGCCCACCGCGGTGACCAGCGGCGCAGCCGTGGCCGGCGGCAGGAAGGCCGGCGAGAGCCGGTCGACATCCCCTTCCGACAGCTTCAGGTCGACCTGCAGGAAATCCGCCCGGCGCAGCGGCTCCAGGTCATGCAGGCCGCTGACCGAGACCACGCCCTTGACCAGGTCGGCCGGCAGATCGCTGCCTACGCGCGGCCATAGCGTGGTGAGCATCATCGCGGCCATGTGACCGCCAACGGAATGCCCGCCCACGAAAATGCGCGCTTTGTCGTGGCCAAGCCGGCCGGACTCCCGGTACAGCCACGCCACGCTGCGCACGGCCTGCAGCACGATGGTCTGCACCGTCACCGCCGGGCACAGCGAGTAATTGATCACCGCCACCGACACGCCGCAGTGCGGCAACGCATTGGCCACCAGGCTGTGGTCGCGCTTGTCCAGCGCGCGCCAGTAGCCGCCATGGAGGAACACCAGCAGCGGCGGCGGCCCATCGGTGGCGCCCGGCTCGGCCGGAAAGTAATCGAGCCGCTCGTCCGCCGCGTGCGGGCCAGGCTCGGCACCGGCATAGCTCAGGTCCTCCAGCCAGCCGGCGCGCTTGCGCACCTGCAGCGACAACGCCGCCCAGTGGGCCATGTGGGCGGCATTGTCGGGCACGTTGGCCCGGTTGTTGTATTCGCGTGCATAGAAGGCGGGATCCTGCGACGGCAGCTGTGCAAGGCTGGCGAGGGAGGGCTGGGCTGACATGTGGCTCCGGGGTGGATGGGAGAAGCCGGGCGGCGCCACGGCTCCAAGCATGCTAGCGCGTTCGCACAGCGTCAGATATCGACAACTTCCCGGATATCTGCCCTACCGTCCCCATCGCCCCATCGTCGTCTAACGCCATCCGCGCGCCGGCCAGGACCACCTGCCGGGTCCGCGCCCCTGGCGCTTCGCCCGTGTAAAGGCATCGCCTCGCGCTGAAGATTTGGGGTGACCACAAGGGAGCCCCTATACCCCTACCCCTACCCCTACCCATACCCATACCCCTACCAATACCCCTACCAATACCCCTACCAATATTGCCTCCAAATTCGAGACTTTTCCTATTCTAATTTTTTCCCGCGGAAAATATACTGCAGTTGCGCGATCAAAAGCCGTTACATCGCCTATGAACCGCCGGCACGCAAGAAGAGGGGTGTTCCGAAAGTTTCCAGCAGATTGAGGCGACCTGCCCAGTAACGTCAACGCATTGACCTAAATCGCCACTTAAGCCGAATTCCACAGCAGAAATCGGGAGGCGAAATATTCGCGCAACTTGCGCGGGATGCGAGACGAGAAGCTGTGGTTACAGCAGCGCCTGAAATCAGATTTTTTCTCGGCTAAAAATAATTTACGCATTCTTGCTGGTTCCTGGACTAGTTACAACGGGCGATTCGCCTTGTGACGATGCCTTGGCCAAACCTTGTCTATTTGGTGGAATGATGAAGAAACTGATCCGAATTTTTGCCTTTTTTAGCATCGCCATTTTGTTGAATGCAATACCTTCAATAGCACAAGCCCAATTCCCACCTCATCAATCATGTCCTTACAAAACGCTTATGTCACCGCCGTCGACAATCGCTTTCGACCCAGGGGTCCCGGACGGAACAGTACTATGGAGTGGAAATCTTCAGACTAATTATCGGAGTTCCAACGCATCCACTGGTGGTTACGTGTGCCCCTCAAGTGCCTTTAACATACATTTCGAGGGAACAACACCCTACTTGGGCAACAATCTTTACACGACTGGCATTCCCGGTATTTCGTATCGCTTCAAGATGACTGGCCCGACAACTGGCCCGATTATTTATCCGTCGTGTTTTCTGCAGAAATATTTTCCGCACATCTGCTGGATCAATGAACTCGGGGCCGGAATGACGAACCATACGTTGTCCGTTGAACTTATAAAGACAGGCTCAATTACCGGCGGCGGTGCACTGTCAGGAGTGTTTGCACACTGGTTCGTACAGTTAGGGAGGTCCTATGCCACCTACTCCTGGGGGGGAAGCGTTGTGATACAGCCAACTATCCCCACGTGCAAGGTATCGATGCCATCGATTGCGGTCCGTCTTCGAGACGTAAACGTAAACGTCTTTACCGGAGTCGGAAAAACGTCACCAAGCCAGCCATTTGATATCGTGCTGCAGTGCTCTGGCGGAAATACCGGCACAAGCACAGATGTCTATACGACGCTGACCGACCAGACCGATCCGAGTAACGTTTCAGATACCCTGTCCCTTACCAAGGACTCCACTGCATCCGGTGTTGGCATTCAGGTTTTAAATGGGACCACGGTGATCAAATATGGCCCAGACTCCAGCGCCGCAGGCAATAAGAATCAGTGGAAGGCTGGTTCAGCTGGTAATGGTACATTCACCATACCGCTGACAGCCCGGTACATCCAGACCACGCCCTCGGTGAAAGCGGGAACTGCAAATGGTCGTGCGACTTTCACGATGAACTATCAGTAAAGAACAAATATGTGATTAAAAGTGTGAAGCCAGGGTGAACGGACCGCCCTGGCCATGGACCTGCTCTGCCGCCAGAAGACCCATTCCGTCTTCACCGAGGCCACCGGCCCGCGCCTGCCACGACTCGGCGCGCCTGCGCGGCTAGCCCACCTTCGGCGATCTCATCCGCCGTACCGCCCGGAAGCCGCCTGAATCCTGCGATCGCAGCCGGGCGACGCGGGACAAGCGGACGCGCCAGGGCCGCGGATGGGGCGCGTTGGGGGTCCGCTACCGGGGCCAGTTGTGGCCCGGCAGGATTTGCGGCATAATTCCCGGCTCAGCACCGTGCTGGTACGCCGGACTCCCGGCAAATCCGCCAGCACCCACTCCGCCCGGGTGGTGAAACAGGTAGACGCAGGGGACTCAAAATCCCCCGCCGCAAGGCGTGTCGGTTCGAGTCCGACCCCGGGCACCACTACATTTCCCAAGAAAAACAAGCAGATATGCTCGAGGGCGAGCGCAGCTTCACCACACGCTTATGTTCCGTACAGCGTCCTGGCCCAAAGCTAAGCCGGAAAAAACTCAACCCGCTCCCCGGCGCCAGCCATCGACTGCCCAAACGTAATCCAGCCGTGCCCTCTGAGCGCGACCTCATCACGGCGCAGGATGATTTCGTCATCGCCATCGATGGCGACATGCGTGCCATTCGCGCTTCGGTCGATCAGCATGTATTTACCCGCGCGGAACTCGACCGTTGCATGGAACCGCGATGTCTGCGGATCCGCGACGACGATCGTCATCGCGGCGTCGCGCCCTATCGTGACCGGCGGCGAGGCGCCGTTCATGCGAACCTCCATCTCCCGATACCGCAGCGTTAGCAGCGCGGGGCGGATCGCGCGCCGGCTTACGTCGGCGAGAATCGTCATGTCTGCGTTCTCTTGCCATATCGCTTCGAACAATTCCACGGGCGCTTCCTTCCCGCGCACCTGTATCGGGTAGAGGTAGCGCATCACCTGGCGCAGCGTCGCCGGCAGATGTGCCACGGCGTCCTTGCTGGTGATGATCTGCCCTTGCGATGCGAGTTTGGACAGGCGCGCGGCGAGGTTCACCGTGTCACCAAATACATCGCCCGATGCGTCGCGCAGGATCGGGCCGTGGTGAAAACCGATATGGATCGACATGGGCAGGCCGGATACCGGCGGCAGTTCGGCAATCGCCACTTGCATGTCGAGTGCAGCCTGCATGGCATTTTCGGCGGACGGGAACAACACCATGACTTCGTCCCCGATCGTCTTCACAACCCGGCCTTGCTGCGCCGACGAACAGGATTTCATCAGGGCGATGCACTGCCCGATTGCGCCGAAGGCAGCCGCATTGCCGGCCTTCTCATATAGCTTTGTGCTGCTGCTGACATCCGCGAACAGCACGGACCCGTCTGCGTCGGCCTGCGCAGGTATCGATTCCCGGTCCATATGTGTCTCAACCTGTTTGTGTCTCAACCTGTTCGCGTCTCAACCCGTTCGCGCGCCTCGCGTGGCGCCCTGCACTGATGGTAGTACGCGGCCAAACGCTCAAAGAAATGTTTCAGCGATATCGATCGATGAGCGCTGGCCAAGTGCCTCGAAGTTTGCCGCGAGCCAGGCGTCGGCCCGCTCGCGCCCGAGCGTGAACAGGCCGCGCAGGAAGGCCCAGTCCGCCTTGAACTTGCTGGGCGCGCCCAGCCGCGCCATCTCGGTTTCTGCATCGATGCTGTGGATCAGCATGCGGCGGTAGCGTGACGGGTCGAGCGCGCCTTCATCGATCAGCCGGGTGATGAACTCGATGGCGCGCATCTCGCGCATCAACGAGGAGTTGAAGCTGAGCGTGTTGATACGGTCCAGGATTTCGCGTGCCGTGACAGGCACCTGGGGAATGTGGATCGGGTTGAGGCGGATGATCAGCACATCGCGGCTGTCGGTCTCATAGATCAGCGGATAGATCGGCGGGTTGCCCATGTAACCGCCGTCCCAGTAATACTCGCCGTCGATCTCCACGGCCTGGAACAGCGTCGGCAGGCAGGCCGAAGCCATCACGGCCTTGGCGCAGATCTCGCCAGTGCTGAACACGCGGATGCGCCCGCGCAGCACATTGGTTGCGCACAGGAACAGCTTGACGCTCTTGCTGCGGCGCAGCACCTCGAAATCGATGGTCTCATCCAGGATGTTCTGCAGCGGGTTGAGATTGCAAGGATTGAGCTGGTAAGGCGAGTAAAAGCGCGTGAGATGGTCGAACATCATCCACGCGGGCGACATCTCCATATTGCCGCTGGCGCCCATCAACCGGTCCAGCCAGGTAGGTTGCAGGGGACTCAGCTTCGCGCAGTCGGACACCTTGCGCCAGCACGTCTCCAGGGCCTGCCGCGCGCCTTCCGGCCCACCGCTTGCCAGGCCGTAGGCGAGCACGGTGGCGTTGACGGCACCGGCGCTGGTGCCACTGATGCCGTCGATGCCGATGCGCTTGTCTTCCAGCAGCCGGTCCAGCACGCCCCAGCTGAATGCCCCGTGGGTGCCGCCCCCTTGCAACGCGATGTTGATGCGGCGGATCGCGGGGGGGTGATTGGCTTGCATGGTGGCCTCCGGTTTCTGTGCCTCAGCACCTCAGCGCCTCGGCGCCGCAGTGCTTCCGTACCGGGGAGCGGCGCTGGCTTCGCGGCGAGCGAGGAACATCTCCGTATGGTAGATGCGGGCGAACAATCCGCAGTGGCGTCATCTCCAGAGGCTTGCGCCGGATGCCTGTCGAACAAGTGTCCCATCGAGCATGGCCATGCATCCAGACCAAGCACTTCCCTACCCCTCCCCCACCAGCGCCTTGATCCACCCGTGCACCGCCCGCACCTCCGGCGAGGCCTCGAACCGCTCCGACACCATCAGATAGTACGAGTGCGCCGATGACAAGCTGACCGGCGACAACCGCACCAGTTGCCCGGACTTGAGCAGATGCAGCAGCAGCGAGCGGCGTCCGTACGCGATGCCCTGCCCGCGCATGGCGGCGTCCAGCATCAGGCCGGTGTCGGTAAAGGTGGTCACCCGGTGGCTGCGCGGCATCGGCAAGCCGGCTTCCCGGAACCAGGGCTCCCAGGCGTGGCGGCTGTGCGAGAGCAGCATCGCCTCACTGAACAGCTTGGGCAGGGCGCGCTGCCTGAGGGTGGCCAGATAGGACGGCGCCGCCACCGGAAACCATTCGTCGTGGCCAAGGTCCAGATGCGGCTCGACCGGCTTGGCACGGGCAAAGCGCAACGCGATGTCCGCCTCGCCGTGACGTGGCACCACCATCTGGCTCGTGGGGTTGAGCTCGATGGCGATCTGCGCATGGCTGCGCTGAAAATCCGCCAGCGCGGGCACGACACGGAAACGGGCAAAGGAGGGGAGGACGCTGACGCGCACTGTGCGCTCGCCATCCATCTGGCCAAAGGCTTCGCCCAGCGTGGATAACGCTTGGCGCACGGATACCAGCAGGCGTTCGGCATCTGGCGTGGGGGTCACCGTGCGGGTGGTCCGCGCAAACAGCACCATCCCGCTCAGTCGCTCCAGTTCCCGAATGCGGTGGCTGACCGTGCTGTGGGCGAGGCTAAGTTCCTCGGCGGCCTTGTGGAAACTCCGCAGCCGGGCTACGGCGTCAAAGGCGAGCAGCAGCGGAATCGGCGGGATGTGCTTCATGAGGGAGTGCGCGGGGCTGGCGCTGGCTTGGCGCCGGTTGGGAATGGCTGGATCGAAGCGCAGCGCGATGCGCGATCATAGCGCACGCGCAGTGCGCCAAGCCCAGCCGAGCATGCCGGCGAACACCAGCGGGCCCCACACAAACATCACCTCGCCCAGGTCAGGCAGCAGCGCGCGATGCGGCAGCGCTGCGTTGCCCGCGCGCGCCCAGTCGGCGGCCAGAAGGGTCAGGCACGCCGCCTGCAGCAGGATGCTGCGGCCGGCACGCTCCATGCCAAGCGCCGCGGCGGCGGCCAGGGGCACAAGGCCGAAAGTCAGGGCGGAAAGCATGGGCATCTCCCATCTCGTTATTGGAGGAATGCCGCCACTGTAGGCCCGGATCGCCCGTGCTTTGATGAAAGATGCGGCCCGATTGTGCGATGCGCTCGACTAATGAACCGCGCTTGCGCCCTCCACCCGCGTTGACGCCGTTTAAATCAGAAACAAAGGCTTTCAGCACGCGCACCAAGTGGCGGCAGTGATAATGGCCCATGCCAAATCTGCGCGGTGCCCGCCGGGAAGGATCGCGGGCTGACGCCCGTGTCGCGCCCCCGTTGCGCCGGTACCCCGTGGACCCTGTGATTCCGCTCTGACAGCCACCGCTGCTCCATGGAAGCCATTGTCCACCTGCTAGCCACGCAACCCGAGATTGCCCTGTTCCTGGTGCTGGCCGTGGGGCACGCCGTGGGTGCGGTCAAGGTGGGGCCGTTCCAGTTCGGCGGCATCTGCGGCACGCTGATTGCCGCGCTGGTGATCGGCCAAAGCGGGGCGCGGATCGACACCGACGTGCGCAACGTCTGCTTTGCCCTGTTCATCTTTGCGTTGGGCTTCACGGGCGGCCCGCAGTTCTTTGCCAACGTCGCGCGCAGCTGGTGCATTGTGCCCTCTTGTCGGTCGTCGAGGTGAGCGTGGTGCGGACCGCCACGGGCCAGACTGTGCTGGCGGCCGAGCAGGCGGTGGCGCTGGGCGTGACGATCCGGCGCATCCGGCGCGATGGCCAGACCTTCAAGCCATCGCCCGACGCATTGCTGCGCGCCGTCGACGTGGTGCTGGCGTATGGACGGCGCAACGTCATGGTGCCCTTCATGCAGGCGGTGGGCATCGAGGTGCCCGAGGCGCCGGAAGCTGCCGGCGAAGCCAGCATGGACATGGTGGTGCAGGCCGAGCAGGACGTGTTGCTGACACGCCGCGCGGTGAGCGGCCTGACGCTGTCCGCGCTGCGCGGCATGGCGGATGTGGGCATGGGGCGCGGCGTGTACATCGACGCCATCCGGCGCATGGAGCGGCCGATCCCGCCGTTGCCCGACACGGTGCTGGAGCGTGGCGATGTGGTGAGCCTGAGCGGCCCGGCCGAAGCGGTGGGGCGGGTGGTGCCGGAACTGGGCTATCGGGTCGTGCCCACCATCAAGACGGATTTTGTGTTTCTCGGCGTCGGCGTGCTGCTGGGCATGTTGCTGGGCAGCCTGAGGCTGAAGGTTGGCGGCGCGGAGCTGACGCTTGGCACCGGCGGCGGCGGCCTGGTGGCGGGCCTGGCCTTCGGCTGGCTGCGCGCGCGGGTGCCGCTGATGGGCTCGCTGCCGTCGCCGGCGGCTCAGATCCTGAAGGACTTCGGGCTGGCTACGTTCATCGCCGCGGTGGGCCTGTCGGCCGGGCCGGACGCGATCAAGCTGGTGAAGACCTACGGCCTGGCGCTGCCCGTGGCCGGGGTATTGATCTCGATCGTGCCCGCGATCAAGGCGCTGACCAATGCGGCCGGCAACAGCACGCCGGTGATTGGCTACACGATCACCTATGCCATCTCCAACGTGCTGTTGCCGTTGATGGGACCGATCGCTGTCGGCGTGGCCGGCGCGCTGGCGCATTGATGGCGCACGGCCCGTGGGCAGCATCGGAGCCGGGCCAGCGCGCTCGCCCGGCTCTCCTTGCCTGATTTCCTGATTCATCGATTTATCACGCAGCAGGAGCAAACCATGGAGTGGTTGCACAACATCTTCCAGAAGTCCCCTGAAGCGGCTTTGTTCCTGTCGCTAGCCGTAGGCTACGCCATCGGCAAGATCACCTTTGGCCGCTTCCAGCTGGGCGGCGTGGCGGGATCGCTGCTGGCCGCGGTGGTCATCAGCCAGGTCGGGGTGGAGATCGACAACGGCGTCAAGGCAGTGATGTTCGCGGTGTTCATCTACGCTGTGGGCTACGAGAGCGGGCCGCATGCGCGACCAGCTCGGCCTGGACGCGGGAGATTTCCTGTACGAGATGTGCGAAGGCATCCTGGCCTGCAACTACCCGGTGCCGGACCGCATGCTCAAGCTGTCCGAGAAGATCGTCGCGCAGTACATCCGCAAGGAGATGATCGGCAACCACCCGTTCACCGGCAAGTTCGACCTGTTCGCGGTGGAGGGCGGCACCGCCGCGATGACGTACCTGTTCAACACCATCCGCGAGAACCACCTGCTCAAGGCCGGCGACACCATCGCGCTCGGCATGCCGATCTTCACGCCGTATATCGAGATCCCGGAGCTCAACGACTATGAGCTGGTGGAACTGTCGATCGACGCGGACCCGAACCAGCGCTGGCAATACGCCAACAAGGAGCTCGACAAGCTGCGCGACCCCAAGGTCAAGGCGTTCTTCCTGGTGAACCCGAGCGACCCGCCGTCGGTGCGCATGAGCGACGAGAGCCTGGAGTACCTGGCCTCGATCGTGGAAGAGCGGCCGGACCTGATCATCCTGACCGACGATGTGTATGGCACCTTTGCCGACAACTTCGTCTCGCTGTTCGCGATGTGCCCCAAAAACACCATCCTGGTGTACTCGTTCTCCAAGTACTTTGGCGCAACAGGCTGGCGCCTCGGCGTCATCGCCACGCACCAGGACAACGTCTTCGACGCGCTGATCGCCAAGCTGCCCAAGCCCCAGCACGACGGCCTGCACAAGCGCTACAACTCCATCACCACCGAGCCGGACAAGCTCAAGTTCATCGACCGCCTGGTCGCCGACAGCCGCACCGTGGCACTGAACCACACGGCCGGGCTGTCCACGCCGCAGCAGGTGCAGATGGTGCTGTTCTCGCTGTTCTCGCTGATGGACACGCATGACGAGTACAAGGCCGCGATGAAGCGCCTGATCCGCAACCGCAAGGCCGCGTTGTACCGCGAGATCGGCATTGCGCCGGACAACGATGACCCCAATGCCGTGGACTACTACACGCTGCTCGACATCGAGCAGCTCGGCGGCAAGGCCATCGGCCCGGACTTCGTCAAATGGGTGCTCAACTCCGCCGAGCCGGTGGAGCTGCTGTTCCGCCTCGCCGAGGCAGCGGGTGTGGTGCTGCTTGCCGGGCCGCGGCTTTGGCACGCGCCATCCCTCCGGCCGCGTGTCGCTGGCCAACCTCAATGAATCGGACTACGTGAAGATCGGCCGTTCGATCCGCAAGCTGTTCGAGGAGTACGTGGAGCGGTACAACAAGGCCACGGGCAGCAAGGCGCGCAAGGACGTGACGAAGAAGTAAGCCATAGGCTGTGTCAGGCGGATGCCGGCATGGTCCGGCATCCGCCTGACACACGCTCCAACGCACGGCTCTGGTATGGTGGGCGGTCCGCCCTACCAGAGCCGAGCCGCCGAGCCGCATGTCCCCTTCCCTTCTAGATACCTTCCTGCCTGCGCCTTGGGTCGCCTCGCTGCAAGGCGCCATGCCGGTGGGCTTTTCCTGGTGGTGGCCCTCGCTGTTCACACTGGCGGAATGGGCGATCCGCCTGGCCATGCTGGTCTACGTGCCACAGCGCCGTGCCCCGGCGGCTGCGCGCACCTGGCTGCTGCTGATCTTCTTCCTGCCATGGCTGGGGCTGGTGCTCTATGCGCTGTTCGGCCGCATCTACTATCCCAAGTCGCGCCGGCTCAAGCTGGCCCGCATCAACCAAGGCATCGCAAGCGTGCGTGACCGGGTGGCACGCTTCGCGCCATTGCAGCCGCTGCCCGCCGCCGTTGCCGCCGATGCGGCCGGCCTGATCGAGCGGCTCGGCTCCTACTCGCCGATGCGCGGCAATGCCGTGGCGCTGCTCGACGACTATGACGCGACGGTGGCCGCGATGATTGCCGATATCGACGGTGCCAGGCACCAGGTCCATCTGCTGGTCTATATCTACGCCGCCGACGCAACCGGCCGCGCCTTTACCGACGCCCTGCTGCGGGCCAGCGCGCGGGGCGTGCGCTGCCGCCTGCTGGTGGATGCGCTGGGCGCGCGCGCGGGCTGGCGCATGTTTGCCGATACGCTGCGCGACGGCGGCGTGGAGGTGGTGCAGGCCCTGCCCATGCGCTCGCTGATGGCGGTGCTCAAAGGCAAGAGCGCGCGCTTCGACCTGCGCAATCACCGCAAGATCCTGGTGGTGGATGGCAGCATTGGCTACATCGGCTCGCAAAACGTGATCGATGCCGAGTCGATGCCCGGACTGCCCAATGAAGAACTGGTGGCGCGCGTGACCGGGCCAGTGGTGGCGGAGCTGCAAGCGGTCTTCCTGGCCGACCGCTACCTGGAAACCGGCGACGGCAACTTCGGCCTCGACAGCTTCCCGCCCATGGAGGCGCAAGGCCCGCACATCGCGCAGATGCTGCCCAGCGGCCCTGGCTACGGCACGCAGAACGCGCAGATGGCGCTGATCAGCATGATCCACCGCGCGCGCAGCGAAGTGGTCATCACCACGCCCTACTTCGTGCCGGATGAAGCGTTCCTGCAAGCGCTGCACCTGGCCTGCTACCGTGGCGTGGCGGTGCACCTGGTGCTGTCGCAACGGATCGACCAGCGCTTCACGCAGGCCGCGCAGGAGGCTTACTTCGGCGTGCTGCTGGACTCCGGGGTGCAGATCCACTTGTACCGCCCCGCCTTCCTGCATGCCAAGCACGTCACCATTGACGATGAAGTTGCCATGGTGGGATCGACCAATATGGATATCCGGTCGTTCGCGCTCAATGCAGAGGCCGCGCTGGTGATCTATGACCGTGATGTGGTGGCGCGCATGCGGCGGATCCAGCAGCGGTATCTGGCCAATAGTGAGACGGTGGTGCGGGCGGTTTGGCAGCGGCGGCCGCTGCATACGCGGACCTGGCAGAATCTTTGCCGGTTGGCGGATTCGTTGCTGTAGGTGTGGGAACGCGGCCGGTGGCCCCGCTGACGCGGGGGGCGTCTCTAGTGGGCGGGGTTTTACTGCTTCTAGCTGCTGTCGCGGCTGTGCGGTGTTGGCCGTTTTGGAACGTGTGAGATGTCACTTTTCTTTACTCGTAAAGAAAAGTAACCAAAAGAAAGCGATCCTTGCAGGAGGCTGGCGTGGCGTCATTGGGAACCCCAATGGTTTCGTCGTACGGCCCCGGGTGCTAACGGACTCGTGCCGTTACCGGTTCAGAGCACCACGACCCAGCCAATGCCCAGGGATTCGTGGTGGTCCCCCCGGTAGCGGCCACCACGAGCTTCAAGCCGTCTGTCGCTCGCGGAGTGACTCGCCACGAAGTTGCAAGCGTTCCGTTTTCGTCGTGGGCGCGGTGGCACCGGAATGAAAGACCGAGGAATTCTTCCACCGCGCCCACCCCACCACGAAACCATCGTAGCGTGATATATCGTGGCACTTCGAACCGGTACCGGCAGATGCGTGAATGAGCAGGGATGCCGCTACCGAGCAGCCTCACCACGAAACCAGCGCCATCCGCAGGATCGTGGCCATTCAAATCGGTACCGCCATGAGGCTATTAAAACCCGGGGCCTGACGACGAAACTACCGGGCTACGCAACCCCGACAAGCCAGCCTCCTGCAAGGATCGCTTTCTCTTGGTTACTTCTCTTTACGAGTAAAGAGAAGTGACATCTCACACGTTCCAAATCGGCCAACACCGCACAGCCGCGCCAGCAGCTAGAAGCAGTAAAACCCCGCCCACAAAGGCACAAAGCCACCCGAGCGTCAGCGGGGCCAGCAACCTTAACGCGCCTCCACGTACCCCAACACCGTCTCCAGCATCATCTTCAGCGTAGGCTGGATCCGCGTAGCCCGCGCTTCGTCATAGGCGAAAGGATAGCTCTCGCTCATATAAGCCGACTGCGTCAACTCCAGCTGCACGGCTTGCACACCTTGCGCCGGCGCCCCGTACTGCCGCGTGATATAGCCGCCCTTGAAGCGCCCATTAAGCACCGACGTATAGCCAGGCAACGCGCCAGCGATATCCAGCAGCTGGTTGGCCAGCGCGGCGTCGCAGCTGGCACCATTGGCGGTGCCCAGGTTGAAGTCGGTCAGCTTGCCCTCGAAAAAGCGCGGCAGCACCGAGCGGATCGAATGCGCGTCCCACAGCGCCACCGTGCCATGCTCGGCGCGCAAGCGGGCCAGTTCTTCAGCGAGCGCGCCGTGGTACGGGCGCCAGATGGCGTCGCGGCGCGCGGCGATTTCATCGTCGGCGGGCAGGCCGCTGGCGTCGGCGTAGATCGGCGTCTTGTCGAAGGTATCGACCGGGCACAGGCCGGTGGTGTCCTGGCCGGGGTAGAGATTGGCGTTGTCGGGCGGGCGGTTCAGGTCCACCACGTAGCGCGAGTGGGTGGCCACCAGGATGGAGGCGCCGAGCTCGCGCGCGAAATCGTACAGGCGCTCCAGGTGCCAGTCGGTATCGGGCACGGTGCGTGCCTCGGCGGTCAGCCGGTCGGACACGGAGGCCGGCAGGTGGGTGCCGACGTGCGGCATCGACACCAGCATCGGGCGCGTGCCGCAATGCAGGGTGAAAGCGGGGGTATCGGTCGAGAAGGCCATGTTTTCTTGTTTGCTACTTTGCAACATAAAGGCGCAGTGCTCATCAATACGGGCCTGAAGCTTGTAGCATCAAGCTTCAGGCCGCGTGGTGCGCCGGGTTTTAGTCAGTCAGCAGGCTGGCGCGCGCAGCGGCAAAGCGCTTGCCAGCGTCAGCCTGCAAGGCGTGCATACCATGCTGCACGCGCGTGCGGCCCGCCGTGCGGACTTCCGCTAGTGTCTCATGCCCATGGTTGGTGAACACATGGACCGCCAGCGCCTGGCTGCCCGACAAACCTGAGAGCGCGGGATGCGCCCCGTCCAGCACGACGAAATCCGCCTGCTGCCCGACGGCAATCGCGCCGATATCCCGGCCCGACGCACGCGCGCCACCAAAGGCGGCATCAAGGTAAAGGCGGTCCGCCACCTGCTTGTGCGCGTCCGAAGCCAGCACGTTGCGCTTTTGCAGCGCCAGCCGCTGGCCGTACTCGAACAGCCGCAGCTCTTCCACCACGCTGACGCTGGCGTGGCTGTCCGAGCCGATGCCCCAGACACCGCCCTGCCCCAGGTAGGGCGCGGCATCGAATACCCCATCGCCCAGGTTGGCCTCGGTGGTCGGACAGATGCCGGCCACCGCGCCGCTGTGCGCCAGCCGCCGCCGTTCGTCCCAGTCCAGGTGCGTGGCGTGCACCAGGCACCAGCGCGCATCCACCTCGGCATGGTCGAGCAGCCATGCCACCGGGCGTGTGCCCGTGAGCGTGATGCACTCGTCGACCTCGCGCTGCTGCTCGGCGATATGGATGTGCACCGGCGCTGTTGCATCCAGCGCGTGCAGGCCCGCCACGGCGTCGGCAAGACTCTGCGGCGGCACCGCGCGCAGCGAGTGCGGGGCAAGTCCCAGGCGAGCCTGGCCATGGCATTGCGGGGCCAGCCGGCCGAGCAAGGCGAGCATGGCGTGCGTCTCATGCAGGAAGCGGCGCTGATCCGGCACCGCGGGCTTGTCGCCGAAGCCGGCCGTCTGGTACAGCACCGGCAGCAGCGTGATGCCGATGCCAGCGGTCCGCGCGGCGCGCAGCAGGCGCAGCGACATCTCGGCAGGGTCGGCGTAAGGCTTGCCGTGCGTGTCGTGATGCACGTAGTGGAATTCGCAAACGCTGGTGTAGCCTGCGCGCAGCATCTCGATATAGAGCTGCGTGGCGATGGCTTCCAGCGTATCGGGCGAAAGCCGCAGCGCGAAGCGGTACATCAGCTTGCGCCAGCTCCAGAAGGAGTCGCTCTCCTGGCCGTCGGCCAGCGTCTCGCTGCGGAACTCGGTCAGCCCGGCAAAGCCGCGCTGGAACGCGTGCGAATGCAGATTGGGCATGCCCGGCAACAGCGGCCCGGCGGCGCGCGGCACGTCCACGGCGGGTTTCGCGCCGGCCTGTACCGTCGTGAATGCGCCGGCGTCGTCCCAGGCCAGCAGTACATCGCTGGCCCAGCCCGTGGGCAGCAAGGCCTGCGCGGCAAACAGGCTTCCGGCGTTCATGGCCGTACTCCTTGCGCTGGCGTGGCGGCGGGATAGACCTTGCCCTGGCGCACCACGGCGGCGGCGGGATTGCGCCCGAACCAGTAGGCCAGCTCGGCCGGCGAATCGACATTCCACAGCACGAAATCGGCGGCGCGCCCGGCGGCCAGCAAGCCGTGCCGGTCGGATGCGCCCAGCGCGCGCGCGGCGTGCGTGGTGACGCCTGCCAGCACTTCGGGCACGGTCAGCCTGAACAGGGTGCACGCCATATTCATCATCAGCAGCAGCGAAGTGACGGGCGACGTACCGGGATTGTGATCGGTGGAGATCGCCATCGGCACGCCATGCCGGCGCAGCAGGTCGATCGGCGGCAGGTTGGTGTCACGCAGGAAATAATAGGCGCCCGGCAGCAGGACCGCCACCGTGCCCGACCCGGCCATGGCAACGACGCCGGCCTCATCGAGATGTTCCAGGTGATCGGCCGACAGCGCGCGGTAACGCGCCGCCAGCGCGGTGCCACCCAGGTTGCTGAGTTGCTCGGCGTGCAGCTTGACGCGCAAGCCGTGGCGCTCGGCGGCCTGGAACACGCGCTCGGTCTGCGCCAGGCTGAAGCCCACGGATTCGCAGAAGGCGTCCACCGCGTCGATGAGGCCCTCTTCGGCCAGCGCGGGCATCATGGTTTCGCACACCAGCGTGATGTAGTCGTCGGCGCGGCCCGCGTATTCCGGCGGCAGCGCGTGCGCGCCGAGGAAGGTAGTATGCACCGTCACGCCGAAGGCCTCGCCCAGGCGGCGCGCCACGCGCAGCTGCTTGCGCTCGCTGGCGAGGTCCAGGCCGTAGCCGGACTTGATCTCCAGCGTGGTCACGCCTTCGGCCAGCAACGGCGCGAGACGCGCGGCGGCCAGCGCGAACAGCGTGTCTTCATCGGCCGCGCGGGTGGCGCGCACGGTGGAGACGATGCCGCCGCCAGCGCGCGCGATTTCCTCATAGCCTGCGCCGGCCAGGCGCATGGCGAATTCATCGGCGCGCTGCCCGCCGTACACAAGGTGGGTGTGGCAGTCGACCAGGCCCGGCGTGATCCAGGCGTTGCCCGCGTCATGGCGCGGCAGCGCTGCGTATGCCTGCGGCATCTCTGCCTGCGCGCCGAGCCACACGATGCGGCCTTGCTGCACGACCAGCGCGGCGTCACGGATAGCCTTGGCGGGATCCCCGTCGGGCAGCAGGTGGCAGCGATGCCAGATGCCGTCGGCGGACTTGGTAGATTCAGTGGACGAAGAGGTAACGGCGGCCTGCGCCGGGTTCAGGTTCATTGCGGGTTCTCCAACTCCAGTTCCAGGGTGACGCACAGGCAAAGCGCGGGCTCCGACATCGCCTGCAGGCGATATGGCACCGCTACGCCTTCGGCAAACAGCATGCCGTCGTCGCTGGCCAGCACGGCTTGCCCGCCCTGGCCGGCAACGCCGTGGCGCCATGCCCCCTCAACCACAAACAACACCACCACATGCGCGCCGGGCGCGATCGTGAATTCGTCGCGCGCCGCGACCACGCTCGCGCGGCACTGGCCGCGCCGCGTCATCACATTGAAGTCGCGCGTGGCGCCATCCAGCAGCGTGGCTTGCACGCCGCGCTCGCCGGCAAAGGCAAAGGGCTCGCCAACGGTATCGAGGCGATGATCGAAGCTGCCATCGTCAGCCAGCAGGCGTACGCCCTCGCCGTCCAGCAGCACGATCTGGCGATCGATGCCGGGAAAGGCGGAGAACGGCCCATTGGCGGCGATGTCGGCCACGCTCACGCGCCACAGGAATGCGTCCATGCCGGCGCCCGGCGGCCACGCCGCGATCTCGCGGGTGACGCCACCGCCGTTCTTCCAGGGCTGCGCGGCCAGCGCGCCGAGCGAGAAACGTTCGACGCCGTTCATGCGCCTGCCGCCTTCGGCACCATCGGCAGGTTCAGGCCCTTCTCGTGCGCGCAGTCGATCGCGCTTTGGTAGCCGGCATCGGCGTGGCGCATCACGCCGGTGGCCGGGTCGTTCCACAACACGCGTTCGATGCGCTTGGCCGCGGCGTCGGTGCCGTCGCAGACGATCACCACACCCGAATGCTGCGAGAAGCCCATGCCCACGCCGCCGCCGTGATGCAGGCTGACCCACGTGGCACCGCCCGCGGTGTTGAGCAGCGCGTTGAGCAGCGGCCAGTCGGACACCGCATCGGAGCCGTCGCGCATGGCCTCGGTCTCGCGGTTGGGGCTGGCAACCGAGCCGCAATCCAGGTGGTCGCGGCCGATCACGATCGGCGCCTTCAGCTCGCCGTTCTTCACCATCTCGTTGAAGGCCAGGCCCGCGCGGTGGCGCTCGTCCAGTCCCACCCAGCAGATGCGCGCGGGCAGGCCCTGGAAGGCGATGCGGTCGCGCGCCATGTCCAGCCAGCGGTGCAGGTGCGCGTCTTCGGGGAACAGCTCCTTCATCTTGGCATCGGTCTTGTAGATGTCCTCGGGGTCGCCCGATAGCGCAACCCAGCGGAACGGGCCCTTGCCTCGGCAAAACAGCGGGCGGATATACGCCGGCACAAACCCCGGGAAATCGAAGGCATTGGCCACGCCTTCGTCAAAGGCGACCTGACGGATGTTGTTGCCGTAGTCCAGCGTGGGCACGCCCATCTGCTGGAAGGCCAGCATGGCCTGCACGTGCTTGACGATGGAAGTCTTGGCAGCGGCCTCGACCGATTTGGGATCGGTCGTGCGCGCGGCTTCCCATTGCCCGACGGTCCAGCCCGCCGGCAGGTAGCCGTTGATCAGGTCGTGCGCCGAGGTCTGGTCGGTGACGATGTCCGGGCGCATGCCGCCGGCCTGCGCGCGTTTGACTAGCTCCGGCATGATCTCGGCAGCGTTGCCGAGCAGGCCGACGGAGATGGCCTGCTTGTTGCGCGTGGCTTCTTCGATCATGGCCAGCGCTTCGTCGATGCTGGTGGCCTTCTTGTCGACATAGCGCGTGCGCAGGCGGAAGTCGATGCGCGACTCCTGGCACTCGATCGCCAGCACGCATGCGCCGGCCAGCACGCCGGCCAGCGTCTGCGCGCCGCCCATGCCGCCGAGGCCGGCGGTGAGGATCCACTTGCCGGTGAGATCGTTGTTGTAGTGCTGGCGGCCGGCTTCGACAAAGGTTTCGAAGGTGCCCTGCACGATGCCCTGCGTGCCGATATAGATCCACGAGCCGGCAGTCATCTGGCCATACATCATCAGGCCGGCGCGGTCCAGCTCGTTGAACTTGTCCCAGGTGGCCCAGTGCGGCACCAGGTTGGAGTTGGCAATCAGCACGCGCGGCGCGTCGGCATGGGTGCGGAACACACCCACCGGCTTGCCGGATTGCACCAGCAGCGATTCTTCCTCGCCCAGGTTGCGCAGGCTGTCGAGGATGGCGTCGAAGCACTCCCAGTTGCGCGCCGCCTTGCCAATGCCGCCGTACACCACCAGGTCCTGCGGGCGCTCGGCCACATCGGGATCCAGGTTGTTCTGGAGCATGCGGTAAGCGGCTTCGATCAGCCAGTTCTTGCAGTGCAGCTCGGTGCCGCGCGGCGCGCGGATCTCGCGCTGGCCACGCAGGGGGGCCGCTTTGGTGAATTGGTGTTCGTTGGCGTTCATGTCTGGTTCTCCTGCGTGTTGGGTTCAACCCTGCGCTGCGGTGATTTGTGGGGCGTCGCATTCGGGGGCGCCCGCCCTCTCCCCCAGCCCCTCTCCCACAAGCGGGAGAGGGGCGCAACCCGGCGGCATTGGCCGAAGCCGGCACGATGCGCCAAAGCCATCTGGAATGACGACGGTTGTCGCTCCCTCTCCCCTCACGGGGAGAGGGTTGGGGAGAGGGGCGGTTTGGCTAGGAGCCACTTGAAGCGAAGCCAATTGTTTTCTTCGGCACGGCGGCTTACGCCACGCCCACCTGCGACGGCAGCACCTGCCGCACCGACTCGGGCCAGCCCGCACCCGCGTCACCCTGCTGCACCCACTGCTTCATTGCCTCGATATCCGGTGCGAAGTAGCGGTCGCCTTCCACAAAGGCCACGCGCTCGCGGATGCGTGCGATCTCGGTCTCGATCAGCGGCGAGGATTCCAGCGGGCGGTGGAACTCGATGCCCTGCGCGGCGGCCATGGCTTCGATGCCGACCACCACGGCGGTGTTCTCCGCCATATCGCCCAGGCGGCGCGCGCCGTAGGTGGCCATCGACACATGGTCCTCCTGGTTTGCCGACGTCGGCAAGCTGTCCACGCTGGCAGGATGCGCCAGCGACTTGTTCTCGGACGCCAGCGCGGCGGCAGTGACCTGCGCGATCATGAAGCCCGAATGCAGGCCACCGTCGCGCACCAGGAACGGTGGCAGGCCGGACAGGCCGGAATCGAGCAGCAGCGCGAGGCGGCGCTCGGAGATCGCGCCGATCTCGGCGATGGCCAGCGCGATGATGTCGGCGGCAAACGCCACCGGCTCGGCGTGGAAGTTGCCGCCCGAGATCACGTCGCCCTGCTCCGGGAACACCAGCGGATTGTCGGACGCGGCGTTGGCTTCGATCTGCAGCACGCGCGCGGCGTGCTGCAGGTTGTCCAGGCAGGCGCCCATCACCTGCGGCTGGCAGCGGATGGAGTACGGGTCCTGCACGCGCCCGCAGCTCACGTGCGAGTCCACGATCTTGCTTCCATCGAGCAGCGCGCGCACGGCGCCGGCCACGGCGATCTGCCCGGCCTGGCCGCGCGCGGCGTGGATGCGGGCGTCGAACGGCTTGACCGAGCCCTTGATGGCTTCTAGCGACAGCGCGCCCGCCACCAGCCCGGCAGCGAAGATGTCTTCGGCGGCAAACAGGCCCGCCAGCGCCAGCGCGGTGGAAACCTGCGTGCCGTTGAGCAGCGCCAATCCCTCCTTGGGGCCCAGCGTGAAGGGCGCCAGGCCCGCGTGGGCCAGCCCTTCGGCGGCCGGGCGGCGCACGCCGTCGATCATCACCTCGCCCACGCCGATCAGCGTGCACGACATATGCGCCAGCGGCGCGAGATCGCCCGACGCGCCCACCGAGCCCTTGGCCGGAATGCACGGCGTGACGCCCGAGTTGGCCAGCGCCAGCAGCGCCTCGATGATTTCGGGACGGATGCCGGAATGGCCGCGCGCTAGGCTCACGGCCTTGATCGCCAGGATCAGCCGCACGGTGTCGCTGTTCAGGTCCGCGCCGGTGCCCACGCTGTGCGACAACACCAGGTTGCGCTGCAGCTCCGCCAGCTTGTCATGCGGAATGCGCGTTTGCGCCAGCTTGCCGAAGCCGGTGTTGATGCCGTAGACCACGGCATCGGCGTCGATGATGTCCTGCACGGTGGCCTGGGACGCACGCACGCCAGCCCATGCGGATGCATCCATCACCAGGCTCACTTCGCCGCGATGGATGCGGCGCAGGTCGGCCAGCGTGACGGAGCCGGGCTGCAAGGTCAGCAGCGGGCGGGAAGTTTGGTTGGCTTGGGTGGCGCTCATTTGTATGTCCCTGTCTATACAGCCGGGTTCGTGCGTTGGCTGGTGGATCTGAAAAAACTAACGGCCCTTGGCTGGTTCAGCCGAAGGCCGGGTTGCCATCGGCGCGGAATCGGCTGCCTAGGCGGTAACGGTTGCCTGGGTGCAGGCAACGTACAAAGGTCACGGGGGTGCCGCCCGTCCAGGTGCGGCGGGTCAGCAGCAGGCACGGCTGGGTAGCCGGCATTTCCAGTTGGGTGGCTTGCTCCGCCGTGGCGGAGATGGCATCGACCACGTGCTCGATCTGATCATAGGGCACGTGGCGCAGCAGGTATTCGCCGGGCTTCACCGCATCGGCGGCGGCGAAATCCTGGTTGATAAAGTCCGGCGCGACGCGCGGGTTCACATAGCGGTCTTCGAGCTGCACCGGCACGCCGTCCTCGCGGTGCACGCACACGGAGTGGAACACCGATTCACCGGTGCGCAGATCCAGTGCGGCCGCAACCTCGATGGAGGCAGCCACGCGTTCCACCACCATGACGTCGCAAGCGTAGTCATGTCCGCGCATGCGGATCTCGTCCTGCAGGTTGACCACGTTGAGCAGCGTCGACTGCGGCTTGTGCTCCGCCACGAAGGTGCCCACGCCAGCCACGCGCACCACCCGGCCCTGCTCGGCCAGCTCGCGCAGCGCGCGGTTCACCGTCATGCGCGACACGCCGAAGCGGGTCACCAGTTCCTGCTCGGACGGCACGCGATCGCCAGGCTGCCACGCGCGGCTCTGGATATGGCGCGCGATGTACTCCTTCACCTGCTGGTAAAGCGCGGCGGGAGGGGAATCGGGAACACCCCGGCGGTTGGCGGTGGCAGCTTTCATGGCTTGGTTGGCAACTCAGTGCTCGGCGCTGGCCATGGCCTCGGCGCGGATTTCCTCGGTCAGTACCGCCTTGAGTTCCGAGAACGCCGGCGAGGTCTTGATCGTATAGTGGCGCGGATGCGGGAAGTCCACATCGATGGTGCGCTTGATGCGGCCAGGCCGCGCCGAGAACACCGCCACGCGGTTGGCCATGAAGATGGCTTCGTCGATGTCGTGCGTGACGAACAGCACCGTCTTGCGCGAGGCTTCCCAGATGCCCAGCAGCAGTTCCTGCATCAGCACGCGGGTCTGGTTGTCCAGCGCGCCGAAGGGCTCGTCCAGCAGCAGGATCTTGGGGTCGTTGGCCAGCGCCCGGGCAATGGCCGTGCGCTGCTGCATGCCGCCCGAGAGCTGCTTGGGGAAGTGATGCTCGAAGCCGCGCAGGCCCACGCGCTGGATAAAGAAGTCGCTGCGCTCGCGCTGGTCGGCCTCGCTCATGCCGCGCTCGCGCAGGCCAAAGCGCACATTCTGCTCGATGGTCAGCCACGGGAACAACGTGTACGACTGGAACACCATGCCGCGCTCCGCGCCCGGGCCGGTGACTTCCTGCCCGTCGAGCAGCACGCGCCCGGTGGTGGGCGTATCCAGCCCGGCGACGATGCGCAGCAGCGTGGACTTGCCGCAGCCCGAGGGGCCGAGGATGGTGACGAAGTCGTTGTCCGCCACTTCGAAATCGGTCGGCTGCAACGCCAGGGTCTGGCCTCCGCGCGGATTGACGAAGGTACGCGAGACCTGCTGAATGGACAGCGCGCTCATTTGATCGAACTCCACGGGAACAGGCGCTGGTTAGCCAGCTTGAAGGCCAGGTCGGAGACCAGGCCGATGCAACCGATCACGATGATGCCGAAGATGATCTGCCCGGTGTTGAGCAGCGCCTGGCTGTCGGTGATCATGTGGCCGATGCCGGAAGACGAGCCGATCAGCTCGGCCACGATCACATAGGTCCAGGCCCAGCCCAGCACCAGGCGCAGGATCTCGGCGATCTCCGGCGCGGCGCCCGGGATCAGCACGCGCCGCACGATGCCGCTGCTGTTGGCGCCCAGCGTGTAGGCCGCCTCCACCAGGTCGCGCCGCGCGCCGCCCACCGTCACCGCCAC
This sequence comes from Cupriavidus sp. GW821-FHT02F09, assembly GCF_059421605.1. Classification (NCBI taxonomy): domain Bacteria; kingdom Pseudomonadati; phylum Pseudomonadota; class Betaproteobacteria; order Burkholderiales; family Burkholderiaceae; genus Cupriavidus; species Cupriavidus sp. GW821-FHT02F09. The sequence goes on from NZ_JBWKVH010000006.1 coordinate 186,577, forward strand.
CATCAGCACGATCTGGAAGAACGAGCCGATAAAGATCACCAGCACCTTCTGCGCCTCGCCGATGCCGGCCCACAGGATCAGCAGCGGGATGAAGGCCGACGCGGGCAGGTAGCGGCAAAACGAGACGAAGGGCTCGAAGAATGCCTCCGCCGCCTTGTACGCGCCCATGAAGATGCCCAGCGGCACGGCCAGCGCGGCGGCCAGCACGAAGCCGCCCAGCACGCGCCATACCGTCATGCCGATGTCACCGATGAAGTTGTACTCGGTAAACAGCAGCACACCTTCATGGGCCATGGTCATCGGATCGGCCAGGAAGGTGCGTGGCACCATGCCGCCCAGGGTCACCGCCGCCCACACGGCAAAAAACGCCACGAAGAACGACAAGCCCAGGACCCAGCGCGCGCGCTGGGTGACCGGCGCCAGCGGCGCCAGCCAGGGGTGCCGGCGCGTGGCCGCCGGAGTCACCGCGGCGGGAGCGGGCGTTGTAGCCGCACCGGCGGCGGGCGAACCAATGTGAACCTGCGTCATGGCACCGACCTCGTTACTTGATGAAGCGCGCGTCGTACAGCGCGGTGACGTCCGGCACCTGGCGAATCACGCCGATCTCCAGCAGCACCTGCGCCGCTTCCTTGCTGAAGCTGGCCAGCTCTGCGCCGAAGAATTTGCGGTTGGCGTCACGATCCTGCCAGCGCAGGTAGGCTGATGACTTGGCGAACTGCTCGCCGCTTTGCTTGACCGCCGCGCCCATGATGTCGTTCGCCTTGGCCGGGTCCTGCTTGATCATGTCGAGCGCTTCGAAGTAGCTGTCCACCAGCGCTTGCGCGGCCTTGGGATTGTCCTTGAGCCACTTGGGCGCGCAGCCCAGCGTGTCCATCACCATCGGGTAGTCCAGCGTGGTGGCTAGGATCTTGCCCTTGTCCGGGTTCTGGCGCACCGACGACAGGTACGGTTCATACGTCATGGCAGCATCGTTCTGGCCCGAGACGAAGGCCTGCGCGGCGGCTTGCGGCGACAGCGTGGTGGTCTTCACATCCTTCAGGCTCATGCCGTTCTTCTTGAGCATCCAGGCCAGGCCGAAGTAAGGCGCGGTGCCTGGCGCGTCCACGCCGATGGTCTTGCCCTTGAGGTCGGCGAAGCCTTTGACGTCGCCGCGCACGGCCAGGCCGTCGGCGCCGTAGGACTTATCGAGCTGCACGATTTGGGTGATGGGCACGCCGTTGGCGTTCCAGGCCACATGGGTCTCGACCGTGGTGGCGGCGCACTGGATGGCGCCCGAGGCGAGTGCCAGGTGGCGGTCCTTCTGCGGAATCATCTTGATGTCGACGTCGACACCGTGCTTCTTGAAGATGCCGGCCTTGTCAGCCAGCGTCAGCGGCGCGAAGCCGGTCCAGCCGCTCATGCCCAGCGTGACCTGCGTGGCTTGCGCTTGCGCGGTGCCCGCGGTACCCAGCGTGGCGACGACTGCTGCAACGGCGACGGCTAGCGACTTACCGCTACGGATACGAAATCCCATCTTCCTGGCTCCTTTGGTGTGATGCGAACGGGGCCGCGCCAGCGTTGGCGGCGGCCGGACCGCCCGGCTCGGGCGGCGCCGTACTTGCGGCGCCGGTCATTTGCCAGGCAATTTAGCAACCCTGTATATACAAGTCAATGCAGTAGTTAACCCGAGGCGAAACGCAGAACTGGCGTGGCCAGCACTTACATGCCGCCGGGCCTGGAACGGCACGAAATGGGTACAAGACGGGCACGAAACGGCAACGTTACGGGATCAGGCCGGGTGCACGCCAATGCCCGTTGACGGGGCATCCGGCCCTTGCCGCTTTCGCCTCCGCGCACCAGATCCGCGCACGGTTACGCTGAATGCATCAATGGCTGTCTATACAGGATCGAGCGGCAACACCAATGCAAACGGCGTGCCACCGGGCGCCGCAGGGATGCGAAAGGACAGCGCTCACGGGCAATGCCGAGAGCACCTGAATTCAGGCGTCGAAAAAAGAAGCCACGGTGGGATAGCGCAGCCGCAGGCGCAGCTCGCGTTTGAGACGCGCGTTTTCCAGCCGGCGCGATTCGCTCATGAAGCTGAGCAAGGTTGGCTCCACGGCTTCGCGCAGTTGCGCGCGAGCCAGGCGCGGCGGGCGCGGCAGGCCGCGGCGGTCGGCTACCAGGTCGAAGTAATCGGCCATGCGCATTTCCGAATCGTCGCTGGCATGCACCACCCGCTGCGCGCGGCCGCGGAACAGCGACGCCACCATGGTGCGGGCCAGGTCCAGGGCATGGATGTGGTTGGTATAGACGTCGTCCTGCGGCGCCAGCGCCGGCGTGCCTTTGGCCAGGCGGGCCAGCGGCAGCCGGTCCTCGGCATAGATGCCGGGGATGCGCACGATGGAAGCACGCCAGCCGGCATGGCGGCCGAAGTCCCGCACGGACTGCTCGGCCGCCACGCGGCGCCGGGCGCGCGCGGTTTGCGGGCGCACCGCCTGCGATTCCGCCAGCCTGGCGCCGCCCCGGTCGCCATACACGCCCGAGGTGCTGGCGTAGACGAACGCTGGCGGCGCGGCGCGTCGGCCAGACCTGCCGTAGCCTCGGTCGGGTAGAATAGCGGGCTTGGCAGACCATCCGCCAGGCCGTGCGGCGGACCGTCGCCAGGCACCGCGCCGCAAGGCGCGCAGCAGCGCCAGCGTGCGGGGATCGCCCTCGCCGCGGGACGGCGGCGGCGCCAGGTGCAGCACCCTGTCGGCCAGCCCGGCCAGGCGCGCCAGCGTGGCGGGCCGGTCCAGGTCAGCTACCAGCGGCACGGCGCCGTTGTCCCGCAGCTCGGTGCGGCGGGACGGCTGCGAAGTGATGGCAAAGACGCGCCAGCGCGTCGATAGAATACGCAGGCAACGCGTGCCCACATCCCCACAGCCAACGATGAGTAGGCGCGGGCGACCCAGGCGGCGTCGCGACAGATTTTTGCTCATTGAGTGATTATGGCTTATCAAGTTACCGTCATGCCCAGCGGCCGCACGTTCGAAGCGGCCGCGGATGAAACCATCCTTACCGCGGCCCTGCGCCACAGCATCGGCCTGCCCTACGGCTGCAAGAACGGCGCATGCGGATCCTGCAAGGGCCGTGTCACCGCTGGCGGCATCGAGCAGGGCGATCATGCCGCTTCCGCGCTGTCCGCGCAGGAAAAGACCGAGGGCCGCGCGCTGTTCTGCTGCGCCAAGCCCACCTCGGACATCACCATCGAATGCCGCGAGGTGCAAGGCGCCGGCGACATCCCCATCAAGAAGGTGCCGTGCCGCGTCGCCACGCTGGAACGCGTGGCCGACGACGTGATCGTGACCCGCCTGCAACTGCCCGCCACCGAGCGCATGCAGTTCCTGGCCGGCCAGTATGTCGAGTTCCTGCTGCGCGACGGCAAGCGCCGCAGCTACTCCATCGCCACGCCGCCGCACCAGGAAGGCCCGATCGAGCTGCACATCCGCCATATGCCCGGCGGCACCTTCACCGACTACGTGTTCGGCGCCAGGGAAGGCCAGCCGGCCATGAAGGAGCGCGACATCCTGCGCTTCGAAGGCCCGCTCGGCAGCTTCTTCCTGCGTGAAGACTCCGACAAGCCCATCATCCTGCTGGCCTCCGGCACCGGCTTCGCGCCGATCAAGGCCATCGTCGAGCACGCGGTCTACACCGGCATCACCCGCCCGATGACGCTGTACTGGGGCGGCCGCCGCCCGCGCGATCTCTATATGCACGCGCTGTGCGAGCAATGGGCGCGCGAGCTGCCCAACTTCCGCTACGTGCCGGTGATCTCCAACGCCCAGGACAGCGACGACTGGGACGGCCGCACCGGCTTTGTCCACGAGGCCGTGATGGAAGACCATCCCGACCTGTCCGGCTTCGAGGTCTACGCCTGCGGCGCGCCGGTGATGATCAATGCTGCGCGCAAGGACTTTTCCCTGCGCTGCGACCTGCACGAGGATGCCTTCTTCGCCGACTCGTTCACGTCGGAAGCGGACATGCATCCGGCAGGTTCGGTACCGCCGGCACCGGCGGCCTGAGCGCCCCGCTGCCCGTTTCCAAGCGACAACAATGCCCGGCTCCGCCAAAATTCGTTTTGACAGCCGGGCGCATGGGCCTTATATTGGCCGCCATGAACTACGCTATCAACAACCGACGCAGCTACCGTACGTCGCTCCCCACCGGGGTGCCTCGCGGCTGACCGTCCATAGCTTCTGTTCAGGTCAACAAGCCACGGGCAATCCCCGTGGCTTTTTGTTTTTCTGCTCTCCTCTCCCCTGTTTCACGCCGACCCCTGGAGTCCGCCATGGCATTTGCTGAGTACCCCGTCCAATCCCTGATGTACATCACCAACCGGCCCGAGCTCGTCTTTACCGAAGGCAAGGGCTCGTGGCTCACGGACCATAACGGCAAGCGATACCTGGACTTCGTGCAGGGCTGGGCGGTCAACTGCCTGGGACACTCCAACCAGGCCATGATCGACGCGCTGGTCGACCAGTCGAAGAAGCTGTTCAACCCCAGCCCGGCGTTCTACAACGAACCCATGCTCAAGCTGGCCAGGCAGCTCACCGATGCCAGCTGCTTCGACAAGGTGTTCTTCGCCAACAGCGGCGCGGAAGCCAACGAGGGCGCGATCAAGCTGGCGCGCAAATGGGGCCGCAAGCACAAGAACGGCGCGTTCGAGATCATCACCATGGACCACAGCTTCCACGGCCGCACGCTCGCCACCATGAGCGCGTCGGGCAAGGCCGGCTGGGACACCATCTTCGCGCCGCAGGTGCCGGGCTTCCCCAAGGCCGACCTGAACGACCTGGCCTCGGTCGAAAAGCTGATCAACGACAAGACCGTGGCCATCATGCTGGAGCCGGTGCAGGGCGAAGGCGGCGTGATCCCCGCCTCGCGCGAATTCATGCAAGGCCTGCGCAAGCTGGCCGACCAGCACAAGCTGCTGTTCATCGTCGACGAAGTGCAGACCGGCTGCGGCCGTTGCGGCACCATGTTCGCCTATGAACTGTCGGGCGTGGAGCCGGACATCATGACGCTGGGCAAGGGCATTGGCGGCGGCGTGCCGCTGGCAGCCCTGCTGTGCAAGGCCGAGGTCGCGAGCTTCGAAGCCGGCGACCAGGGCGGCACCTACAACGGCAACCCGGTGATGACGGCCGTTGGCAGCGCCGTGATCTCGCAACTGACCGCGCCCGGCTTCCTGCAAGGCGTGCAAGACAAAGGCGCCTACCTGCGCGAGCAGCTGCTGGCGCTGACGTCCGAGTTCGGCCTGGGCGGCGAACGCGGCGAAGGCCTGCTGCGCGCACTGGTGCTGAACAAGGACATCGGCCCGCAACTGGTGGAAGAAGCGCGCGACATGCAGCCGCAAGGCCTGCTGCTGAATTCGCCGCGCCCTAATCTGCTGCGCTTCATGCCCGCGCTGAACGTGACCATCGAGGAAATCGACCAGATGATCGGCATGCTGCGCACGCTGCTGAAAAAGCTGGCCTGAGCCTCGTCTTGAAGCCGGCGCGCCGCCGGCCAGGCACAATGAAAAAGCCCCGCAAATTGCTTGCGGGGCTTTTTCTTCGCAGCAAACTGCAGCGTCACAGAGGCGACATCACTCGCCCAGATACGCCGCGCGGACCTTCGGATCGTCCAGCATCTGCTTGGCGTCACCGCTCATGGTGACCAGGCCCGACTCCATCACATAGCCGCGGTGGGCGGCCTGCAGCGCCAGCCGCGCGTTCTGCTCCACCAGCAGCACGGTCACGCCCAGCGCGGAGACGTCGCGCACCACCTCGAAGATCTTCGCGACCATGATCGGCGACAGGCCCATCGAGGGCTCGTCCAGCAGCAGCAGCTTGGGCTGGCTCATCAGCGCGCGCGCCATGGCCAGCATCTGCTGTTCGCCGCCGGACATGGTGCCGGCCAGCTGGTTGGCGCGCTCCTTCAGGCGCGGGAAGATACCGAACATGCGGTCGATGTCGGCCTTGATGCCGGCCTCGTCGGTGCGCGTGTAGGCGCCCATCTGCAGGTTCTCGGTAATGGTCATGCGCGCAAACACCCCGCGCCCTTCCGGCACCATCGCCAGCCCTTGCTTGAGCAGCGTGTAGCTTGGCACGCCCTTGATGGACTTGCCCATGTACTCCACATCGCCGCCGGCCCATCCCTGCAGGCCGGTGATGGCCTTCATGGTGGTGGTCTTGCCGGCGCCGTTGGCGCCGATCAGCGTGACCAGTTCGCCTTCTTTGATCTCGAGGTCGATGCCCTTGACCGCCTGGATGCCGCCGTACGCGACCTTCAGGCCGGATATCTTGAGTAGTGTTTCTTTCATTGTGTATTTCCCCCGTCAGTGCGCCGGGGTACCGAGGTAAGCCTCGATCACCGCTGGATTGCTCTGGACTTCGTGCGGCAGGCCCTGCGCGATGACCTTGCCGTAGTCGAGCACGGTCAGGCGATTGCACAGGCCCATCACCAGCTTCACGTCGTGCTCGATCAGCAGGATGGTCTTGCCATCGCTGCGGATCTTGTCGAGCAGGCCGCGCAGTTCCACCTTCTCGGTGGCGTTCATGCCAGCGGCGGGCTCATCGAGCGCCAGCAGCTTGGGCTCGGTGGCCAGCGCCCGCGCGATCTCCAGGCGACGCTGGTGGCCGTAGGACAGATTGCGCGAGGTGAAGTGCGCGTACTTGCCGATGCCGACATACTCCAGCAGGTCATGCGCCCAGTCTTCCACCGAGTGCTCCTCGCGCCGGACCGAAGGCGGGCGGAACACCGCGCCAAAGAGGCCAGCCTTGGTACGCACGTGGCGGCCCACCATCACGTTTTCCAGCGCGGTCATCTCGCCGAACAGGCGGATGTTCTGGAAGGTGCGGGCAATCCCGGCCTTGGCGACTTCGTGCACGGCGGTCGGCTGGTAGGCCTTGCCGCCCAGCACGAACTCGCCGGAGTCCGGTGTGTACAGGCCGGTAATCACGTTGAAGAAGGTGGTCTTGCCGGCCCCGTTGGGACCGATCAGGCCGTAGATTTCGCCCGGCTTGATCTGCAGGCCCACATCGGACAATGCCTGCAGGCCGCCGAATCGCTTGTTGACCCCCTGTACGGACAGGAGGAGATTCTCGTTGCTCATGATGTCCTCCTGGTCAGAAACGGCCAACGCTGCCCGGGCGGCGGATCACCGGCCGGTCTTCCTTGCGCGGCGACGGCCACAGGCCCGCCGGGCGATACAGCATCACACCAACCAGGGCCAGCCCGAACAACAGCTGGCGCAGCACTTCGGCGTCGACAATGGTGTGGCCGAAGAGCATGTTCTGCGCCGGCTCCGCCACGGCGCGCAGCAGTTCCTGGAAACCCACCAGCAGGATACCGCCCAGGATCACGCCAGGAATGTGGCCCATGCCGCCCAGCACCACGATGGCCAGGATGTAGATGGACTCCCACAGCACAAACGACTCAGGCGACACGAAGCCCTGGAAGGCGCCGAACACCGCGCCCGACGCGCCGCCGAACGACGCGCCCATGGCAAAGGCCAGCAGCTTGATGTTGCGGGTGTTGATGCCCATTGCCTTGGCGGCGATCTCGTCTTCGCGGATGGCCACGAAGGCGCGGCCAATACGCGAGTTCTGCAAGCGCAGGCAGATGAACACGATGGCGATCACCAGCACGACCAGCAGGTAGTAGTACATGAACACTGGCGTGAACTTCAGCCCGAAGATCTCGTGCGACTTGGAGAAATCGAAGCCGAAGATGTGGACCGGGTCCACCGCGGTGATCCCCTTCGGGCCATTGGTGATGTTGAGCGGCCGGTCGAGGTTGTTCAGGAAGATGCGGATGATCTCGCCAAAGCCCAGGGTCACGATAGCGAGGTAGTCGCCGCGCAGCTTGAGCGTTGGCGCGCCGAGCAGCACGCCGAATGTTGCCGCCACCAGCACGGCCAGCGGCAGCACGAACCACATGGAGACGTGAAAGCCATGCGGGAAGAGCTGGTGGATCCACTCGAACTGGTTGGCCAGGTGGGGCGAGCCCAGCAAGGCCATCATGTATGCGCCGACGGCATAGAAGGCAATGTAGCCGAGGTCGAGCAGGCCGGCAAAGCCCACCACGATGTTCAGGCCGAGCGCCAGCATGATGTAGATCAGCGCGAAGTCGAGCACGCGCACCCAGTAGTTGCCGCCCAGCGTCTGCACCAGGAACGGGGCGCACAAGGCGATGACGAGGAAGCCAAGCAACGCGGCCATGGTCTTGGCCGGCGTCTTGGTCAGCGGCGCAGCCTGCGCCGCCGGGGATGGAATCGGGGTATTCATGGATTCTCTCTCCTTAGGCGCGTTCGGAAACCCGCTCGCCCATGATGCCGGACGGACGGAATACAAGGACGATGATCAGCACGATGAAGGCGAACACGTCCTGGTAGTTGGAGCCAAACACCCCATTGGTGAGATCGCCGATATAGCCGGCGCCCAGCGCTTCGATCAGGCCCAGCAACATGCCGCCAACCATGGCGCCCGCAAGGTTGCCGATGCCGCCCAGCACCGCGGCGGTGAACGCCTTCAGGCCCGGGATGAAACCCATGTAGAAGTGCGCATTGCCGTAGTTGGTCGCCATCATCACGCCCGCCAGCGCGGCCAGCGCCGCACCGATCATGAAAGTGGCCGAGATAACGAAGTTCGGGTTCACGCCCATCAGCCCCGCCACCTTCTGGTTCTCGGCGGTGGCGCGCATCGCGCGGCCCAGCTTGGTGCGGTTGACGAGCGTCAGCAGGCCCGCCATGACCATCAGCGCCATGCCGATGATGACGATTTCCTTGCCCGTGATGGTGGCGCCGGTCGAACCGATATCGATCGGCGACGAGGGCAGCAGCTGCGGGAAGGTCAGCGGGTTACGCGACCAGATCATCATCGCCAGGGTCTGCAGGATGATGGACACGCCGATGGCGGTAATCAGCGGGGCTAGCCGGGGCGCGTTGCGCAACGGCCGGTAGGCGACCCGCTCGATGGTGTAGGCCAGCGCGGCGCAAACCGGCATGGCGATCAGCGTGGCAATCACCAGCGTGAGCCACTCCGGCAAGCCGGGGAAGAATTTCTGCAAGCCAAGTATGGCTGACAGGGCGGTCAGCGCGCCGATCATCAGCACGTCGCCGTGGGCGAAGTTGATGATCCCGAGAATGCCGTAGACCATGGTGTAGCCGAGTGCGATCAGCGCATAGATGCTGCCGAGCACCAGACCGTTCACGATCTGCTGGATAAAGATATCCATGAAAACTCCTTGCTTCCGTCCAATTTCCCTCGACATGGTGTGGATGTCGGGGGGACGTTGATATGTGGGTGGTTTGGTAGTGTCGATATTTGCTGGTAAGCGGCCTGCCTACTCCACCCATGGTAAGGATGCTGCACGTATGGCAAGGCTAAAAAAACGGCACCGCAACATACTCGCGGTGCCGTTCGGATGGGCCGGTAAGCCCGGTTTACATCTTCACGACGTCAAGGACGGTCTTCTTCTTGTCCTTGTACTCATACAACGTGATGGTGCCTTCCTTCATGTCGCCCTTTTCATCGAAGGCGATGTTGCCGATCAGGCCCTTGTAGTTGGTCTTGGGCATCTCGGCCAGGATGGCCGCCGGCTCGGTCGAGTTGGCGCGCTTCATGGCGTCAACGATGACCATGACGGCGTCATAGGTGAACGGTGCGTAGATCTGCACCGGCGCATTGAAGCGAGCCTGGTAGCGCTTGTCGAAATCCGCGCCCTGTTCCATCTTGGACAGCGCCAGACCGGCTTCCGAGCAGATGATGTTGGACACGGCATCGCCGGCCAGCTCAGCCACCTTGTCGGTACAGACGCCATCGCCGCCAACGATCTTGGAGCTGATGCCGAGTTCCTTGGCCTGCTTGGCGAACGGGCCGCCGGTGGCGTCCATGCCGCCGTACATGATCACGTCGGGCTTCTTGCCCTTGATCTTGGTCAGAATGGCCTTGAAGTCGGTAGCCTTGTCGTTGGTGGCTTCACGTGCCACCACGTTCACGCCCGAAGCCTTGGCGGTCTTCTCGAACTCGTCGGCCAGGCCCTTGCCGTAGGCAGTGGCATCGTCGACGATGGCCACGGTCTTGGCGTGCAGGCTCTTGGTGGCGTAGTTGGCCAGTGCCGGGCCTTGCTGGGCGTCGGTGGCCACCACGCGGAACGTGGTCTTGAAGCCTTGCTTGGTGTAGTCGGGGTTGGTCGACGACGGCGAGATCTGCACGATGCCAGCATCGCTATAGATCTTGGAGGCCGGAATCGATACGCCCGAGTTCAGGTGGCCAACCACGGCCACGACCTTGGCGTCCACCAGCTTCTGCGCCACAGCCGTGCCCGTCTTCGGGTCGCCTGCGTCGTCTTCGCCGACCAGTTCGAGCTTGATCTTCTTGCCGTTGATCTCCAGGCCGGTCTTGTTGACTTCTTCCACGGCCAGGCGGGCGCCGTTTTCGTTGTCCTTGCCAAGGTGAGCGATGCCGCCGGTGAGCGGTGCCGCATGGCCGATCTTTACTACGACATCGCCACTGCCTGCTGCCGGCGCGGTAGCCGCCGCAGGAGCCGATGCTGCCGCATCAGCGGGCTTTTCTTCTTTCTTGCCACAAGCAGTAACCAGCGCCACTGCGGCTGCGATCGGCAGAATCTTGGCAAACGTGATTTGCATGAGTGATCTCCTAGGATTCACATGATCAGGGTAAACCAACGCCCCCCGGACGTTTCCCTGAACCGCCTTAGTTTAGTTTCAATTTGAAACGCGCGAATTGTATTCCCTTTTTATACGGATGCAATATGCGACGCAACAACCTGAAGGATTAACCCACCAAATGAGCTAGGGAATTTCCCCAATGCACACATTGGGGCAATTCCCACCTACATGGAGGCTAGCCGTTGATACTAACAAGATTCGTGCCTGCCGCTTGCCACAGGTTGGCTTTGCAGCCTTTAAGTCACTTCGTGGGGGCGCGTATTAAATAGGTGTTTCATTTAATATCAACAGTCTCATTCAAATACAAGGAACGAGTGCGCCGGCACCATAATAGGGAAATCCCCAATTACAGGGATTTCCCTTATTTGTCTTTTCAGACAGACAGGTATATGGCCGTTCGCGGCAGCCTTGTGCATTATCCAAGGGATAGCAGGCAATATAGAGTGCTATATATTGGTGCAACCCTGGCGAGAGAATGGTGCGCAAAGGCGTGCAACCGGCGCGCGCGAGGTGCGCCTGCCGGGCGGAAGCGGCTGCGCAAAAAGCAACGGCCCGCTAGAGCGGGCCGTTTTGCCAGACAGTCAGGTAAAGCAGGCTGGTCAGTCGGACGTGACCTGTTGCAGGCCGCGCGGCAAGGGGAACGACATCTTCTCCTCGATCCCGTCCAGCGCGCGCACGTTGCGCGCACCCAGAAGGTGCAGGCGCGCGACAATGGCCTGCGCCAGCGCCTCAGGGGCGGAGGCGCCGGCGGTCAGGCCGATGCGGCGCTTGCCCGCGATCCATTCCGGCTGGAGCTGATCGGGCGAATCGATCATGTAGGCCGGCACGCCCAGGCGCTCCGCGAGCTCGCGCAAGCGGTTGGAGTTGGAGCTGTTGGGGCTGCCCACCACGATCACCACCTCCACCTGGGGCGCCATGAACTTCACGGCATCCTGGCGGTTCTGGGTGGCATAGCAGATGTCCTGCTTCTTGGGCTCGCGGATCAGCGGGAAGCGCGCCTTGAGCGCGGCGACGATCTCCAGCGTTTCGTCCACCGACAGCGTGGTCTGGGTCACGAATGCCAGGCGCTCGGGATCCGCTACTTGCAGCTTGGCGACATCCTCGGAAGACTCGACCAGCAGCATGCCGCCTTCGGCCTGCCCCATGGTGCCCTCGACTTCAGGATGGCCCTTGTGGCCGATCATGATGATCTCGCAGCCCTCGGTGCGCATCTTGCCGACTTCCACGTGCACCTTGGTCACCAGCGGGCAGGTAGCATCGAATACGTTCAGGCCGCGCACGGTGGCGTCGGCGCGCACTTCCTTGGATACGCCGTGGGCGCTGAAGATCACGGTCGAGCCGGGCGGCACTTCCTCGAGCTCCTGCACGAAGACCGCGCCCTTGCGGCGCAGGTCCTCCACCACATAGGCGTTGTGGACGATTTCGTGGCGCACGTAAATCGGCGCGCCGTAGCGTGCAAGGGCGCGCTCGACGATCTCGATGGCGCGATCCACGCCAGCGCAAAAGCCGCGCGGCTGCGCCATCAGGATCTCGGCATCGGGGGCTGTGGTGGGTTCAGACATGCAAGGATTCGACTCAAGGGTGCCGGCACGACGGCCCGGCCGGTGGTCTGCTTAGAGAATGCCGATCAGCTGGACATCGAACAGAATGGTCTGTCCGGCCAGCGGGTGGTTGAAATCGAACAGCGCCGACGTCGTGCCGATCTCCTTGAGCACACCGGCGTACTTACCGCCGCCGGGCGCATTGAACTCAACCAGGTCGCCCGGCGCGTAGTCCTCTTCAAACGAGGAGTTCTCGCGCAGCGTCGCCAGCGAAACCCGTTGCAGCAGATCGGGGTTGCGCGGGCCAAAGGCGTGCTCCGGCGCCAGCCGGTAAGTCATGCGCTCGCCCTCCGGCATGCCCAGCAGCGCCTGCTCCAGTGTAGGCGCGAATTGGCCTTGCCCAAGCAGCAGCGTGGCGGGCTTCTCCGCGAAGGTACTGACGATCTCAGTGCCGTTCTCCATGGAGATGCTGTAGTGAAGGGTCAGGAAGGAGTCCGCCTGCACGGTCTTGCGGCCATCCACGGTGCCGTCCCCATCCTTCGGGCCGGAAGCAAAAGTTTGCAAAGTCATAGGTGCTCAACCAGTCAACAACCCGTATTGTAAGCGACTCGACCGAGCGCCGCCTTGTCCGCGGTGCCATTGTTCCGAGGGGATCGTGCCATGCGCATTACCGATTGGCCCAGCAGCGAGCGGCCACGCGAAAAACTGCTGAGCAGCGGGGCGGCGACGCTCTCAGACGCCGAACTGCTCGCCGTGTTCCTGCGCGTGGGTGTGGCGGGAAAAAGTGCAGTTGACATCGCCCGGGAGCTGCTGAACGATTTCGGCACGCTCAGCAGCCTGTTTGCGGCAGACGCCGGGCAACTGGCACGCGTCAAGGGCGTTGGCAGCGCCAAGTACGCGCAGTTGCAGGCGGCCCGCGAGCTGACCCGGCGCGCGCTGGGCGAGCAGCTGCAACTGCCCGGGGCGCTGGATTCCCCCACGGCGGTACGCGACTACCTGCGCCTGTCGCTGGCGGGACTGGCCTACGAAGCATTCCTGTGCCTGTTCCTGGACGCGCGCAACCGCCTGCTCGCCAGCGAGGAGCTGTTTCGCGGCACGCTGACCCAAACCAGCGTCTATCCGCGTGAAGTTGCTCGCAAGGCACTTGCGTATAACGCCGCGGCGGTCATCGTGGCGCACAACCACCCGTCGGGGAATACCACGCCCAGCGCCGCCGACCTCACCATGACCCGCGCGCTGTCACGTTCGCTGGGCCTGATCGATGTGCAAGTTCTTGACCACTTCATCGTCGCAGGTAGTAACATCCACTCCTTCGCCGAACACGGCCAGCTGTGATGCAAGATGCGATGCGTGTTGTGATGCGCACCGCACGGATGCACACCCCTGAACGGTAAACGAGAGAAGGCATTGATTCACCAGTGCTTTCCGGTCTATAATGCTCGTTTGCTGAAGTCTCAACCGCTGCAGTCCGGGCCAGCGCGCCTTTTGTTGATCTGTTGCGAACATTGTCCACGTAGAAGAGTTAGGAGTGCTTCATGGCACGCGTCTGTCAAGTGACCGGGAAAGCGCCGATGGTCGGCAACAACGTTTCCCACGCAAACAACAAGACCAAGCGTCGTTTTCTGCCCAACCTGCAGAATCGTCGTTTCTTTGTTGAATCGGAAAACCGCTGGGTGAGCCTGCGCGTCTCGAACGCCGGCCTGCGCCTGATCGACAAGAAAGGCATCGACACCGTGCTCGTGGATCTGCGCGCACGTGGCGAAGTCTAATTAGGAGCACATCATGGCCAGCAAGGGCGGACGCGATAAAATCAAGTTGGAGTCGACTGCAGGTACGGGTCACTTCTACACGACCACCAAGAACAAGCGCACGATGCCGGAAAAGATGGAGATCATGAAGTTCGATCCCGTCGCCCGCAAGCACGTGTCGTACAAGGAAACCAAGATCAAGTAATTGATCCTGTCTTCCGCATGCCGATCGCGCGGCATGTCTGTAGAAACCCCGCTCACGCGGGGTTTTTGCTTTTCCGGGCAGCATACGCCGCATTGCGCAGCCAACGTCTCTCAACACCCGGTTCACGCACGGCTTGCCTGCCCACGCAAGCCCGCTGGCGGTGTACACTTTCCAGCTTTCCTGCCTCCCGACCGCGTGCCGCGCGCGTCTCTAGCACCATGAACTTCGATGTCGCCATTGTCGGCAGCGGACTGGCCGGTCTGACGGTCGCGCTGCAACTGGCCGACACCCATCGGGTTGTCATCATTTGCAAACGTGCCATGACGCAAGGCGCCAGTGACTGGGCCCAAGGCGGTATTGCCGCGGTCCTGGACTCAGGCGACAGCCACGATGAGCACACGCAGGACACCTTGGTGGCAGGCGCCGGCCTTTGCGATGACAGCGCCACGCGCTATATCGTCGAGCACGGGCGCGAAGCGATCCAGTGGCTGATCGACCGCGGCGTGCCGTTCACCCGCGATGACCAGGCGGAACTCGGCTACCACCTCACGCGGGAAGGCGGCCATAGCCGTCGGCGCATCATCCACGCGGCGGACGCCACCGGCCATGCCGTTGTGTCCACGTTGAGCGAGCAGGCGCGCCAGCACCCCAATATCACGATCATCGAGGACCACTTCGCGGTGGACCTGATCACTTCGCGCAAGCTTGGCCTGCCGGGCAACCGCTGTTACGGCCTCTACGTGCTGGACGACGCCAGTGGCGAAGTGCAGACCATTACCGCCACCCACACCGTGCTGGCGACAGGCGGCGCGGGCAAGGTCTATCTCTACACCACCAACCCCGACACCGCCACCGGCGACGGCATCGCCATGGCTTGGCGCGCGGGCTGCCGGGTGTCGAACATGGAGTTCATCCAGTTCCACCCGACCTGCCTGTATCACCCCTACGCCAAGTCTTTCCTGATTTCGGAAGCGGTACGTGGCGAAGGCGGCCTGCTGAAGCTGCCCGACGGCACCCGCTTCATGCCAGAGCACGACGAACGCGCCGAACTGGCTCCGCGCGACGTGGTGGCGCGCGCGATCGACTTTGAGATGAAGAAGCGCGGCCTGGACTACGTGCACCTGGACATCAGCCACCAACCCGAATCCTTCCTGCGCGAGCACTTCCCGACCATTCATGCAAGGTGCCTGGAACTTGGCATCGATATCGCCCGCGAGCCCATCCCAGTGGTACCGGCCGCGCACTATACCTGCGGCGGCGTGGTCACAGACACCGCGGGCCGCACCGATCTGGCCAATCTCTACGCCGTGGGCGAGACCGGCTGCACGGGCCTGCACGGCGCCAACCGCCTGGCCTCCAATTCGCTGCTCGAATGCATGGTGATCGGGCGCGCGGCAGCCCTCGACATTGCCGGACAGGACAAGGCCGGCCAACCGGACATCGCCCTGCCCCAGTGGGATGAAAGCCGGGTTGCGGATGCCGACGAGGAAGTCGTGGTCTCACACAACTGGGACGAACTGCGCCGCATGATGTGGAATTACGTGGGCATCGTGCGCACCAGCAAGCGGCTCGAGCGCGCCCAGCACCGCATCACCCTGCTGCGCGAGGAGATCGCGGAGTACTACGCCAACTTCCGCGTCACGCGCGACCTGCTGGAGCTGCGTAACCTGGTGGAAGTCGCCTCGTTGATCGTGGATAGCGCGTATTCGCGCCATGAAAGCCGTGGTTTGCACTTCAGCCGCGACTATCCCGAGACGTTGCCGAAGGCGCTGCCCACGGTGATGCAGCCGGTGTTCAAGCGGGAACGGGCGAAATAAGCCTGCACCTGGATCATCGCCATGAAAAAAGCGCGCCCAAGGCGCGCTTTTTTCATGCTCTGACCAACCCCGCTTACTCGATGATGCGCAACGAATAGTCCGTCGCGCGCACATCCTTGGTCAGCGCCCCCACCGAGATCCGGTCTACGCCCGTCTCGGCGAAAGCACGGATCGTATCGGCATTGACCCCGCCCGAGACTTCCAGCAACGCACGCCCGGCATTGATACGCACGGCATCGCGCATCATCGTCTCGGTAAAATTATCGATCAGGATCGATTTCGCGCCAGCCGCCAATGCCTCTTCCAGCTCGGCCAGACTTTCCACCTCGACCTGGACCGACACACCAGCATCCAGCGCGGCCGCTGCCTGCATGGCGGCGGTGATGCTGCCGGCGGCGGCGATGTGGTTTTCCTTGATCAGGATGCCGTCGTACAACGCCAGGCGCTGGTTGTCGCCACCACCGACCCTGACCGCGTACTTCTGCGCCAGGCGCAGGCCCGGCAACGTCTTGCGGGTGTCGAGCACGCGCGCCCGGGTACCGTCGACCAGGTCGGCATAGCGGCGCGTGGCGGTCGCCACGCCGGACAACAACTGCAGGAAATTCAGCGACGGCCGCTCCGCGGTCAGCAGCGAACGAGCCGGACCGGTGATCTCGCAGACCACCGAGTCCGGCGCCATGCGGGTACCCTCGGCCTGCTTCCAGACAACCTGCAGCGTGGGATCGACCGCGCGCATGCACGCCTCGAACCACGGCTGGCCGCACAGCACGGCTTGCTCGCGCACGATCACGCGTGCCCGCGCCGGCTTGCCGGCAGGCACCAGCATGCCGGTCAGGTCGCCGCCGCCGACATCTTCGGCAATGGCGGTGCTGACATTGGCCTGGAGCGCCTCGGCGAGCGCCGGGCCATAGCTGTCGAAGATAGCGTTGACGTTCGAATTCACGGAATTCACATTTGGATTGCTGCTCATGCCGGGCCGATTCCCTTGAACAAGGCCTGCTCGCTGGCCAGGTCGGCCTTGGGCCGTACATTGGCCTTCTGCTGCGCGGCGAAGTCGAGCATGCGGTCGATGCAGGTCACGGCCTGGCGGCCGATATCCGCGTCGACATGGATTTCGTTATGACCCTTCTCCAGCACTTCAGCCAGATTGGTCAGTGCGTTCATCGCCATCCAGGGGCAGTGCGCGCAACTCTTGCAGGTCGCGCTGTTGCCGGCAGTGGGGGCTTCGATGAAATGTTTGTCGGGCGCGGCCAGGCGCATCTTGTGCAGGATGCCGTTGTCGGTCGCGACGATGAACTCGCGCGCGTCCAGTTCCTTTACCGCCGCGATCAGCTGCGAAGTCGAGCCCACCACATCGGCCTGCTCGACCACATTGGCCGGCGACTCCGGATGCACCAGAATCTTGGCATTGGGAAACTCCCGGCGCAGCAGGTCAAGCTCGATGCCCTTGAACTCGTCATGCACCAGGCAGGAACCCTGCCACAAGAGCATGTCGGCGCCGGTCTGCTTCTGGATATAGCCGCCCAGGTGCTTGTCCGGGGCCCACAGGATCTTTTCGCCCCGCGCGTGCAGGTGCTCGACAATCTTCAGGCCAATGCTCGAGGTCACCATCCAGTCGGCGCGCGCCTTCACGGCGGCGCTGGTGTTGGCATAGACCACCACCGTGCGATCGGGATGCGCGTCGCAGAACGCGGCGAACTCGTCGGACGGGCAGCCCAGGTCGAGCGAGCAGGTTGCGTCCAGGTCGGGCATCAGCACGGTCTTTTCCGGGCTGAGAATCTTTGCGGTCTCGCCCATGAAGCGGACCCCCGCCACCACCAGCGTCTTGGCCGGATGATCGCGGCCAAAGCGCGCCATCTCCAGCGAGTCCGACACGCAGCCGCCAGTTTCCTCGGCCAGGTCCTGCAGGTCGGAATCAACGTAATAGTGCGCGACAAGCACCGCATTGCGTTCTTTCAGCAGGGTCTTGATGCGCGCTTTGAGTGCCGTGCGCTCCTGTGCCGACAGCACAGGAGGCACTTTGGCCCAGGCGTGGGCGACACAGCTGCCGCCTTCGGGGGACTCCATCGAGAGGTTCGGCTTTTCGAACTCGACGGCTTTGATCGTTTGGGGGGTCATCTCCGATACTCCTCTTGGACAGCATGCCTCGGAATTCCGCTTGATATCCGCTTGTCGCTGCTGGCCCTGACATTGGGGGAGTTTAGCGAAAACAAAAGCCCCGCCAGAGGCGGGGCTTTTGGGCGATCTAAATTGTATCAGGCCACGCCAGCTCGGGCATCAGCCCGCATCAGGCATAACGGCGCAGGCGCAGCGAGAAATCGTGCAGTGCCTGGATGCCGCTAGCCTCGGCGCGGTGGCACCAGGCCTGCAGCTGCGCCAGCAGCTGTTCGCGCGTCAGGTTGGAGCGGCCCCAGATCGCGGCCAGCTCGCGGCGCATTTCCACGAAGGTATGCAGCGACTTGTTCTGCTCCACGATGCTGGCCAGTTGCTGGCGCTGCGGATCGGCCAGCTTGGCTTCTTCGCGGTGGAACCACTTGCGCGCCGGCTTGAAGCTGCTGTACTCGGCCACGCGGGCTTCCTTCAGCTTTTCCAGCTCCTGCTTGTAGGCGCTCTTGACCGCCTTGGCATAGCGTGCCATCACATCATAGCGATTGGCAATGATGGCTTCCAGCGTGTTGTGGTCAACCGGGCGGGCATCCACCAGGCGCGCCTTCGGCGGGGTCTTCTTGACCTTGGCCAGGCCAACAGCCTGCATGGCGCGGATGTAGCCCCAGCCGATGTCGAACTCGTACCACTTGATCGAGAACTTGGCCGACGTCGGGTAGGTGTGGTGGTTGTTGTGCAGTTCTTCGCCACCGATGATGATGCCCCACGGCGAGACATTGGTCGAAGCGTCCTCGCAATCGTAATTGCGATAGCCCCACCAGTGGCCCAGGCCATTGATGATGCCGGCGGCGTGGATCGGGATCCACAGCATCTGCACGGCCCACACGCTCAGGCCGATCACGCCGAACAGGGCGACGTCGATGATCAGCATCAGGCCAACGCCTTGCCAGCCAAAGCGCGAGTAGACATTGCGCTCGACCCAGTCGTCAGGCGTGCCATGACCGAACTTGGTGATGGTTTCCTTGTTCTTGGACTCGGCGCGATACAGCTCCGCGCCTTCCAGCAGCACCTTGCGGATGCCGCGGGTCTGCGGGCTGTGGGGATCGTCTTCGGTCTCGCACTTGGCGTGGTGCTTGCGGTGAATGGCAGTCCACTCTTTGGTGACCATGCCGGTGGTCAGCCACAGCCAGCCACGGAAGAAATGCGAAACGATAGGGTGCAGGTCCAGCGACCGGTGCGCCATGCAGCGGTGCAGGTAGATGGTTACGCCCGCAATGGTGATGTGCGTCACCACGAGGGTGTAGATCACAATCTCCCACCAGGACCAGTTGGCGAGGCCGTTAGCGGCCCAGTCAAGAATAGTGTCGAACAAACTGTTCTCCGTCGATTAAACAGGGGCATTCAGTGCGGCGCGACAGGGCGAGCCGCAAACAAGGTGCAGAAAAAGGACTGCAAATTCAATGATTGCGTCATACGGCGCCTGCCTGAACCCCGGCATTCGCCGGAGCCCCAAGGCACGCGCGCCTGGCGCCACGGGCAAAACTGCTGCCTGCCGGCGGACTGGACACGAGCCGCTGCAATCTGGCGGCTGTCTGGTGTGGGGCGGGAGGTCGAACAAACTCACCCGAACGAAACACGCCTTTCGAATGAACCCGCAACTACCCTGGATTCTACCGGAACCGCATCGCACGGACATCCGCTTTTTCCCTCAGTTTGACGCTAAGCAACACGGATTGTTCCATAAGGTGGCCTAAACGCCCCGTGAACGCTCAGGACACCGAACCACCGGGGACGCCCGGCAAATCGATACGCGCCTCTTGCACCTCTTTCAAGAGGCCACCATGGCCGTCGAATTCCACTTTCCCCAGCACCCGCACCTCTCGCTGCGGATACGGGATCGAGATGCCATGCTCTTTGAACTTCCGCCATATCGCCCGGTTCATCGCCGATTGCACGCCCAGCTTACCATTCTGGGGATCGGCGATATAGCCCGCAAGCTCGTATTCGATGCCATTGTCGCCGAACAACACCAGAAATGCCGACGGGCCCGGCTGCGCCATCAGACGCGGGATATCTTGGGCGGCCTCAACCAGCAAGGCGAGCACCGTTTCGGGATCTGCCGCGTAATCGGCCTGTACACGTGTCGCCACGCGCACATGGGTATTGGAGAACGAATGGTTCTGCACCGCCTGCGCCACCAGTTGCTCGTTCGGCACCAGGGTTTCGCCATCGCCGTTGCGCACCACGGTGTACCGCGTCCGGATCTGCGAAACGATCCCCGTGTACTTGTCGACGGTGATCTGGTCGCCCAGCTTGACCGAGCGGTCCAGCAGGATGATGAATCCGGAGATGTAGTTGCTGGCAATCTTTTGCAAGCCCAGCCCCAGGCCAACGCCCAGCGCGCCTCCGAACACCGACAGCACGGTAAGATCGATGCCGACCAGCGACAGGCTCAGCAACAGGGACACGAGCAGCAGCAGCGCCTTGGAAATCCGGCTCAGAACCACCTTCAGGTTGCTGTCCAGCCCGGTCGAGCGCATCAGGCGCTCTTCCAGCCATGAGCCGAACCACATCGCCACCAGCACGGTGACCAGGATCCAGACGATGGCCACCAGCGTGTCCGCCAGGCTGATCTTCTGCTTGCCGCCCAGCGAAAAGCGGACGTCGTCCATCCATTGCACCACATCCCACAGCAAACCCAGCACATAAAGCGCCATCGCCGCCCAAACCAGGGTCGTCAGCACTTTTTCGACCAGTAGCAGCATGCCCTGCAACTGGCCATTGCCCGACATAACCCGGCGCAGGATGTAGAAGGCGAAATACAGGAAGGTAATGCCCGAAAGGGGTACCAATGCGAGCCGTAGCACGCTGATGGACATCATCGGCTCCAGCCCGAAGCGCGCACCCATCACCAGCAGCCAGCCGAACAACGGGAACATGGCGCGTTCCAGGCTGGCGGCGGCGAAACGCAGGGAGAAGCTGGATCCGGCGTAGCGGGCTTCGAGGCGCTTGACGATCAACCTGGCCAATGGCCAGGCCACCGCCAGGCAAGCGGCAAGCACCGCCAACTGCCAGATGAAGCCAGGGCCACCCGCGTCGCGGATCAGATCATCGAGCATCTTGCCAAAGGCCGGATGCGCAACATGGAGTTCGTTCAGGGAAATGGGGTTCATGCTCTGCCGTGGCTGGCAGGGTCCATCCGGTCAGGATCGGCGGCCCCTGGCAAGGTAAGCGGGACACTGCATGACGTTTCTGCATGCCCCGCGGCCAAAAAGTCAGCCATTCTAGCCGCCCTGCTCCGCACGGCGCAGGATTGGCGCCGGGCTTGCCGGGCAAGCGGGCCTATACGCCGAGGCCGAGCACGGTCAGCCGCAGGTCCGCCCCGGGATGCAAGGGGCCGCATAGCAGGTCGACGCAATAGTCGATCACCCGCGCCCGCCCAGGCGGGTTCAGCATGCCGTGGTCCAGGCCATCGATGGTCTCGATCTGTAACTGCGAGAAGCCGGCGAGGCCGGCCAGCGTCGGCCCGAAGAACCGCGCCAGTTCGAAAGGCCCGGGATCGTCCGGGCCGAACAGCAGGCGCAGGGCCGTGCCGCGTGCGTCGAGCGACTGGAGCAAGCCCTCGATCTCCCGCTGCTCGTGCACGGCAGGCTTGGGCAGGACCGATGCCGCGTTGATGCCAGGCACGCCCTCTTCTGCCGTGGGTGCGCTGCGGCCATGGATCAGCCACCGGGGCCGGGTGAAGGTCTCCCGGCGCAACAAGCGCTGCAGGTTGACCAGCACGGCGCCCACCAGGCCCGGGTGCGCGCCAGCGGCGTGCAGACTCACATTGGCGCCGTAGCTCACGCCGAAGGCCACCACCTCGCGATGACCGTGGGCAAGCAGCCAGTCGCAAGCGGCGACGGCATCGCGGTACCCCTCCGGATCGGCCGGCACCCCGGCGATGGCCTGCGCGCCAACGGAAGCATCCCCGATGCCCCGCACATCGATGCGAAACGAGGCAACACCGCGTGCCGCCAGCCGGCGCGCCAGCATGACCCCGCAACGGCCAGCACCGACGTGATGCGTGCCGCCGGAGTTGTTGATCAGCACAGCCGGCCGCTCGATGCGCGGCCCGAGCGGCTCGCACAACATGCCGAACAGGCCCTGGCCAAAGCGCACCGGCATTTCCACCCACTCGCCGGCGCGCAGGCACGAAGCAGTCCCTGCCGCCATCGCGCGGCCGCCCGGGGCTGGCTCGCCAACTGGCGCCGCTGACCCCAGATCGGCAATCCAGCCGGCCACCTCCGCGAAGGTCGCATCCGGTGGCGTGCCATGCAACGGATCCTGCAGCCAGTCGATCAGGTCAGGGAAAGGCACCACCCGCACCTGCGCGCCCAGCGTGCCGTAGTGGCGCGCCAGCGGGGCCATCTGAGGCTCACCGCCCGCGATCAGGATTTGCGGGGCGGGGGCGCAAGGCGCATTGAGCAGGTCGATGCCGCCAAGGCCATCGATCGCGGCATCGGTGAAATGGATGCCCAGGATGTCCATGCCCGATTGCTGGCCAGCACCAGGCGCCGGCCCCGGCTCCGGCTCCACAGCGCGGCAAGCAAGCGAGCGCCAGGTCTGCGCGATCATCTTCATCTCCCGCACCAGCATCCTGCCGCTCGCCACGGGCGCAAGCAGCACCAGCGCATCGACGCGCCGCCCGGCCACGCCGCGCCCGGCGGCCAGTGCCGCCAGCGAGGCGCCCCCGCGCACGCCCAGCAGCACGAGTTCCCGGGCACCGGACAAGCGCCTGAGCAACTTGCCAGCGGCATCGATCCCGGCAAGCCAGGCGTCGACACAGGACGCACCCGGCACGTCGGCATGTTCGAGGTCGGCGGAGTCACCGGTGCCGGGATAGTCGAACCTGAGCACGGACACGCCCTGGGCCGCGAGCCGCTCCGCCAGCCGCGCCAGGCCGGCATGCGTCCACAGGGCTTCATGCCCGATCGCATTGCACAGCAGCACCGCGCGCTGACCCTGGGCCGGGTGGTACCAGCCAAAACATCCGTCGAAATGCAGCGGCGTCATGGCGCAAACGCCTTGCGGCTCGCCTGCCGTGCGCCCCCAGCACCAACGGCCAGGTACTCGCAGCGCGCCTGCAACTGGCCGCGATCGATCTTGCCGTTCACGTTCACGGGAAGGCCCTCGAGGCAGACAATGCGATCCGGCTGCGCGTAGACCGGCAGGCTCTGCCTGCACGCCTGCCGGATCCGCGCCATGCGCGCACCGAGTTCGCCCAGCGAGGCGTCGCCCGATGCCTGCACAAAGGCGACCAGCCCCATCGGCTTGCCGGCGCTATCCAGTGGCCACGCCAGCACGGCGCACTGCGCGCTGCCGCTGGCAGCCTGCACCACCTGCTCGATCTCCTGCAATTCCACGCGGTTGCCGCGAATCTTCACCTGCATGTCGATGCGGCCGTGATAGAGCAAGCCGTCGGGGGATTCGGCCACAGCATCGCCGGTGCGGTACCAACGGCTGCACGCCCGCTCGGGATAGGCGCGGGTAAAGAAGCGCTGCGCGTCGAGCGGGTTGGCACCGAGATAGCCCTTGGCAAGCTGCGCGCCGCCGATCAGCAGTTCACCCTGCGCGCCGGGCGGCACCGGCGCAAGCGCATCGTCGACGACCATCAGCTCGACGCCAGGATATGGCTTTCCGAGCGGCACCGCAGGGTGCGACGCATCGGCAAGAAACGCATCGCTCAGCTCGAAGGTGAGCATGATCACCGTCGCCTCGGTGGGTCCATACCCGTTGACGATGCGGGTGTTCGGCGCCGCCCGCGACCACGCCCGCGCCAGCGTCTTGGGCAAGGCCTCGCCCCCCATCAAGGTCATTCGTACGCTGGGAAACGCGCAGGGCGTGAGCTTGCGAAACTGCTGCATCAGCGCCAGCACGGAGGGCACGCTGGCCCAATGGGTAATCCTGTGCTCCTGGATAAAACCGGCCAGGTAAAGCGGGTCTTGGAGCGCGGGCACATAAAGGCAGCCCCCGTTTGCCCAGCAGACGTGCATGTCGTGCACCGAGAAATCGAAGGTGAGATCGGCGAACTGGCTGAAGCGCGCACCGGGCTCGCATGGAAAGCGCTGCATCTGGGCGCTGACATAAGCCACGGCGCTGGCATGCGGGATCATCACGCCCTTGGGCGGCCCGCTGGTGCCGGAGGTGAAGATCAGGTAGGCAAGGTCGTCTCCCGAGACGACGGCAAGCTGGCCAGGCGGGTCATGCACGAAAGGCGCGGGCGGCAGCGGGGCGAAGCGCGCGCTGCCGCCCGGACATCCGGTTGCCGGCAACGACTCCGGATCCAGCATGACGATGTGCAAATCCGGGGGCAACAACGGCATCAACGCCTCAAGCTGCGGTGCGCATGCACGATCGACCAGCATCACCCGCGCGCCCGAGCGCCCGACGATGGCGGCGTTGCGTGCCGACGGGAATCTGGGGTGCAACGGCACATAGGCCATGCCCGCCGCAAGCACGCCGAGCAGGCCGGCGTACGCTGAGACGCTGCGGTGCGCAAACAGGACGCAGTTGCGGCTCCCGCCCCCTGCATACGCCGCCAGCGCACCACTCACGCAGCACGCGCGTGCGCGCAGTTGCTCGTAAGTGTAAAAGCGTCCGTCGACCCACAAGGCGTGGTCGCCGGGCTGCCGTGCAGCCGTATCGAAGAAGAATGAATGCAACATCCCGCCTCCCAACCGAGCGCGCCGCCCCCGTTGCGGGACCGGCGCGTTCTGAAACCCCGCCCGAAAGTTGTGCCGGCGCCGACCCACCCTGCACGGTCGCGCGCCGTTGTACTTGCCTGGCGCACGTTGTCTTGCCAACTTAGGCTGCATTGCCCAACAAGACAAGTTGCACTGCCTTAAATGTATTGAACTTAAGATCTTTTTCCATTCGTGCGAATGGGGGATGCGAATGGAGGCGGACTGCGCTCTACGATGGCGGCCTTCACGTAGCCGGGAGCGGGTATGCGCCGGCCAGCCTCGCGCTTGCAGCATGCATGGCCGGTTTCCCCGCGCCGACGCGCGCCACAAAGGATGAGGAGCCGCCCAGAAGGCTTAGTCCATCAAGACCTGCGTATCGACACACACCGGACACACTGGCGGCGTGCGTGCAGGCAGAGCGGCGCAGGCGCATTGCGTGACGGCAGGGGCTCGTGGATGGAAAAAGAAAGGGAGAAAGAGATAACGGGAAAGGCGGCTGGGGCCGAACGGCCCCGGCGCGAAAAAGCCGCCAGTCGGCCGGCACCACGGGGATGCTTCCCCGGCGCAGCCGCCTGACGGATCCGGCGTTAGCTGACGCGCTCCAGCACGGCGGCGAAGAAGCCGTCGGTCTGGTGCAGGTGCGGGTAAAGCGCCAGCATCTCGGCATCTTCCGGCAAGCCGGGCACCGTGATCTTTTGCTCGGCCAGCACTTGTGCGGCGGGCACCAGGCGGAAGGCCGGGTGCGAGGCCAGGAAACCGCGCACGATGCCTTCGTTCTCGGCCTCCAGCACGCTGCAGGTTGCGTAGACCACGCGTCCGCCCACCTTCACCAAGCGTGCGGCGGATTCGAGAATGGCCGCCTGCTTGACGGTCAGCTCCAGCACCGATTGCGGCGACTGGCGCCACTTCAGGTCCGGATTGCGCCGCAGCGTGCCCAGGCCGCTGCAAGGCGCATCCACCAGCACGCGGTCGATCTTGCCAGCCAGGCGCTTGATCTTGGCGTCGTGCTCGGAGTCGATCAGCACGGGGTGCACGTTGGACAACCCGCTGCGCGCCAGGCGCGGCTTGAGGTTGGACAGGCGCTTCTCGGACACGTCGAATGCGTAGAGGCGGCCGGTGGAGCGCATCAGCGCACCCAGGGCGAGCGTCTTGCCGCCCGCGCCCGCGCAGAAATCGACCACCATCTCGCCGCGCTTGGGCGCGACCAGGTTGCACAGCAGCTGGCTGCCTTCATCCTGCACTTCGACCAGGCCGTTGACGAACAGCGGCAGCTGGTTGAGCGCCGGCTTGCCGGCCAGGCGGATGCCGGACGGCGCCATCGGCGTCAACTCGGCCTTCAGCCCCGCGGCGGTCAGTTCGGCCAGCGCGGCCTCCTGCGTGGTCTTGACCAGGTTGGCGCGCAGGTCCAGCGGCGCCGGGCGCAGCCAGGCATCGCCCAGCGCTTCGACAAAGGCTTCGTCGTGGCGCGCGGCCAGTTGGTCGAACAGCCATTCGGGCAGGTTGGCGCGCACGCGCGGCGCCAGGCTGGAGCGCTCGATCGTGGTCAGGCGATCGAGCCATTCGCCCTCTTCCGGCAGCAAGAACGGCGTCAGTACGTCGCGGCCCAGCGTGGCGGCCAGGCCCAGCAGAGCCAGGCGGCGCTGCGAAGCACCCGTGCCGCTGGCGGCGAACTGCGCAAACTCCACGCGGCGGCGCAGCACGGCAAACACGGCTTCGGCGATGATGCCGCGCTCGCGATGGCCCAGCTTGGGGTTTTCGCGGAAGTAGTAGCTCACCACCACGTCGGACGGGCGCGTGAACATCAGCACCTTGCCCAGCAGGCGGTCGATATGCTGGATATGGACGGCATGCAGCCCGCCATGCGGCCCGCGGCCTTGCTGCGGGGCCTGGCCGTCGTTCGCATCGCGCGAGCGCGACAGGCGGATGGGCGTGCCCTTGTGGTCTTTGTTCTTGTTGCGGACGGGCTGGCGGGCCCCTGCGGTATTGCGGCTCATGACTGCACCTCCGTAGCGGCAGCAAAGGCCGTAAACAGCTGGGATTCGGGTGGTTCGACCCGGACTACGCCGGCATGCACTTGCAGCCGGTCTTCGACAAACCAGCGCACAGCGCGCGGGTAGATAACGTGTTCGCACGGCAACAGGCGCGTGGCCAGGCTCTCGGGCGTGTCGTCCGGCAGCACGTCAAGCGCAGCCTGGACGATAACCGGGCCGTGATCGAGCTCGGGCGTGACGAAATGCACGCTGGCGCCGTGGACCTTGACGCCGGCCTCAATGGCTTGCCGGTGCGTATGCAGCCCCGGAAAGCACGGCAGCAGCGACGGATGGATATTCAGCATGCGCCCGGCGTACTTGTCGACGAAGCCCGGCGTCAGGATGCGCATGAAACCGGCCAGGACCACCAGGTCCGGCGCGAAAGCGTCGATGGCAGCGGCGAGCGCGGCGTCAAAAGTGGCGCGATCATCATATAGCGTGTGGTCCACCACGCCGGTAGCCACGCCGTGGTCGGCGGCAAATTTCAGACCTTCGGCGTCTGGCCGGTTGGACAAGACCGCCGCTACGCGCGCCGGCCAGCCTTCGGCGGCGCAGGCGCTGACGATGGCTTCCATGTTGGAGCCTCGCCCGGAAATCAGGATAACGATATTTTTCATCGCGCAATTCTACCAAGCCGGGGCCAGTACACGACCAAAGCGAGCGCATTAGGCACTTAAAACACGCGAAACCCTCGCCGCAGCGCCATTTCGCATGGCCTATACGCAACGTGAACTCGCGTCCGATGGATTGTGACGCCTCGCCCGCTCTGCTAGAGTGGCTGCTATCGTCCACGCGCAGTCCGTTAACACGGCTTCAAGTGACAACAAGGACGAACTGGGAAATTAGACGGGAAATCGCATGTCGAACGCTGCACCGACCTTGTTGGTGGTCGATGATCATCCTATGGCCTTGTCTGGCACTACCGCGTTTTTGGCGGAAGTGATGCCCGACGTTGCCGTCCATGCTGCCGGAAGCGCCAAAGAAGCGTTGAATACCTTGCAGCAAGGACTCAGGCCTGACATCGTGCTGCTGGATATCTGGCTGACCGATGGTACCGGCTTCGACGCCATGCAGGCGCTCAAGACACTGGTACCTTCCGCTCGCTTTATTTTTATGTCGGCCGAGGCCACGCCTGAAATCGTGGGCCGCGCGCGCGCGCTCGCCGCCTGTGGCTTCGTCGGCAAGCACCTGGACGCCAACGCATTCACCGCCGCCGTGCGCAAGGTGCTGGCAGGCGACACCTCCTTCCCGTCGGACGAAGCGCTCAATGGCCGTGCTCAATCCTTCGGGCCGGCGCACGGCATTCCGGTCACGCCGGCGGAACTTGGCCTGACCCCGCGCCAGGGCTCGGTGCTGGCGCTGGTGCTGGAGGGCCTGCCCAACAAGGTCATCGCGCGGCGGCTCGGCCTGACGGAAAACACCGTCAAGGAACACGTCTCGGCCATCCTGCAGCGGCTCGGCGTGCGCACCCGCATGCAGGTCATGTCGCGCATGGAGCGATTCCGCCTGCGCCAGTAACGCGCGCTGGCGACGCCAGCTGCTCACTCTGATTGGGCAGGCGGCAAAAAAATGGGCCAGCGCGTCATGCGCCGGCCCATTTTTTATGCCTTCGCCGCTCAGGCGGGCCGCAGCCAGCGCCGCAGCAACAGTCTCAGTGCAGCCGGGTCGACCGGCTTGGGCAGCACGAAGTAGCCTGCCTCCTCGGCAGCTGCCAGCGCGGCGGATTTCAGGTCGCCCGACAAGAGCGCGCTGCGCGCCTGCGGCTGCGTGTTCTGCCAGCGCTCCAGCAGGTCCAGTCCGTTTTCGCTGCCAGGCAGGCGCAGGTCGCAGAAGATGATGTCCGGCTTGAGTCCCTGGAGGAACAGGCGGTCGGCATCCGCACCGTGCGCGGCGCAGGCAACCTGGATGCCCCACGCCTCCATTAGCGCAATCCATGCCTTGCGGATCTGGGTGTCGTCGTCGACCACCAGCACGGTGCCGCGCAGGTGGTCGGGCTTGGCATCCTCGGCCTGCGCGTTGGCCCGCACGGTACGGATGGTCGCCACGGTCTCGGCCGCCACCGGCGCCAGCGAGAACCAGAACACCGATCCCCGGCCGGGCACGGAGCGCACGCCGTAGGTACCGCGCATCAGCCGCACGCATTCCTTGAAGATCGCCAGCCCGAGCCCCAGGCCCTGGGACGGGTCGCGCTGCGGGTTGTGCACCTGGTAATACGGCGAGAAGATGTCCGGAAGATGCTCGGGCGTAATCCCGGCTCCGGTGTCCCACACCTCCACGCGGATATGCTTGCGGCGCTCGCGCGCGGTCACCAGCACGCCGCCGCGCCGGGTATAGCGCAGGGCGTTCTGCACAAGGTTGAACAGCGCGCGGCGCAGCAGCACCGGCTCAGCCATGGCGTACAGCTCTTCGGGCACGCGCGGGGTCAGGGTCAGGCCGCTTTCTCGCGCGTCGGCGGCGAATTGGCTCATGACCTCGCTGATCAGGTGGCTGAGCTCGCACGGCTCCAGCGTGGGCAGCACCTTGCGGCCCTCGAGCTTGGACAGGTCCAGCAGCGAGCGGAACAGCAGGTCGATGGTCTGGGTGCCGGCGGCCACCTGCTCCACCAGCGGATGGAGCGAGGATGATTTGTTGCGGGCGCGCAGCGCCTCCACCAGCATCACCAGCGCGTGCACCGGCTGGCGCAGGTCATGGCTTGCGGCGGCCAGGAAGCGCGACTTTTCCTCGCTGGCATGCAGCGCCCTCTCCTTCTCCTCCTGGAATTGCTTGGCCAGCCTGCGGCTGTCGCTTTCCAGCTGGATGGCCCGCACCAGCGTGCGCTGCAGGTTCAGCGCATGGCGCGTGAGCATGATGGCGTAGACCACCAGCAGCAATTGCACATAAGTGCCATGGCCCGGGAAAGCGTACTCGGCCAGCAGGATATTGGGTACCAGGATCGGGATACCGGCGTAGACCAGGTTGGAGGGCACCGGCGACTGCGCGGTAACGCCGCCCGCCAGCACGCCAAGCGCCAGCAGGTACAGCACGCTGGAAAAGACGGTGGAGCCGGTATAGAGATGCAGCAGCGCGGAGCTGCCCCAGGTCAGGCCGGTCAGGAAGGCCATCGCGCGCATATTGGCCCACCATTTGCGCGTGTGCGCCGAACGGCTCATGGTGGCGCAATCGCGCAGGTAGCCGAAGTAGAACCAGCTGGTGGCCGCGGTCAACACCAGCATGACGCCGCACCAGCCCACCAGGGCACTATGGTCGGCGGCCGACCAGAAGGCGATCGCGGTCAAAGCCGGAAGCACCACCGAGGCGACGATGGCGGTGGGGGAGACGCGATGGATGGTCGCCAGCAGCTTGGCCCGCGTTTCGGTATCGAGCGGAGGCCCTGGCGGCGGCAGGATTCGGTTTAGCAGCGCGTTCAAAGGAGGGCTGGGGGGCAGCGAGTGCGATCCGCCGTATCATGCCGCCTTTTGGGGCGCAACGCCACGGCGATGGGTCGATCCGTGCACAAAAACGCCAGTCCGGGCATGCCGGCCACCGCCGCCAGGCCAAACTTGTCCACCATTCGCCTTATAATGCTCGCTTTACCCAAACGCTTGTTGCCGTCCTCGTGAAAGTCTTCCGTGGCCTGCCCAACGCCGAAAGCCGGGCGCCTTGCGCCCTCACCATCGGCAATTTTGACGGTGTGCACCGCGGCCACCAGTCGCTGCTCGCCCGCGCGCGCGCTGCGGCGGATGCACGCGGGCTACCGCTATGCGTGATGACATTCGAGCCGCATCCGCGCGAATTCTTCACGCCGGAAAAGGCGCCAACGCGCATTGCGCTGCTGCGCGACAAGCTGGAAAGCCTGCGCCGCAATGGTGTCGACCGTGTCGTCGTCGAGCACTTCAATGCACACTTCGCCGCGCAGTCCCCGCAAGCATTCGTCGAAAACGTGCTCTGGCATGGCCTGCACACGCGCTGGCTGCTGGTCGGCGACGACTTCCGCTTTGGTGCCAGGCGCGCCGGCGATTTCGCCTATCTGCAACAGGCCGGCGCACAATTCGGCTTCGACGTGGAGCAGATGGGCTCGGTCTCCGAAGGCGGCGTGCGCATCTCCAGCTCCGCCGTGCGGCAGGCGCTGGGCGATGGTGATCTCGAACACGCGCGCCGCCTGCTTGGCCATGGCTATGCCATCAGCGGGCATGTGGTGCACGGCCGCAAGCTCGGGCGCGACCTGGGCTTCCCCACCATCAACCTGCGTATTTCCCACAAGCGGCCGGCAGTCAGCGGCATCTTCGTGGTGCAGGTACACGGGCTGGCGGAGCACGCCATACCGGGCGTGGCCAGCATCGGCGTGCGCCCGACCATCGAAGATGCCGGCCGGGTGCTGCTGGAAGTGCACCTGTTCGACTTCAGTCAGAACGTCTACGGCAAGCTGGTGCGGGTCGAGTTCATGAAGAAGCTGCGCGACGAAGCCCGTTTCGATGGCCTGGAGGCGCTGACCGCCGCCATTGCCAAGGACAGCGCGGACGCGCGCGCCTTCTTCGGCCTGACCGTGCCTGGCTCGCCCGAGGGCACGCCCCCGGCCGCGGGCAGCCGTGACTTCGCCACCTCCGCCACCGACCGAATTAGCTAGCGCCCCGTTCCCGCGCGGCGGGACCCGGGTCGCTACCCCAACCCGAAGCCAGCCCGCGGCACCCTCCGCAGCCGGTCCACGCCGTACCGCGCGCCCGCACCCAGCCGAGCTAGTGCCGCGCGCCAACCGAATTGCCCCGAGAATCGACATGTCCAACGACAAACGCGCCAAGCCCGAAAAAAGCAAGTACCCGGTCAACCTGCTCGAGACGCCCTTCCCGATGCGCGGCGACCTGCCCAAGCGCGAGCCGCTGTGGGTCAAGCAATGGCAGGACAAGCAGCTCTATAAGAAGATCCGGGCCGCTCGCAAGGGCGCCAAGAAGTTCATCCTGCACGACGGCCCCCCGTACGCCAACGGTGACATCCACATCGGCCATGCGGTCAACAAGGTCCTCAAGGACATGATCGTCAAGGCGCGCGGCCTGACCGGGCTGGACGCCGTCTATGTGCCGGGCTGGGACTGCCACGGCATGCCGATCGAGATCCAGATCGAAAAGCAGTTCGGCAAGGGCCTGCCGGTGCAGGAAGTGCAATCGCGCGCCCGAACCTATGCCACCGAGCAGATCGCCCGCCAGAAGCTGGACTTCGAGCGCCTGGGCGTGCTGGGTGACTGGGAACATCCCTACCTGACCATGAACTACAGCAACGAAGCCGACGAGCTGCGCGCGCTGAGCAAAATCATGGAAAAGGGCTACGTGTTCCGCGGCCTGAAGCCAGTGAACTGGTGCTTCGACTGCGGCTCGGCGCTGGCCGAGGCCGAGGTCGAGTACAAGGACAAGACCGATCTGTCCATCGACGTGGGCTTCCCCTTCGCCGAAACCGACAAGCTGGCCCATGTCTTCAAGCTGCCGGCCGAGCAGCTCGCCGCCAAGCCGGGCTGGGTCGTGATCTGGACCACCACGCCGTGGACCATCCCGTCCAACCAGGCGCTGAACATGCATCCGGAAGTCGAGTACGCGCTGGTCGATACCGCGCGCGGCTTCCTGATCCTGGCCACCGAGCGCGTCGAAGAGCAGCTCAAGGTCTACGAGCTGGAAGGCAAGGTGCTGGCCACCACCACCGGCGCAGCGCTGTCGGAGATCCGCTTCCACCACCCGCTGTCCAAGATGGACGCGGGCTACGACCGCCTGTCGCCGATCTACCTGGGCGACTACGTCACCACCGATACCGGCACCGGCATCGTGCACTCGGCGCCGGCCTACGGCGTGGAAGATTTCCAGTCGTGCAAGGCGCACGGCATGAACGACAAGGACATCATCAGCCCGGTCATGGGCGACGGCGTCTATGCCAGTACGCTGCCGCTGTTCGGCGGCCAGAAGATCTGGGACGCCAACCCCAAGATCGTCGAAGTGCTGAAGGCCTCGGGCAACCTGTTCAATTCGCACAAGTACACCCATAGCTACATGCACTGCTGGCGCCACAAGACCCCGATCATCTACCGCGCCACCTCGCAGTGGTTCGCGGGCATGGACGTGGATCCGGTCAATGAGGACGGCACCAACGGCCCGACCCTGCGCGAAACGGCGCTGGCCGGCATCGAGGCAACCGAGTTCTACCCGGCGTGGGGCAAGCAGCGCCTGCACAACATGATCGCCAACCGGCCCGACTGGACCCTGTCGCGCCAGCGCCAGTGGGGCGTGCCGATGGCCTTCTTCCTGCACAAGGAAACCGGCGCACTGCACCCGCGCACGCCGGAGCTGCTCGAGGCAATCGCCAAGCGCGTGGAAGTGCACGGCATCGAGGCCTGGCAGACGCTCGACCCCAAGGAACTACTGGGCGAAGAAGCCGCCATGTACGAGAAGAACCGCGACACGCTCGACGTCTGGTTCGACTCCGGCACCACGCACTGGACCGTGATCCGCGGCTCCCACCGCGAAGACCTGTACGACGCATCGGCCGACCTGCCCGACGGCCGCCTGGCTGACCTGTACCTGGAAGGCTCGGACCAGCATCGCGGCTGGTTCCATTCGTCGCTGCTGACCGCCTCGATGCTGTATGGCAAGCCGCCCTACAAGGCGCTGCTGACCCACGGCTTCACGGTGGACGGCGAAGGCCGCAAGATGTCGAAGTCGGTCGGCAACACGGTGTCGCCGCAGGACGTGTCGAACAAGATGGGCGCCGAGATCATCCGCCTGTGGGTGGCCTCGACCGACTACTCCGGCGAGCTGTCGATCTCCGACGAAATCCTGAAGCGCGTGGTGGAAGGCTATCGCCGCATCCGCAACACACTGCGCTTCCTGCTGGCCAACCTGGCCGACTACGACCACGCGCAGCACGCGCTGCCGGCGTCGGAATGGCTGGAAATCGACCGCTACGCCGTCGCCCTGACCGGGCGCCTGCAACAGGAAATCCTGTCGCACTACGACGGCTACGAGTTCCACCCGGTGGTCGCCAAGCTGCAGACCTTCTGCTCGGAAGACCTGGGCGGCTTCTACCTGGACGTGCTGAAGGACCGCCTCTACACCACCGCGGCCAACTCGAAGGAACGCCGCGCCGCGCAGAACGCCGTGTACCACATCACCCAGGCGATGCTGCACTGGATGGCACCGTTCCTGTCGTTCACGGCGGAGGAGGCCTGGCAGATCTTCGGCCATGGCACCGAGCACACCGACACCATCTTCACCAGCACCTACTACGACGTGCCGGCGATCGACCAGGCCGACGACCTGCTGCAGAAGTGGCATGTGATCCGCGAAGCCCGCGCCGAAGTCACCAAGCAGCTCGAAGCGGTGCGCGTGGACGGCGAGATCGGTTCCTCGCTGCAAGCCGAAGTCACCATCCAGGCCGGTGGCCCCGTGCTGGCCGCGCTGCAGAGCCTGTCCGACGACCTGCGCTTCGTGCTGCTGACCTCCGCCGCCAAGGTAGCCCCGGCGCCGGAAGCCGGCGACCTGCTGGTCACCGTGACGCCGTCGGTGCACGCCAAGTGCGAGCGCTGCTGGCACTACCGTGCCGACGTCGGCCGCGACCCGGCCCACCCCACCCTTTGCGGCCGCTGTGACAGCAACCTGTTCGGCGCCGGTGAACACAGGAGCCACGCCTGATGGCCGCCACCACCACGCGCACCGCGCGCGGCACCAAGCGCGCCAGCAGCAAGGGCACCAAGGGCAGCAACACCACCCCGCTACTGTGGATGGCGTTCGCCCTGCTGGTGATCGTGCTGGACCAGTTCTTCAAGATCGTCATCGTGCGGACCTTCGCCTATGGCGAATCCCGTCCGGTGACGCGCTTCTTCAACTTGGTGCTGGTCTATAACAAGGGCGCCGCCTTCAGCTTCCTGGCGGATGCCGGCGGCTGGCAGCGCTGGTTCTTCACCGGCCTTGGCGTGGTGGTGGGGCTGTTCATCGTCTGGATGCTGTACCGCCATACCGGCCAACGCCTGTTCTGCTTCGCGATCTCGCTGATCCTTGGCGGCGCCATCGGCAATGTGGTGGACCGCGTGGTGTACGGCCATGTGGTCGACTTCCTCGACTTCTATGTGCGCAACTACCACTGGCCGGCCTTCAACGTGGCGGACTGCGCCATCACGGTGGGCGCTGTGCTGCTGATCGTGGACGAACTGCGCCGCGTTCGCCGGCACTGAGGCCACAACGGCACGCCAACCGCGCCCGCATCATGCGGGCGTTTTTCATGGTGCTGCCTGACTGGCAGGATGGCGGCGCGCAAGGCGCACCGGCAGCACCGCCAACGCGCGCGCGGGCAAGCCGGTATTATTGACGTTTCTCCGGCACGGGGGGCGGCAAGCGCTGCCGCCTGCCGCGACAACCGGACAACCACTTCAAGCGAAGAGCATATCCATGGATCTGCGAGGCAAGCATCTCGTCCTTGGCCTGACCGGCGGCATCGCCTGCTATAAATCGGCCGAACTGGTCCGGCTGCTGACCAAGGCCGGCGCCACCGTGCAGGTGGTCATGACCGAAGGCGCCACCCAGTTCATCACGCCGGTGACCATGCAGGCACTCTCCGGGCGCACGGTCTTCACCTCCCAATGGGACGCGCGCGTGGGCAACAACATGGCCCATATCGATCTCTCGCGCGAAGCCGACGCCATCTTGGTCGCGCCCGCCTCCACCGACTTCCTCGCCAAGCTGACGCACGGCCTGTGCGACGACCTGCTGACCACCCTGTGCATCGCCCGCAACTGTCCGTTGCTGGTGGCACCGGCGATGAACCTGCAGATGTGGCAGGCCCCCGCCACCCAGCGCAACGCCGCGCAGTTGCGCAAGGACGGCGTAACCCTACTGGGCCCCGGCAGCGGCGACCAGGCGTGCGGCGAAGTCGGTGACGGCCGCATGCTGGAACCATCGGAATTGCTTGCCGACATCATCGCGTTCTTCCAGCCCAAGCCGCTGGCCGGGCGGCGCGTGGTCATCACGGCCGGGCCTACGTTTGAAGCCATCGACCCGGTGCGCGGCATTACCAACCGTTCCTCTGGCAAGATGGGCTTTGCCATCGCGCGCGCGGCCCGCGAGGCCGGCGCCGACGTAGTGCTGGTGGCCGGCCCGACGGGCCAGCCCACGCCGCGCGGCGTGGCCCGCACCGACGTGGAAAGCGCGCAGCAGATGCACGATGCGGTGATGGCGGGCTTGCCAGGCGCCGATGTGTTTATCGCGGTTGCGGCCGTGGCCGACTGGCGGCCCGCCGAAGTCGCCAGCCAGAAGCTGAAGAAGGCCAACGATAGCGACACGCCGACGCTGCACTTCGTGCAGAACCCCGACATCCTCGCTGCCGTGGCCGCAAAGCCGAACGCGCCCTATTGCGTGGGCTTTGCCGCCGAGAGCGAAAACCTCGAGCAATATGGCGAGCAAAAACGCCAGCGCAAGAACGTGCCGCTGCTGGTGGGCAATATCGGCCACCACACTTTCGGCATGGACGACAACGAGATCGTGCTGTTCGATGCCCAAGGCATGACCCGCCTGCCGCGCGCCGACAAGCTGACGCTGGCGCGCGACCTGGTCGCGGCCATCGCCCAGCGCCTGCCCGCGCGCCGTTGAATCCGCGCGCCCAGCCCCCGAACATCACCCGGCCCGACCCTCGACATGTCCGCAAGCAAACCCAAACTGCGCCTCTCGGTGCTCGACCAAAGCCCGGTCATCGCCGGCCATAACGCGCGCGATGCGCTGGCCGCCACCGTGGAGCTGGCGCAGGCCGCCGACGCGCTGGGCTACACCCGCTACTGGTGCGCCGAGCACCACGGGCTGCGCGGCGTGTGCAATCCGGCGCCGGAAGTCATGCTGGCGCGCCTGGGCAGCGTAACCAAGCGCATCCGGCTGGGCTCGGGCGGCGTCATGCTGCCTTACTACAGCCCCTTCAAGGTGGCGGAGCAGTTCCGCATGCTGGAGGCCCTGTTCCCGGGCCGCATCGATCTTGGCGTGGGGCGCGCGCCGGGCGGCGACATGCGGACCGCGCAGGCGGTGGCCATGGGCCAGTACAACCGGGGCGACCAGTTCGAGGAGCAGGTGCGGGACCTGTCCTGGCTGTTCCGTGGCGAGATGCCGCCCGGCCATATCGCCGAGGGCGTGGTGCTGCAGCCCGAGATCGATACGCGGCCGCAGCTGTGGGTGCTGGGATCCAGCGACTTCGGCGGCGCCCTGGCGGCGCGCCTGGGGCTGCGCTTTGCCTTTGCCCACTTTATCAATCCGCATGCGGGACACGCTGTCGCGCAGCAGTACCGCCGCGATTTCGAAGCGGGCTATGACGCGCAGCCTTATAGCGCGGCGGCGATCTTCGTGATCTGTGCCGACACCGAGGCCGAGGCGGCGGAGCTGGAGCGTGCCGTGGACCTGCGCCGGCTGCAGATGGCCTATGGCGTCAACGCGCCGATACCCTCGCTCGCGCAGGCCGCGCAGCACGAGCTCAGCGAGCGCGACCGGCTGATCGTCGAGCGCGAGCGCCCCCGCACCATCTGCGGCACGCCTGAGCAGGTGGCGCAGCGCATGCTGGCCCTGCGCGAGCGCTTCCTTGCCGACGAACTGGTGGTGCTGAGCGTGGCCGCCAGCTACGCGGCGCGGCTGCGCACCTACGAACTGCTGGCGCAGGCGTTCGACCTTTCGGGCGACTAAGGGCGACTAAGGGCGACTAAGGGCCACTAAGGGAGGCCAGGGGCGGCTAGGGGGCGACCAAGCTCGGCTATCATCTCGGGTTGCCAACGTTTTAGTATTCCCGGGACCGACCAGCCATGACATTCGAAGCCAACCCCACCGTCGAAATCAAGGTGCTTGACGCACGCCTGCATGAATGGGGCCTGCCGGCTTACCAGAGCGATATGGCGGCGGCGATCGACCTGCACGCCTGCCTGGACGCCGCGCTCACCATCGAGCCGGGCACGCCGGCGCAACTGGTGCCTGCCGGCATCTCCGTGCATATGGGCAACCCCTACATGGCGGCCACCATCGCGCCGCGCTCGGGCCTGGGCCACAAGAAAGGCCTGGTGCTGGGCAACTCGATCGGCGTGATCGACGCCGACTACCAGGGCCCGATCATGGTGAGCGTGTGGAACCGCAATGCGCCCGGCACCGAGCCGATCGTGATCCAGCCGGGCGAGCGCATCGCGCAGATGATGTTCGTGCCGGTGCTGCGGCCCGTGTTCAAGACCGTGGAAGTGTTCTCCGAAGACACGGTACGGGGCGCGGGCGGCTTCGGCTCAACCGGCGTGAATCACGCCAAGAGCGGCGGCTAAGCGGGAAAGACGGCGCGCTCGACGCTACTACGTTAGCGCGCCTGCTCGAACAGCAGCGCCACGCCGCCGGCCAGAGAAGCAGGAATCAGGCTCTCATCGGGCCCCAGGTCGAGCGCCCCGACGCGCGCCTCGCGCCAGCCGCGGCGGGCCGCGGCCAGGTCGCTGGTACGCAGGCGGATGGCGGCGTACCCCGGCACGGCGCGGCGCACATGCTCGGTGCCGGTCGCGGCGGCAAGCGCCTGCGGCGTGGTCACCACCAGCGTGGCGCCATCCAGCGCCAGGCTGCAGATGTGATCGCTCAGTTGCGTCATCTCGCCGCCGGTCAGTTCGGCGTACGCACGCCCGGCAGCCTCCACCAGGGACGGCGCCACCACCAGGAACATCGTAGCGATGCCCACGGCACCGTTGGCATGCGTGGTCCATTCCGGACGCCACAGCAGCTGCGGCGTGCGGTGTTCGCAGATGAAAAAGCGCGCGCCCGGCGCATCGTCGATTGCGGCAACGCGGAAGGTCGCGGGATGCTCCGTGCCATCGTCCAGCCGCACCGGCCGCGAGAACTCGATCGGGTCCGAAGTGTGCCAGCCGCCACCGCGCAACTGTGCCGCGGCGGTGAAGGTATCGCTGCTCTTGCAGGACAGCCCGGCGCAGCCGCCCCCGGCCTCCTGCGCATCCCAGTAATACTGCCGCGTCGGGCTTGGCGCGGTGACATGCAGCAGCTCAAGATAGTCGCGCGTCAGCATGACGCAATGGTTCTGCGAGCCGAGCGTGTGGTAACCGCGCGGCGTCAGCGTGAAGCCAAACCCGCGCCAGGCTTGCGCCGCAGCGTCAAGGTCGGGACACACCATCACGGCGTGGTCTAGCGGTTCCATCGTCATCGCACCCTCTCGCTTCAATTCTCGCTTCAATCGAACTGGATATTGGCCTTGCGCGCCACCGCCTGCCATTTGTCGTGCTCGTGGCGCACCAGGCTGGCCAGCTCGGTGGGGCTGCCGCCCACGATCTCGAAGCCCTGCATGGCCAGCGCATCCACCACGCGTTGCTGCCGCAACGACTGAACCAGGGCATCGTGCAGGCGCGCCACGGTCGGCTCCGGCAACCCGGCCGGGCCAAACACGCCGATCCATGAATAGGCCTCGAAACCGCGATAGCCTTGCTCGGCCACGGTTGGCAACTGCGGGAACTGGCGCAGGCGGGTGGTACCGGTCACGCCAAGCAGCTTGATCGTCTTGGCAGCCACATGCGCCTGCACCGCCGCATAACTGGAAAAAAATACATCGACTTCATTGGACAGAACAGCCTGCACCGCCGGGCCGCCACCTTTGTACGGCACGTGGAGAAAGCGCACGCCGGCCTCGGTCGCCAGCGCCTCGGCGGCGAGCTGGTTAAGGCTGCCGATGCCGGAAGACGCGTAGTGGATGCTCTCCGGCTTCTGCCGCGCCATGGCGACCAACTCCTTCACGTTGGACGCGGGCAACGACGGGTTGGCCGCGATCACCAGCGGAAAACGCACCAGTTGCGAGATCGGCGTGAAGTCGCGGAAGGTATCGTAGGGCAGGTTCTTGTACGCAAACGGGTTGATGGCATGGGTGTCGAACGCCATCAACAGCGTGCTGCCGTCAGGCTTGGCCCGGGCCACGGTACTCGAAGCAATCAGGCCACCGGCGCCGGGCTTGTTGTCGATCACCACCGTCTGGCCGAGCCCGCTCTTCAGGCCGGGCTGCAGCTGGCGTGCGACGATATCGACGCTGCCTCCGGGAGGAAACGGCAACACCATGGCGATCGGACGACCGGACGCGCCTGTCGTGGCCTCGCCACCCAAGGCAGCCAGGCCAGGCACGGGAATCAGGGGCATCGCGCCAAATGGCAACGATTTGAGCAGCAGGCGGCGCAGCCGCGAGCGTTGGGATTGGGACATCGGGTACTCAGACGGATGGCGGGCACACAGCTGCGGTGCGCAGCCGCACCCGGCCAAAACAAAAAGGGCGGCATCGCTGCCGCCCTGTATTTTGCCCGAGGATAGCACGAATTGCAGGCAAGGTCCGCTCTGCCTGCCCTTCGCGCTTTGTCCTAGACTTCCGCTTTCTCGTTTTCCGGCGCTTCCGGCGGTTCTGCGGCAGCCTCGGCAAAGTCCAGCTTGATCTGGTCCTGCTCGTCGAGATCCACCACCACCCGGCCACCGGACACCAGCTTGCCGAACAGGAGTTCGTCAGCCAGCGCCTTGCGGATCAGGTCCTGGATCAGGCGCTGCATCGGCCGCGCGCCCATTAGCGGGTCGAAACCCTTCTTGGCGAGGAACTTGCGCAGGTGGTCGCTGAAGCTGGCTTCCACCTTCTTCTCGTGAAGCTGCTCCTCAAGCTGCATCAGGAACTTGTCGACCACGCGGAGGATGATTTCCTCGTCAAGCGAACGGAAGCTGATGATGGCATCCAGCCGGTTGCGGAACTCCGGCGTGAACATGCGCTTGATGTCGACCATCTCGTCGCCCTGCTCGCGCGAGGACGTGAAGCCGATGGTGGCGCGGTTCATGGTTTCCGCTCCCGCGTTGGTGGTCATGATGATGATCACGTTGCGGAAGTCGGCGCGGCGGCCATTGTTATCGGTCAGCGCGCCATGATCCATCACCTGCAGCAGGATATTGAAGATATCCGGATGCGCCTTCTCGATTTCGTCCAGCAGCAGCACGCAGTGCGGCTTCTTGGTGACGGCCTCGGTCAGCAGGCCGCCCTGGTCAAAGCCCACATATCCCGGCGGCGCGCCAATCAGCCGGCTCACCGCGTGGCGTTCCATGTATTCGGACATGTCGAAGCGCAGCAGCTCGATGCCCATGATGAAGGCAAGCTGCTTGGCCACTTCGGTCTTGCCCACCCCGGTCGGGCCGGAGAACAGGAAGGAGCCGATCGGCTTGTCCGTCTTGCCAAGGCCCGCGCGCGACATCTTGATGGCCGAAGCCAGCGCCTCGATGGCCGGTTCCTGGCCGAACACCACCGATTTCAGGTCGCGATCCAGGGTCTGCAGCTTGCTGCGGTCATCCTGGTTGACGCTCTGCGGCGGGATGCGCGCGATGCGCGAAACGATGTCTTCGATCTCGCCCTTGCCGATGGTCTTTTTCTGCTTGGACTTGGGCAGGATGCGCTGGGCTGCACCGGCCTCATCGATCACATCGATGGCCTTGTCCGGCAGGTGGCGGTCGGTGATGAAGCGCGCCGACAACTCGGCCGCCGCAGTCAGCGCCGCTGCCGCGTACTTGACGCCATGGTGCTCTTCGAAGCGCGACTTCAGGCCGCGCAGGATCTGCACGGTCTGGTCGACCGACGGCTCCACCACGTCGATCTTCTGGAAACGGCGCGACAGGGCCGCGTCCTTCTCGAAGATGCCTCGGTACTCGGTGAAGGTGGTCGCGCCGATGCACTTGAGCTGGCCTGACGACAGTGCCGGCTTGAGCAGGTTGCTGGCGTCCAGCGTCCCGCCCGAAGCGGCGCCCGCGCCGATCAGCGTGTGGATCTCGTCGATGAACAGGATCGCGTTCGGATTGTCCTTGAGCGACTTGAGCACGCCCTTGAGGCGCTGCTCGAAGTCCCCGCGGTACTTGGTGCCGGCCAGCAGGGCGCCCATGTCGAGCGAGTACACGACTGCCTTTTCAAGGATGTCGGGCACTTCGTTCTTGGTGATGCGCCAAGCCAGGCCTTCGGCGATCGCGGTCTTGCCGACACCCGCCTCGCCCACTAGCAGCGGGTTGTTCTTGCGCCGGCGGCACAGCACCTGGACCACCCGCTCGACTTCGCTCTCGCGGCCGATCAGCGGATCGATCTTGCCGGCCTTGGCCAGCGTGTTCAGGTTCTGGGTGAACTGCTCGAGCGGGCTCTCCTTGCCATCACCGCCTTCGCCCTCGGCCGTGCCGTCGCCATGCTTGGCGGGCTCGGCCTGGTCCTTGCGGATGCCATGGCTGATGAAATTGACCACATCCAGCCGGGTCACGCCCTGCTGCTGGAGGTAGTACACCGCGTGCGAGTCCTTCTCGCCAAAGATCGCCACCAGGACATTGGCCCCGGTCACTTCCTTCTTGCCGTTGGAAGTGGACTGGACATGCATGATGGCGCGCTGGATGACGCGCTGGAAGCCCAGCGTAGGCTGGGTATCCACCTCGTCGGTACCAGGCACCACGGGCGTGTTGTCCGCGATGAAGTTCTTCAGACTGGTGCGCAAATCCTCAATATTGGCTGCGCAGGCGCGCAAGACTTCCGCTGCCGTGGGGTTGTCAAGCAACGCCAGTAGCAGGTGCTCCACGGTTATAAACTCGTGGCGTGCCTGCCGGGCTTCAACAAACGCCATGTGCAGGCTGACTTCCAATTCTTGCGCAATCATGCTTCCTCCATCACGCACTGCAACGGATGACCCGCCTGCCGTGCGTGGGTTGACACCAGCTCGACCTTCGTTGCCGCGATATCCCTGGTATAGATGCCGCAGACCCCCTTACCCTCCCGGTGGACGGTCAACATGATCTGCGTTGCCGTCTCCCGGTCCCTGCTGAAATACTGCTGCAGGATCATCACGACGAACTCCATCGGGGTGAAGTCGTCATTCAGCAGCAACACCTTGTACATGGCGGGTGGTTTGAGCGCCTGCTCTTTCCGCTCCAGTACGGTGCCTGCTTCGCGTTGTGGGACATTTGCCAGCCGTGTAGCCATGGCTTTATTCTAACCCTTACGCACAACTCTGCAATTTGGGGAAAAGACACCGGATTCAAGAGGCCGATGCAGCGGCCATCCAGATTCCGTGGACGCCGAAGGCATCCGGGTTCACTCGTGGGTCACTTGGACGGGAGGGCGCACGCCTTCGCGGTGCGCCCTTTCCCTCCAAAAT
Source organism: Cupriavidus sp. GW821-FHT02F09 (assembly GCF_059421605.1). Classification (NCBI taxonomy): domain Bacteria; kingdom Pseudomonadati; phylum Pseudomonadota; class Betaproteobacteria; order Burkholderiales; family Burkholderiaceae; genus Cupriavidus; species Cupriavidus sp. GW821-FHT02F09. Next base: position 229,580 of record NZ_JBWKVH010000006.1, read on the forward strand.
ACCATCTACAGCCGTTCCTTTCCCGCCACACCCTACCGGGAGTGGGGAATCTGCCAACTTGACAGTGCGCAGGTTTGACAGAAGAATCGTTCGCACATTCACGTCTGGTTACGCGAGCCAAGCAATCATCCGGACTGAGTGATCCGTGAGCAGGGAGGCCCACGAATCCAGCGGCGGCGAGTCAGCACATCAAACTGGCCGCCACGCGGTGCCCGCACAGTCGTGCCTTTGCGCCCGACCCGGTTCCATCCGGGCAGCGCGCAAGAACACTAGCCGGGCGCCCACTGGCCGCGGCGCTTTCCCCCGCTCGTATCCTGCTTTTTTTGTTGGGGGAGTTTATGGCAAGCGGTATCGTCAAATGGTTCAATGACGCCAAGGGCTTTGGGTTCATCAAGCCGGACGACGGCGAAGAAGAACTGTTTGCGCACTTTTCGGCCATCCAGATGAATGGCTTCAAGACCCTGAAAGAGGGTCAGCGCGTATCCTTCGAAATCATCCAGGGCCCCAAGGGCAAACAAGCCACCAATATCCAGGATAACGCCTGAAGATTCGGTGCGCGGCCGCACCAGCCGGTAGAGCTTGAGGCGGCCACGACAGGATGCGGGGGATCACCCCCGGAACGGGATCGGCCTGCCCCGCCCCAAAGCACGCAGGCTGGACAGCAGCACGTAACGCATCCGACAAAAAGCCCGGCCAGGTCAATGCCGGGCTTTTTGTTTGGCTCGCTGGTCGCGCCTTTTAGCCTGCCACTTCGATTCCTCATTGATTTCCGGTCGTTTTTGCAGCGCTTTGGTGGCTTTTTGCACAATTTTGGCTGTTTCCGCACATTCAAACACCCCGAAATGCACGTCATTAGGCGCAAAATATCTTGCCCTCCAGTGCCGGCACTATCCAGCCAGTAGATCAACAGGAAGTCGCCGCCAACGTGGCATTCGCGATGGTCGGCCCAGCCGCCCATGAGCGCATGGTCCGGCCACTCAGGCCCGAACGGCGCGCCGTCGGCCTGTGGAAAGATGGCTAAGCACTTACATCGAGATTGCTGATTATGGCGGCAGCGCTCGTCTGCCGTGGGGGTAGGTGACGGGCCGCCCAGGAATCCGCGAGTAGGAAGGTGCCGACGAAGAACACCACCCCTACGCAATAGGAGGCGATGATGCGCCACCGCCCAGGAGCACGTAGAACAAGCGCTAGCAACACAAGCACCAGGCCAATCAGAGCCAGGAGACAAGCCAGAGCAAGTGCGGCGCCGGCAACCGCCACCAGAGGGCCGGTCGTCACCTGGTCGATGGTTGTTATCGGCGTAGCTACTGTGTAGGCGCCAAAGGCCACGCCCAGGAGCGCTAGGCCGATACTGATGCAGTCCACGGCGCGTGCAAGCCTGCCACTGGCCCATTTCATCGGAGCCCCTCGTCAGCGACTCGCTGCGCTAGGGCGGTCCAACGCCGCGGGCTGTCTGGCATCACATGCGCATAGTAGAAATGCCCTTCCCCTTTGCCTGCAATCATTTGTTTGCCGAGCAGCGGTGCCGCCACAGCAAGCTCTGCCCATGGCATCCCGGCGTAAATCGGATCTCCATGTTCAGTCAGATTGATTACAGTGGTCTTGCGAATACCCTTGTGGCTACGCAGATCGGCGAGAAACCCTGCCTCGATAGGTGACCCCACCAATACGAGATGATCAATCACGTGCCCGGCACGAGCATATGACCATGCCGTCTGAGCCGCTAGCAGTGACCCATAGCTGTAACCTATCAGATTGAATTGGGGAGCCTCTGCCGCCATGCCGCTTGTGATTGTCCATTCCCCGTCATCGCGTGAGCGGATGGCCAGACCGGACCGAATGGCATCGAGCAACGTGCCCGCAAATGCATAGCCCGTGCCCTTGGGAAGATCGGCAGTCGCCGAGTTTGTAAGGCCTGCAAAGCAGTGGGTAACCCCGGCCTTCCGGAATGCCTCGAGTTGCGGCCGCACGTAGCCTCCATCAAGTCCGGCCCCACCCCAATACAGAGTCCCGCGAGGCCGCAGCAGATAGACCTTCACGGGCGCGCGCTTCTCAATCGGCGTCAATGGAATTTGTATCGTCTTGATTGGTTGCATCAGGCATCCTCCCCAAAAATCTCCAGCGTCATGGTCGCTGCGGTATCGCTCGAAATGCGCTCGGTCATACCGCTGTCGTCCGTTCGCGCCTCAATCGATCCGGCATCGCCTGTAAGGCGGTAGCGCCGGCGTGCCAGGGGTTGGCCGGATTTTTCGTCCAGGAGTTGCACCTGTTGGTCGTAACGGGGATTAGAGGCCAGGAAGGGTGCCGCTATGAAATCCGATGTGCCTGCGATCGCATCCTGCACGCTCGCCATTCCAGCACTCTCGGCTTCGTCGTCGCCCCAAGTCTCGCCGGCGAGAGTGGCGATAATGCTCGGATGTGTCGGGCACTTGCAGAGCACGATATCGCCATCAGCCGCCGTCTCGCCCATGAAGCTAATACGGCTCGGTCCGCCAGCCTTTGCAATGATGCCGGTGCTCTTGCAGGCTTCGCAGTAGGCTTGCCCACCGATAAGCGCTACCTGGTGGCCGGCACCGTCACCGATAGTGAAAACTGGACCGTCATACGGGAGGATGACGCCATCTGGTGAAAGCCTGTCGCCCACACACGCAACTCTGCGCATCATGGTTTGGCCTCCCAAGTTGCGGTCAACTGCCTCACGTTGTGCATGCGTTCTCCCATGGATTGATTGATAGGCGTTTCGCGCCCCTATTTATGCGCGATACAGCACTAAAATCAATCAGACATTTCTGCAAGTGCGGAGAGCATTTTCCTTATGTGTCCTATTCGGTCTTTATTATGTCGACCTGGCTGCACACTTGCCGGGTAGTACCTCTTGATACGACGGGATGAAAAAAACCCCGGCGACCGTTGAGTCGCCGGGGTTTCGGTTCAGGCTGAGATGGCCCGAAATAGGATTACATATTGTCGATCATCACCTGCCCAAAGCCCGAGCACGACACTTGCGTCGCGCCTTCGAGCAAGCGGGCGAAGTCATAGGTGACCTTCTTCGACAGGATGGACTTCTCCATCGAGGAGATGATCAGGTCGGCGGCTTCGGTCCAGCCCATGTGGCGCAGCATCATTTCCGCGGAGAGGATTTCGGAACCCGGGTTCACATAGTCCTTGCCGGCGTACTTCGGTGCGGTGCCGTGGGTGGCTTCGAACATGGCCACGGAATCCGACAGGTTGGCGCCCGGGGCAATGCCAATGCCGCCAACCTGGGCCGCCAGCGCGTCGGAGATGTAGTCGCCGTTCAGGTTCAGCGTGGCGATCACCGAATATTCGGCCGGGCGCAGCAGGATCTGCTGCAGGAAGGCGTCGGCGATGGCGTCCTTGATGACGATTTCGCGGCCGGTCTTCGGGTTCTTGAACTTGCACCACGGGCCGCCGTCGATCAGCTCGGCGCCGAATTCCTGCTGTGCCAGCTCGTAGGCCCAGTCACGGAAGCCACCTTCGGTGAACTTCATGATGTTGCCCTTGTGCACGATGGTCACCGACGGCTTGTCGTTGTCGATCGCGTACTGGATGGCCTTGCGCACCAGGCGCTTGGTGCCTTGCTTGGAGACCGGCTTGACGCCAATGCCCGAGGTATCCGGGAAACGGATCTTCTTCACGCCCATTTCGTTCTGCAGGAAGGCGATCAGTTTCTTGGCCTGGTCGCTTTCCGCTTCCCATTCGATCCCGGCGTAGATGTCTTCCGAGTTCTCGCGGAAGATCACCATGTCGATCTTTTGCGGCTCGCGCACCGGCGAGGGCACGCCCTTGAAGTACGCCACCGGGCGCAGGCAGACGTACAGGTCCAGTTGCTGGCGCAGCGCCACGTTGAGCGAGCGGATGCCGCCGCCAACCGGCGTGGTCAGCGGGCCCTTGATGGACACCACGTAGTCCTTGAGGACTTCCAGGGTTTCTTCAGGCAGCCACACGTCAGGGCCATACACCTTGGTCGACTTCTCGCCGGCGTAGATCTCCATCCAGGAGATCTTGCGCTTGCCACCGTAGGCCTTGGCCACGGCTGCATCGACCACCTTGATCATCACCGGGGTGATATCCAGGCCCGTACCGTCGCCTTCGATGAACGGAATGATCGGATTGTCCGGAACATTCAGCGAAAAATCCTGGTTGACCGTGATCTTTTCGCCGGCCGGAACCTTGATGTGTTGATACATGACGTCTCCAGTACGGAACGGGGGGTTGCAACGAGCCGCCGGATTCGTGACCAGACGGCGAGATTTGGGTGGCGCGCGGGCATTTTAACGGCGATTGGCGCGCAGGCGATGCCGTTGCGCACCACACGCGGACTGCCCGGCTATGCGTCACACGCATACAAGTCTTATATAAGACATAAGACCGTTTCGTATTATGCAGCAAAATTTCATGATCCGCCATCCTGGCCGGCCCCGCGCCGCCCGGCGTGGGCTACGGCATACTGACGCCCCATACTGACGCCATTCATGCGCCTATCCGCGCGCCAGGCCCCAATACTCTCGATGACGCTGATCGCACTGAACAAACCCTTCGGCACCATGAGCCAGTTCTCCGCGCACCCGTCGCGCCCGACTCTCGGCGACTGCGTGCAGCGGCCCGGCGTGTATCCGGCGGGAAGGCTCGATGCCGACAGCGAAGGCTTGCTGCTGCTGACCGATGACGGCATCTTGCAGGCGCGCATTGCCGATCCGCATCACAAACTGCCCAAGACATATCTGGCCCAGGTCGAAAACGTGCCCGGCGAAGCCGCCCTGGCGCACCTGCGCAATGGCGTCGACCTCGGAGACTTCCGCACGCTGCCGGCGCGAGCGCGCTGCATCGACGAGCCAGGCTTTCTGTGGCCACGCAATCCGCCGGTGCGATTTCGCGCCGCCATCCCGACCCAATGGCTCGAACTCGAGATCCGCGAGGGCAAGAACCGCCAGGTGCGCCGAATGACCGCGGCGGTGGGATTTCCGACCTTGCGCCTGGTGCGCGTGCAAATTGGCAGGCTCGACCTGCGTACGCTCGGACTCGCGCCAGGGCAATGGTGCGAGATCGACCCGAGCGCGCTCGGCCTGGAAGCCGTAGCCGCGCCACGTCCCCGCGAGATCGTGCGCGGGCGTGGATCGGGGGCGGCGACCAGCCCGGCGGAGCGGCGCCACGCACGCCCTCGCGCAAAAAGTTACAAATATTAACAAGTCGCGAGTCAACGGCTCACCGCCTCGTTTCGTTTTTGACACTGACGCGTCGCATACGAGTCAACTCTTCCGAATCGATTTACCTTCGAGGTTGTTAAGCATGAACAAACTGATCGCTGCTCTGGTTGCCGGCCTGTTCGCCACCGGCGTTTTCGCCCAAGCCGCCGCACCCGCACCGGCAGCCCCGGCTGCTGCAGCGCCTGCCGCCGAAGCACCGGCTGCAAAGCCCGCGACGAAGAGCACCAAGAAGTCCAAGAAGCACGCTCACAGCAAGACCAAGGCTGCTCCGGTTGCCAAGGCTGACGCTGCTGCAACGAAGTAAGAGTTTGCAGGCAGGCCGGGCTTAGCGCCCGGCAAGCAAGGCAGGTTGCCCGCAAGGCGCCTGCCTTTTTTCTTGCCCGCGACAATCAGGCCTGCCGCAACGAAGTGGAATATTTGTCCGTGCCGCTCGCGCGGTAGCTGCGCTATGCTGGCGGCTGTCCCGAACCCGTCATTTGCCGCTCCAACTCATGCGCCCTTTGCTCAAGAACCTGCTCGTCAGCGGCTGCGCCCTCGCCGCCATGGCCGCCGCCTGTGCCCAGTCCCCGGCCAGCTTGCCGGTCAGGCAACTCACCGCTGGCATGTACGCGATCAAGGCGGAAATCGCCGCCACGCCGGAAGCCCGCGAGCTCGGCCTGATGTACCGCAAGACCATGCCCGCCAACGAGGGCATGCTGTTTGTGTTCGAAGAGAAAGCCGGACACTGCTTCTGGATGAAGAATACCGACCTGCCCCTGTCGATCGCCTTCCTGGCCGATGACGGGTCCATCGTCAATATCGAAGACATGGCGCCCCAGACCGAGGACAACCACTGCCCGCGCGCGGCCGTGCGCTACGCGCTGGAGATGAACAAGGGCTGGTTTGCGCAGAAGGGCCTGAAGGCCGGCGCGAAGATCGGCGGCCTGCCGCAGGCGCGCTAAAGAAAAAGGAAAAAGCGGGCGCGCGGCAGCATGGCTGCCACGCCTGCCGGCGACAGGATCAGTCGCGGAAGTTGTTGAAGTCCAGCGGCGCTTCGGGGACATCCTTGCGCAGCAGCGCGATCACGCTCTGCAGATCGTCGCGCTTGGTGCCCGTGACGCGCACCGCGTCACCCTGGATGCTGGCCTGCACCTTGATCTTGCTGTCCTTGATCATCTTGACGATCTTCTTCGACAGGTCGCCGGTGACGCCCTTCTTGATGGTGATGACCTGCTTGACCTTGTCGCCGCCGATGCGCTCGGTCTTGCCGTAGTCGAGGAAGCGCACGTCGACATTGCGCTTGGCCATCTTGCTGATCAGCACGTCCTTGACCTGGCCGAGCTTGAAATCGTCATCGGCGAACGCGGTGAGCTCGTTCTCCTTGTGCTCGACCCGCGAATCCGAACCCTTGAAGTCAAAGCGGTTCGTGATTTCCTTGTTGGCCTGCTCGACCGAGTTCTTCACCTCGATCATGTTCGCTTCGCACACTACGTCAAACGACGGCATTGCATTCTCCTTGTCTTGCTGTGTGTTGCTTATTGCTTGTACCGGGCGCGCGCCGGCTGGCGGCGGCGCTTACGTATAATCCAGCCTACCCTGCAGTCCGGTGCCGTCGACCCCGGCGGGCCGCTTCACCTTTCCCTTGCATGGCAGATTTCCTCGAATTTTATCCCCTGCGCCGCCACAATACATTCGGATTCGACGTGCGCGCGCGCTTTGCGGTGCACGTGCGCAGCGAAGCCGACCTGCTGGCCGCCCTGGCCGATCCCCGCGCGCAAGACCTGCCGCTGGTGGTGCTCGGCGGCGGCAGCAATGTGGTCCTTACGCAGGACCTTGACGCGCTCGTGCTGCTGATGGAGATTCCCGGCTACGCGGTGGCCTCGGCGGATGCCGCCCAGCTTGTGACGGCAGGTGCCGGCGAGAACTGGCATGCGCTGGTCTGCCGCACGATCGCCGACGGCCTTCCGGGCCTGGAAAACCTGGCCCTGATCCCCGGCACCGCGGGCGCGGCGCCGATCCAGAACATCGGCGCCTACGGCGTGGAGCTGCGCGAGCGCTTCGACAGCCTGCGCGCGCTCGACCGCCATAGCGGCGAATTCGTCCATCTGACGCTGGAGCAGTGCCAGTTCGCCTACCGGGACAGCCTGTTCAAGCGTGAGGGTCGGGACCGCTACATCATCACCGCCGTCACCCTGCGCCTGCCGCTGCCGTGGCAGCCAGTGCTGGGCTATGCGGAACTGGCGCGCGAGCTGGCGCAAGATCCTGCGGCGCATCCCACGGCAGACCGCATCCGCGACGCGGTGATCGCGATCCGCTCGCGCAAGCTACCCGATCCGGCCCAGGTCGGCAATGCCGGCAGCTTCTTCAAGAACCCGCTGGTGAGCGCCGAGCTGCGCGACGCGCTGCTGGTGCGGTATCCCAACCTGGTCAGCCATGCCCAGCCTGACGGCAGCTACAAGCTGGCAGCCGGCTGGCTGATCGACCAGTGTGGATTCAAGGGGGTCAGCGACGGCCCGGTGGGCGTCTATGGCAAGCAGGCGCTGGTGCTGGTGCACCACGGCGGCGGCACCGGGCAGGCGCTGCTGGCGCTGGCGCACCGCATCGCCGATGCGGTACAAGCCCGCTTCGGCGTGCGAATCGAACCCGAGCCGGTGGTGCTTTAACCCGTCCGGGCTGCCGTGCTCAACCGAAGTGGCAGACGTAGTCCAGCGTTTCGGTCACTTCGATATCGAAGCTGCTGTCGCCGGGCACATTGAACTGCTGGCCAGTGCCATAGGTTTGCCACTTGTCTTCGCCAGCCAGCTTGACGCGGCACACGCCGCCATTGATTTCCATGATCTCCGGGGCGCCGGTGTTGAAGGTCAGCGCGGCGGGGAAGATCACGCCCAGCGTCTTGCGGGTGCCGTCCGGGAACAGCACGGTGTGGCTCACGCACTTGCCGTCGAAGTACAGGTTGGCTTTCTTGACGACGGATACGTTGTCGAACTGGCTCACGCTATTTCTCCTTGATGCTCTTGGTTCTGGATGACTGAATCGGGAATACCGGAGGGCAAGGCGGCGCAAAAAAGGGGCCATGACGGCCCCTCTTCTGTTGCATGCCTGCGGTCTGGCTTACTCGCCGCGCTGGCGGCGAGCGTTTTCGGCGATGCGCATGCGCAGCGCGTTCAGCTTGATGAAGCCGCCGGCGTCGGCCTGGTTGTAGGCGCCGCCGTCATCGTCGAAGGTCGCGATGGTCTTGTCGAACAGCGTGTCCTTGGAGTCGCGGGCGACCACGATCACATTGCCCTTGTACAGCTTGACGCGGACCCAGCCATTGACCTTGGCCTGGGTGTGGTCGATCAGCACTTGCAGCGCGCGGCGCTCCGGGCTCCACCAGTAGCCGTTGTAGATCAGGCTGGCGTAGCGCGGCATCAGGTCGTCCTTCAGGTGAGCCACTTCGCGGTCGAGCGTGATCGACTCGATAGCGCGGTGGGCCTTCAGGATGATGGTGCCGCCAGGGGTTTCGTAGCAGCCACGGCTCTTCATGCCGACGTAGCGGTTTTCCACCAGGTCAAGGCGGCCGATGCCGTGCTTGCCGCCCAGGCGGTTCAGCTCGGTCAGCACTTCAGCCGGGGTCATGCGCTTGCCGTTCAGGCCAACGATGTCGCCGCCCTCGAACTCGACGTCCAGGTACTCGGCCGCGTCCGGTGCGTTCTCCGGCGACACGGTCCAGCGCCACATGTCTTCCTCGGCCTCGGCCTTGGGGTCTTCCAGGTGGCGGCCTTCGAAGGAGATGTGCAGCAGGTTGGCGTCCATCGAGTACGGGGCGCCGCCCTTCTTGTGCTTCATGTCGATTTCGATGCCGGCCTTTTCAGCGTAGGCCAGCAGCTTCTCGCGCGACAACAGGTCCCATTCGCGCCATGGGGCGATGACCTTCACGCCCGGCTCGAGGCCGTAGTAGCCCAGCTCGAAGCGAACCTGGTCGTTGCCCTTGCCGGTAGCGCCGTGCGACACGGCGTCGGCGCCAGTGCTGCGCAGGATCTCGATCTGGCGCTTGGCGATCAGCGGACGCGCGATCGAGGTGCCGAGCAGGTACTCGCCTTCATAGACGGCGTTGGCGCGGAACATCGGGAAGACGAAATCGCGCACGAACTCTTCACGCAGGTCGTCGATGAAGATGTTTTCCGGCTTGATGCCGAACTTGAGCGCCTTCTGGCGTGCAGGTTCGAGTTCCTCGCCCTGGCCGATGTCGGCGGTAAAGGTGACCACCTCGCACTGATAGGTGTCTTGCAGCCACTTCAGGATCACCGAAGTGTCCAGCCCGCCGGAGTAGGCGAGCACGACTTTCTTGATATCGCTCATGTTCGACTCGATGCGAAAAGTAAGCGCGGCCGGCCACAAAGCCAGTCACGCGAGAAAAAGGGATGCGGATAAACCGCTATTTTGACACGTCCGCCCCGGCTTGGGCGGCACTTGCCGAGCCGGGCGAGCATGCGGGCGCCGGATTGGCGCGCCGCATGTGCGCCAATCGTGGCGCCGGGCCGCCAGCGGTCAGTAACGCCCGCAGAGCAGGTATTCCATCAGGGCCTTCTGCACGTGCAGGCGGTTCTCGGCCTCTTCCCAGACCACGCTCTTTGGGCCGTCGATCACGGCGGCCTCGACTTCCTCGCCGCGGTGGGCAGGCAGGCAGTGCATGAACAGGGCATCGTCACCGGCGCGATCCATCATGGCGGTAGTCACCATCCAGTTCTGGAAGGCGCGCTTGCGGGCGTCGTTCTCTGCCTCGTAGCCCATGCTGGTCCACACGTCGGTGGTGACCAGGTCGGCACCCTGGCAGGCGGTCAGCGGATCGTCGAACACCTTGACCAGATGAGCAGCCGTTGCCGGCACCATGGCCGGATCAAGCTGATAGCCGGGAGGCGCCGAGAAATGGAACGTGAAGCCGAGGCGCTCGGCCGCCTGGATCCAGGTGTAGGCCATATTGTTGGCGTCACCGATCCATGCGACGGTCTTGCCGCGGATGCTGCCACGCTGCTCGATGTACGTGAAGACATCGGCCAGCACCTGGCAAGGATGGTATTCGTTGGTCAGCCCGTTGATCACCGGCACGCGCGAATGCGCGGCGAAACGCTCGATGATTTCCTGGCCGAAGGTGCGGATCATGATGATGTCAACCATGCGCGAGATCACCTGCGCCGCATCCTCGATCGGCTCGCCGCGCCCCAGCTGGGAGTCGCGGGTGTTGAGGAAGACGGCATGGCCACCGAGCTGGTGGATGCCGGCCTCGAACGACAAGCGCGTACGAGTCGAGTTTTTCTCGAAGATCATGGACAGCGTGCGGTCGTGCAGCGGATGCCATGTCTCGTAGTTCTTGAACTTGGTCTTCAGAATCCGTGCGCGGTCCAGCAGGTACTCGTACTCGTCGGGAGTCAGGTCGCTGAACTGGAGGTAATGCTTGATCGAAGTTGGGCTCATAAAACAAAGAAGGCGGCTCGGTGGTGGCACGCCGCCATGAAGGGTTCATGACCTGGCCATGCCGCGGAGCCGCCTTTCGCGTCGCTTACGCAATTTAACTGTAAGAATCATAAGGGATTATTGTGGCTTTGGCGAGCATGCACGGCACCTCGCCCGGCACGGAGGCTTATGCGCGAGTCTTATATAAGATATAATACCGGCTGATTCACGCGGGGCCCGGCATACCCATGCCACCGCCCGCTGCCGGCATCAAAAGTGCCCCCGCCGACACCGACGCCCCCGCCGCCACGGCCGGAATGAAACGAACTAATTGTTTCCTGGCCGCGTCAAACGGGCTTCCGTTTGGTCAGTCTGGCGGGTTTACCGTCGAGTCACCCGTCTTATCCCCGCAGTCCCATGAATCCCACAGTTCGCGAATACTTCATCCAAGGCATCACCAAGGAAGGCAAGACCTTCCGCCCAAGCGACTGGGCTGAACGACTGTGTGGCGTGATGGCGCAATTCCGCCCCGAGGGCGACACCGGCGACCCCCGCATCACTTACTCACCTTACGTGCGGCCAGTGATAGCCGGCGGGCTGAAGAGCGTGGTGGTCGATGCGCGGCTGCGCGACATCGAGCCCAAGGCGCTCGACTTCGTGCTCAACTTCGCGCGCGACAACAACCTGCAGCTGGTCGAGGCCTGCTCGCTGGAGTGAGTCCACACCGAAGAAGCTGCGGCATGGCCGCAGCTAGCCGCACGCACCCTCAGGACCGGCGCCAGCCCAAAGTACAAAGCAAAAAAAAGCTCGTCAAATGACGAGCTTTTTTATCGGCTGGATACCCCGTAGGAGACCCACCCTGCCGACTGACAACCTGACCAGGACCGTGACACGCCGCCGAAACGGCGCGGTCAACGCAATGGCCGGCGAACAGCCGGAAGGTGCCTGGCTTGCGCCCGGCACCATTGCCTATATCAGGCAGCCATCGACTTGATAGCTGACGACAGGCGCGACTTGTGGCGCGCAGCCTTGTTCTTGTGCACGATCTTCTTGTCGGCAATAGCGTCGATGATCGATTGCGAGTTCTTGAAGATCTCGGCAGCAGCAGCCTTGTCGCCGGCTTCGATCGCCTTGCGAACAGCCTTCACTGCGGTACGCAGACGCGAACGCAGGCTGGAGTTGTGGGCGTTCTGGGCGACGGCCTGGCGCGCGCGCTTGCGAGCTTGTGCGGAATTTGCCATTTAAGTAGATTTCCTGAATTCAGATGCGTGCCCGACGGGAGGACGGAGCAAACCGCGGACACAATTAAGTGCACATCAAGCGACCCGGGATGCACTGGCACACGAATCCGGAACGCAACTAGCCTTGTGAATCGGCAATTATACACACAAGAAAAAGCGGCTGGCAAGCCGAGCCGCACCTCATCTCGAGCAGGGCGAAGCAAAGGCCGATATACGTGCATATCCGGGCGCCTGCGGGGCCAAACCGTATAATACGCGCCACACCGGCCCCGCCCTCGCGTGGCCTCGATGCAACTTTGGCGCGCGCCCGGCGTCTGAACCCGGTTCGCACCGGCGGTCCGACCCACGCTGCCGCCGCCACCCCTTGCCGCCGAACCATCTTGAACCTGCTCAAAGCGCTCGCCACCATCAGCAGCCTGACGATGCTGTCGCGCATCACAGGCCTCATCCGCGAGATCCTGATCGCGCGTGCCTTCGGCGCCTCGGACATGACCGACGCCTTCAACGTGGCGTTCCGCATCCCCAACCTGCTGCGCCGGATCTTCGGCGAGGGCGCGTTCTCGCAAGCCTTCGTGCCGATCCTGGGTGAATACCACAGCAAGCGTGGCGAAACCGATACCCGCGCGCTGATCGATGCCGTTGCCACGGTCATGACCTGGGTCCTGATGGGCGTCTCGCTGCTTGGCGTGATCGGCGCGCCGGTGGTCATGATGGTCGTCGCCACGGGCTTTCGCCAGCATGGCGGTGAAACCTATGACGCCGCGGTCTTCATGACACGCGTGATGTTTCCCTACATCGGCTTGATCTCACTGGTGGCGCTGGCCTCCGGCATCCTGAACACCTGGCGCCGCTTTGCCATGCCGGCCTTCACCCCGGTACTGCTCAATATCTGCCTGATCATCGCCGCGCTGTTTGTCGGCCCCCATATGGCGCAGCCGATCTACGCGCAGGCCTGGGGCGTGCTGGTGGGCGGCATCCTGCAGCTGGCGGTGCAGATTCCGGCGCTCCGGCGCCTGGGCGTGATGCCGCGCCTGCGCTTGAACCTGCGCGCGGCCTGGGCAGAGCCCGGCGTGCGCCGCGTCATGCGGCAAATGGCGCCGGCGCTGCTGGCGGTCTCGGTGGCCCAGATCAGCCTGATCATCAATACCAATATTGCCTCGCGCCTGGCCGCCGGCAGTGTGTCTTACCTGACCTATGCCGACCGCCTGATGGAATTCCCAACCGCGCTGCTGGGCGTGGCGCTGGGCACCATCTTGCTGCCGAGCCTGTCGAAAGCCAGCGCCGAGGAAAACCGGGCCGAATACTCCGGCCTGCTGGATTGGGGCCTGCGCCTGACCTTCCTGCTGGCCGTGCCATGCGCGGTGGGGCTGTTCGTGTTCGGCGCGCCGCTCACGGCGGTGCTGTTCAACTATGGCAAGTTCGACGCCCATGCGGTGGAAATGACCCGCCAGGCGCTGGTCTCCTACGGCATCGGCCTGCTGGGACTGATCCTAATCAAGATCCTGGCGCCGGGCTTCTATGCCCGCCAGGACATCCGCACACCGGTCAAGATCGCCCTGCTGGTGCTGGTGATCACGCAGTTGTCCAACTACGTGTTCGTGCCGCGCTTTGGCCATGCGGGCCTGGCGTTGTCGATCAGCTTCGGCGCCACCGTCAACGCGCTGCTGCTGTTCCTGGGCCTGCGCAAGCGCGGCTTCTACTCGCCGGCCAAGGGCTGGTGGTTGTTCCTGGCCCAGTTGCTGACCGCCGTAACGCTGCTGGCGGGCATGCTGTTGTGGTTCGCCCGCAACTTCGACTGGGTCGCCCTGGGTGCCACGCCATTGTTGCGTATCGCCCTGCTGGCCTCGTGCCTGGTACTTGCGGCAGTCGTCTACTTCGGTACACTGTGGCTCATGGGGCTGAGATACTCCGCTTTCAAGCGGAGAGCCGGCTAACAAGCCCCCGCCTGCCAAACCTGCCCTTGTCGCCAGTGCCAGACGGCACCGGGCCAGGGGTCGCGGCAGCGCGCGGTGCAGGGTCAAGGCTACTGAGGTTGTGTCAGAATGAGACGAAGCGGTTCTGCCAAGGCGCGCGACCGCGGACGGTACCAACACCCTACCGTTCGGGAACGCACGCCACGCCGCCAGCATTCATCTGGAACAGCCGCCAGGCCGCATTCAGGAACGCCGCAATGACAACCACGAAAGTCCTGGAATACTTTGCCAGTCTCGTGGCAGACGAGAACGGTATCCCGCTGACAGAGACCGTGCTCTCGATCGCCCAGGATGCCTATCCGGACCTGGACCTGCAGGCCGAGCTCGCAGCGCTCGACATGCTCGCGGTACGCCTGAAACGCCGCGTCGCCGAAGGTACGCCGGCCATCCAGCGCATGCGTCTGCTCAATCATTTCTTCTACCGCGACCTGGGCTTCGGCGCCAACGCGAACGATTACTACGACCCCGACAACTCGTACCTGAACGTCGTGCTCAAGCAGCGGCGCGGCATCCCGATTTCGCTGGCGGTACTCTATATGGAACTGGGCCAGCACATTGGGCTGCCGCTCAAGGGCGTGTCCTTCCCTAACCATTTCCTGGTGCGGATGTCGATCCCGGCCGGTGAGGTGGTGGTGGACCCGCTCACCGGCGAGACCTTGTCAAAGGAACAGTTGCAGGAGATGCTCGACCCGCACCTGGAGCGCGAGGGCATCGCGGATCCCAACGAGGTGCCGCTGGGCCTGTTCCTGCAGGTGGCCAGCCACCGCGAGATCGTGGCGCGCATGCTGCGCAATCTCAAGTCGATTTATCTGCAGGAGTCGCGCTGGCAGCGCTTGCTGGCGGTGCAGAACCGCCTGGTGATCCTGCTGCCCGGCTCGATCGAGGAGGTCCGCGACCGCGGGCTTGCGTATGCCAACCTGGAGTGCTTCCGCCCGGCGCTGGCCGACCTGGAAGCCTATGTGATGGCGCGCCCGGATGCGGCCGACACCACGCAGATCCGCGACCGCATGCCGGCGCTGCGCATGATGAGCCGCAGCGTAAGCTGAAAGTAACCTGAGACTCAGGCGGGGCAGGCCGGGGCCTGCCCCCGCTGGCTCAGGAAGGACGGCGCTTGCCGCCCCGCACGAGCTTCCACAGGCCACCCAGCACCAGCGGTACCACAGCCGCGCCGATGCCCGCCAGCACGATCAGGTTCAGGTACTGCTTGATGAACGGCAGGTTGCCGAAGAAGTAGCCGGCAAACACCAGGCCCAGCACCCAGGCCGCCGCGCCGATCACGTTGAACAGCTGGAACTTGGCGAACGTCATCTGCGACACGCCGGCCACGAACGGCGCGAAGGTACGCACGATCGGCAGGAAACGGGCCATCACCAGCATCTTGCCGCCGTGGCGCTCGTAGAAATCGTGCGTCTTGCGCAGCGCCTGCTGGTCCAGGAAGCGCCAATGGCCGTCGAACACTTTCGGCCCGACCCAGCTGCCGACAAAGTAGTTGACCGTATTGCCGCCGATCGCCGCCACCAGCAGCAGGCCGACCAGCGCCCATTCGTTCATGGCGTGCGTGGCGCAGAAGGCGCCGGCGATAAACAACAGGGAATCGCCCGGGAGAAAAGGCAGCACCACAAGCCCGGTCTCCGCGAACACGATGGCAAAGAGGATGGCGTAGACCCACGCACCGTAGTTCTGGATGACGGTGCCTAGGTATTTGTCGACGTGCAGCAGCATGTCGATGAACTGCAATGCGATATCCAATTCGATCCCCGTTCGATAATTTGCCGACATCATACAAGACCGGACAGGCGCCAAAGTCACCTTGCCCAGCCACTTTTCATCCATCGCGCGCCCATGGGCCAGGCGGCGCACCCACGTATAATTCCGCCCATGCCTGCCCAAGCCCCGCACCCAGCCCAGCCGCTCCGTCCCATCCGCCCCCTGCCCGACCAGCTGATCAGCCAGATCGCGGCCGGCGAGGTGGTGGAGCGCCCCGCCTCCGTGGTCAAGGAACTGCTGGAGAACGCGCTGGACGCCGGCGCCACCCAGCTCAACCTCCGCCTGGAGGAAGGTGGCGTGCGCCGCATCGTGATTGCCGACAACGGCTGCGGTATTCCCGCCGATGAGCTGCCGGTCGCGCTCAAGCGCCACGCCACCAGCAAGATCGCCTCGCTGGACGAGCTTGAAGCGGTACTGACGCTCGGTTTTCGCGGCGAAGCACTGGCCTCGATCGCCTCGGTGTCCGAGCTGACCCTGACCAGCCGCACCGCCAGCGATACCCACGCGATGCAGGTGATCGCCGACACCGGTGTGGTACAGCCCGCATCCGGCGGCGTGGGCACCACCGTCGACGTGCAGCACCTTTACTTCAACACGCCAGCGCGCAGAAAGTTCCTGAAATCCGAACAAACCGAGTTTGGCCACTGCCTGGAGATGGTGCGGCGCGCGGCGCTAGCGCGCCCGGACGTGGCCATCTCGGTCCATCACAATGGCAAGCCGATGGAGCACTGGAACGCCGGCGACGTCGCCACGCGCACCGCCCAGGTGCTGGGCGCCGACTTCGCCAATGCCCGGTTGCCACTGGACGAAGAGGCCGGCAGCTTGCACCTGTATGGCTTTGCCGGGCTGCCCACCGCCTCGCGCGGGCGCCCGGACCAGCAGTTCTTCTTCGTCAACGGCCGCTACGTGCGTGACAAGCTGCTTACCCACGCGGTGCGCAGTGCTTACCAGGACGTGCTGCACGGCGACCGCTTCCCCTCCTACGTGCTGTGCATGGACCTGCCGCCCGAGATGGTGGACGTGAACGTGCACCCGTCCAAGATCGAAGTGCGTTTCCGCGAATCGCGCTCGGTGCACCAGTTTGTCTACCACGCCGTGCAGCGTTGCCTGGCGCGGCAGGCCGGCGAGCAGGGTGACAGCCTGCATACGTCGGTCGACGCAGCCGATCCGGCGGCGGCCGAGCCGATTGGTGGCGCCGGCGGATTCCCGGGCGCGCGAAGCTTTGGCAGCGGCTCCAGCGGCTCCGGTGGCTTCGCCGGATCGGGCAGAAGCGGCGGCATGGGCGGCGGCGCCAGCCCGCGCCCATGGGTCGACTACACGGCCGCCGCACGGCAGACCGAGCTCGGCGTGGCCCAGCCCCGGCAGGCCTACCTCGGCATGGTGCGCGACGCAATCCAGCCGGGCGGCGGGTTTTCCCGCGGCCAGGCCACCTATGTCCCGCCGGCCGGCCCGGGCGCCACACCCCCGGCCTGGCTGGCCGATGCGCAAGCCGCGCGCGAGAACGACCCGCCCGGCCTGCTGGACCAGTTGGCCCGCCAGGAACTTCCCGAAGACGAGGCCAGCCCGCTGGGCTATGCCATCGCGCAGCTGCACGGCATCTATGTGCTGGCGCAGAACGCGCGCGGCCTGGTGCTGGTGGATATGCACGCCGCCCACGAGCGCATCCTCTACGAGCAGATCAAGACCGCGCTCGAAGCGCGCGAGCTCGCGGTGCAGTCGCTGCTGATCCCGGTCACGCTCACAGCCAGCCCCGTGGAAATCGGCACGGCCGAGGAGCATCAGGAAACCCTCACCTTGCTCGGCTTCGACATCGCGCAGGTCTCGCCCACCACGCTGGCAATCCGCGCGATTCCCGCTCTGCTCAAGCAGGCCGACACCGAAGCCCTGGCGCGCGACGTGCTGCGCGACCTGCAAGCCTTCGGCGGCTCGCGCGTGCTGGTCGAGCGCCAGAACGAACTGCTGGCCACGCTGGCTTGCCACAGCGCGGTGCGCGCCAACCGCAAGCTCACGCTGGAAGAAATGAACGCGCTGCTGCGCCAGATGGAGCAGACCGAGCGCGCCGACCAGTGCAACCACGGCCGGCCCACCTGGGTGCAGCTGACCGTGGCGGAACTCGATCGCCTGTTCCTGCGCGGGCAGTAAGCCGCATGCCCGACGACTCGATGACTCGATGACAACAGCCTCACCCAGCGGCACCGCCGCGCCCGCATCAGGCCACGCGCCGGTGGTCTGCCTGCTCGGCCCCACCGCCTCCGGCAAGACCGCCGCGGCACTGGCGCTGGCCGCGCAGACGCCGATCGAGATCATCAGCCTGGACTCGGCCCTGGTCTACCGCGAGATGGACATCGGCACCGCCAAGCCCTCGCCCGCCGAACTGGCCACGGTGCCGCACCACCTGATCGACATCATCGATCCGGCCGATAGCTACTCGGCCGCCCAGTTCGTCACCGACGCCGAGCGGCTGATCGTGGCGATCCGCGCGCGCGGCCGCGAACCGCTGATCGTCGGCGGCACCATGCTGTACTACAAGGCGCTAACGCAGGGCCTGAACGACCTCCCACAAGCCGATCCGGCCCTGCGTGCCGAGCTGGACGCGCTGGCCGCCGAGCGCGGCTGGCCGGCGCTGCACGCCATGCTGGCCGAGGTGGACCCGGTCACCGCGGCGCGCCTCGCGCCCAACGATGCCCAGCGCATCCAGCGCGCACTGGAGATCCACCGCCTGTCCGGCCAGCCCATGTCGGCGCTGCTGGCGCGGCAGGCCGACGAGCGCGCCTTTGCCGGCGCGGCCGACCGACGCTACCGCGTGATCGCGCTGGAGCCGTCGGACCGCGCCGTGCTGCACGCGCGCATCGCCACCCGCTATGACGCCATGCTGGCCGGCGGCTTTATCGAGGAAGTGCAACGGTTGCGCGCGCGCGGCGACCTGCAGCCTGCGCTGCCCGCGATCCGCTGCGTCGGCTACCGGCAGGTGTGGGAATACCTCGACGGCGAGACCGATTTCGACACCATGCGCGAGCGCGGCCTGGCCGCCACCCGGCAGCTCTGCAAGCGCCAGCTGACCTGGCTGCGCAGCACGCCCGAGCGGGAGGTTGTGGACTGCCTGGCGCAGGACTACGTCGCGCAGGTGGCGCGGCTGGCGCGGATCGGGCAAGCGTAGCGTCAATGGGGAATGGGGAATGGGGAATGGGGAATGGGGAATGGGGAATGGGGAACGAGTGTGACGGATAAGCGATAATCGTCGTTTATATCTTGCCGATGACGTCAAATCCCGCCATGCCTGCCACCGATTTCGTACTGCGCCCCGCCACTTCCGACGATTGCGAAACCTTGCTCGCGCTGATCACGGGACTGGCCGAATACGAGAAACTCACCCACCTGGTCGAAGCCACGCCGGAAAAACTGCGCGAGGCACTGTTTGGCCCGCGCCCGCATGCCGAGGCTGTGCTGGTGGAGGTCCCCGGCGCTCAGGGTCCGCAGGCCGTCGGGTTCGCCTTGTTCTTCCACAATTTCTCGACCTTCCTGGCCAAGCCCGGGCTGTATCTGGAAGATCTCTATGTCGACCCCGCCTGGCGCGGCCATGGGCTGGGCAAGGTCCTGCTCAAGCATCTTGCGGCGCTGGCGGTGGAGCGCGGCTGCGGCCGCTTCGAATGGAGCGTGCTGGACTGGAACACGCCTTCCATTGATTTCTACCGGGCAATGGGTGCGGACGTGATGCCGGACTGGCGAATTTGCCGGGTGACCGGGGACGCGCTGGCGAAGCTGGGCGCGACGGAGTAACTCCGCAGACCGTCGCCATTGCAAACGGTCTTGGCCTGTCCCACAGGCTTCGTTCAGCGCCCGGCGGGCATAAAAAAACGGCGCATGCCTGAGCATGCGCCGTTTTTTTATTGGAGCGGGACCGCTCAGACCACGATGGTCTGTGCCTGGCCTTCTTCACGCTCGCGGATTTCGCCGATCTGCCACACGGCTTCGCCAGCGGCTTGCAGATGGCGAATGGCGCGGTCGGCGTCTTCCTTGGCGACGATCACCACCATGCCGATGCCGCAGTTGAACACGCGGTGCATTTCGTCGTCGGCAACATTGCCCTGGGCTTGCAGCCACTGGAACAGCGGCGGCAGGGTCCAGGCGTCGCGCTGCAGCACGGCGGTCACGTTCTGCGCCAGTACGCGCGGCACGTTCTCGGTCAGGCCGCCGCCGGTGATGTGGGCCATGCCCTTGACCGGCAGGGTCTCGATCAGCGACAGCAGCGGCTTCACGTAGATGCGGGTGGGCGCCATGATGGCGTCCTGCAGGCGCTGGCCGTGGAAGTCTGCGTTCAGGTCCGGCTTGGCCACTTCGATGATCTTGCGCACCAGCGAGTAGCCGTTGGAGTGCGCGCCCGACGAAGCCAGGCCCAGCACCACGTCGCCCGGCACGATGGTGGTACCGTCGATGATGCGGCTCTTCTCCACGGCGCCGACCGCGAAGCCGGCCAGGTCGTACTCGCCGTCGGGGTACATGCTGGGCATTTCGGCGGTTTCGCCACCGATCAGCGCGCAGCCGGACAGCTCGCAGCCATGGGCGATGCCCTTGATCACGGTCGCCGCGGTTTCCACGTCGAGCTTGCCGCAGGCGAAGTAGTCGAGGAAGAACAGCGGCTCAGCACCCTGCACCAGGATGTCGTTGACGCTCATGGCGACCAGGTCCTGACCCACGGTGTCGTGGCGGTTCAGCTGGAAGGCCAGCTTGAGCTTGGTGCCCACGCCGTCGGTGCCGGAAACGAGCACCGGTTCCTTGTATTTCTTGGACAACTCGAACAGTGCGCCGAAGCCCCCGATGCCGGCCATCACGCCTTCGCGCATGGTGCGCTTGGCGAACGGCTTGATGCGGTCGACGAGCGCGTCGCCCGCGTCGATATCGACGCCGGCATCGCGGTAGGAGAGGCCTGCCTGGCCGGAAGTGGGGGATGCGCTCATGGGAACCTGCTTTTCCTGGAGTATGAAGTGAGGAATGCGGCGCTCACGACGGCGATTTGCGGCCGCGAGTCCAGTAGAATTGCAATTTTAACGGATACGGGCTTCCGGCTTCCAGTTTCCGGTGTTCCGTGTCATGAAGTATTGTCCGCAGCCATTCCCGATGAAGATGATTCCGGCAGCCACCGGCCGTTCTGCCCGCGCCCTACAGGCGGTCAGCGCCTGCCAGCCGCGACGCGTTTACCTGACAGATGATTCGCACAACAAGTAACCGATAAGTCATGTTTCAGCGTCCCAAGCAGCTATCGCTTGAACTTGGCAGTCCGCCGCCCTCGACCTTCGAGAATTTTTTCGTTGCGGTCAACCGCGAGCCGGTGCAGCGCCTGCGCGACCTGGCCACGGCAGTAGCGCAGGAGCGGGCCGCCGACCGCCTGATCTACCTGTGGGGCGAAGTGGGCTCGGGCCGCACCCACCTGCTGCATGCGGTCTGCGACAGTGGCTACCAGGCCGGCATCCGTTGCCGCTACCTGAGCCCGCATCACGCCTTGTCGGACTTCATCTTCGACCCGAGTTGCCAGCTCTACACCGTGGACGATGTGGAACTGCTCGACGAAGCGCGCCAGATCGCCGTGTTCTCGCTGTACAACGAGGTCCGGGCTCACGTGCGCACCGCCATCGTGGTGGCCGGCAGCCAGGCGCCGCTGGCCATGCCGGTGCGCGAGGACCTGCGCACGCGGCTGGGCTGGGGCCTGGTCTATCAGCTGGCACCGCTGTCGGACGAGGACAAGATGGCGGCGCTGGTGCAGGCCGCGCGCGAGCGCGGGCTGCAGCTTTCGCCGGAAATCCCGCACTGGCTGGTCACGCGCAAATACCGCGACATGCCCAGCCTGATGGCGCTGTTGGACGCACTGGACACCTATTCGCTGGAACGCAAGCGCGCCGTCACGCTGCCCCTGTTGCGGGAAATGTTTGCCGAGTTGCGCGAGTGAGCCAGAGCCTGCGCGCCAGCGCGCGTGACCCATGGCATGCACCGTGCTTGCCTTTGTTGGCATCCAGAGACGTTAAGAAAGCTCTCACAGTCACGTTAATGTAAAATCGCCGCCCATGAATCTGGCATTGTTCGACCTCGACCACACCTTGCTCCCGACCGACAGCGACCACGAATGGGGCCGCTTCCTGGTGCGCCTGGGCGTTGTCGACGAGGAATTCTACCGCCGCAGGAACGACGAGTTCTTCGGCCATTACAAGGCTGGCACCCTGGATATCCAGGCTTTCCTGCGTTTCGCGCTGGCGCCGCTGGCGGCCAATCCGCGCGACCACCTGGAAGCGTTGCGCAGCCAGTTCATGCGTGAAGTGATCGATCCGGTCATCACGCCGCAGGCGCGTGCACTGGTCTACAAGCACCTCGACGCCGGCGACCTGTGCGCCGTGGTCACCGCTACCAATAGTTTCGTCACCGCCCCGATCACGGCGGCTTTCGGTATCAAGCACCTGATCGCCACCGAGCCGGCCACCGCCAACGGCAAGCCCGACGGCGCCTTCACCGGCGAAGTGGATGGCATCCCCAGCTTCCGCGAGGGCAAGATAACCCGGGTGGAAGCCTGGCTAAAGAGCATGGGCACCCATTGGGATGCCTTCGAAAACACCACCTTCTACAGCGACTCGGCCAACGACCTGCCGCTGCTGGAGAAGGTCAGCGAGCCGATCGCCGCCAACCCGGACGATCGCCTGCGTCACCACGCCGCCGCGTCAGGCTGGCGCATCATGGACCTGTTCTGACGTGATCAAAAAGCTAATCAACCGGCTGCTAGGCAAGCCGGGCACCCAGCAGCGCCCCGTCAAACGCCGCGGCCAGCGCGCCCATGCGCCGAATATCGTTGCGCATGCCGAGCACCAGATCGACCAGTCGCTGATCTCGCGCAACGCCATCAAGGTCACCTCCACGCTGCAGCAGGCGGGCTACGAGGCGTTTATCGTCGGCGGCGCGGTGCGCGACCTGCTGCTGGGCATCAAGCCCAAGGACTTCGACGTCGCCACCAACGCCACGCCTGACCAGGTGCAGGCGCTGTTCCGCCGCTCGCGCATCATCGGCCGGCGCTTCCAGATCGTGCACGTGACGTTCTATGGCGGGCGCGAGCAGGAAATCATTGAAGTCTCCACCTTCCGCGCGCTGGTCGACGCGGTCGCCAGCGAGACCTTGCCCGAAGGGCGCCGCCTCAAGCGCTCCGAGCTCGACAGCAAGACCCACGCGATCGATGCCTCTGGCCGCGTGCTGCGCGACAACGTGTGGGGCTCGCAGGCCGAAGACGCGGAACGCCGCGACTTCACCATCAACGCGATGTACTACGACCCCGCCCAGCAACTAGTGTACGACTACCACCAGGGCATGGAGGACATCCGCGCACGCACGCTGCGCATGATCGGCGATCCGGTCACACGCTACCGCGAAGACCCCATCCGCATGCTGCGCGTGGTGCGCTTCGCCGCCAAGACCGGGTTCACGATCGACGAGGACACCCGCCAGCCGATCGCCGACCTGGCCTCGCTGATCCACAATGTGCCCAGCGCGCGCCTGTTCGACGAGATGCTCAAGCTGCTGATGTCAGGCCATGCCTGGGCGTCGCTGCAGGAGCTGCGCAAGGCTGGCCTGCACCGCGGCCTGCTGCCGCTGCTGGATGTCGCGCTGGAGCAGCCGATGGGCCAGCGCTTCGTGCAACTGGCGCTGGACAACACGGACCAGCGTGTGCAGGTTGGCAAGCCGGTCTCGCCGGGCTTCCTGTTTGCCGCGCTGCTTTGGCACCACGTGCTGCAGCGTTGGACCACGCTGCGCGAGCAAGGCGAACACGCCATCGCCGCGCTCAATATCGCCATGGACGACGTGCTGGAACGCCAGACCGGCCAGCTCGCCATCCAGCGCCGCTTTGTCACCGACATGCGGGACATCTGGGGCATGCAGCCGCGCTTCGAGAAGCGCGTGGGCCGCATGCCGTTCCGCCTGATCGAATCGCCGCGCTTCCGTGCCGGCTTCGATTTCCTCTACCTGCGCTGCGAATCCGGCGAGCAGCCGGCCGAGCTGGCGAAATGGTGGCAAGACTTCCAGGATGCCGATAGCCACGGCCGCGAGGACCTGATCGAGGCAGTGCGCCCGGTGCGCGGCGCCGGCAAGCAAGGCGGCGGCGGCAGCGGCGGCGCGGGCGATGCCGAAGGCTTTGAACCCGCCGGAGATGGCGATAGCAGCGACAGCGGCGGCCCGGCACGCAAGAAGCGCCGCCGGCGCAGTCCGCGGAAATCGGATAAAGTTTCTCCGCGGAGTGATATGGACGCGAGCCAGGAATCCGGCTCCACTGCAGACCGGAAAACCGGCAAGGTACGCGTCCAGCCGGAGGAATCGTAATGACACTTGCCTTTATCGGCATCGGAGCCAACCTGGGTGACGCCCGGCAGGCTCTGAAAGATGCCATCGTGTGCCTGGCCCAGCAGGTCGGCATCACGGTGCTGGCGAGATCGTCGCTCTATCGCACGGCCCCGGTCGATGCGACGGGCAACGACTATTACAACGCGGTGGTCAAGGTGGAGACCTCGTTCACCGCCGCCCAGCTATTGCGCATCTGTCACCACATCGAGGATCAGTTTGGCCGCGAGCGGCCTTTCCGCAACGCACCACGCACCCTCGACCTGGACCTGCTGGTCTTTGGCGACGAAATCCACCAGGACGAAAAGCTGGTGGTGCCGCATCCACGCCTGGCCGAACGCGCCTTCACGCTGGTGCCGCTGCTTGAGCTGGATGCCGAACTGGTTGTCCCCGGCCTTGGCCGCGCGGCGGATTACCTGGCCGCGGTCAGCACGCAGCGCGTCGAGAAGGTCTCCTTTTGCAAGTGCACGCGGCAACTGGACGCGCGCAGCGATTCCTGAAGCCATGGCCGGCAGCGGCAAGCCGGCCCCGCTTTATCCGCCCTGTACTGTGTAGTTCCCCCTAGCCGACCGGACCCGCCCATGCTCGAACACCTGCGCCGCATTGTGGTGGAAGGCCCCATCGGAGCCGGCAAGACCGCGCTCGCGCAACGCCTGGCGCAAACCCTGCGCACCGGCGAATTGCTCGATGCTGCGCGCGAAAACCCCTTCCTGGAACGCTACTACCGCGAGCCCGCGCGATACGCGCTGCCGCTGCAGCTGTCGCTGATGAACCAGCGCGCGCAGCAGCTCAAGGCTTGGCAGGCGGCACTGCTGGCGGGCCAGCGCGTGGTAGGCGATTTCCTGCACACCCGGGACCGCCTCTACGCCGGGCTGACCCTGCCCGAGGACGAACTCGCGCTGTACGACGCCCTCGCCGCGCGCCTGCCGGCCCAAGGCCAGCGTGTAGACCTCGTCATCGTGCTGCAGGCCTCACCCGCCCTGCTGCGCGAGCGCATCGCCCGGCGCAACGCGCCTGGCGAGTCCAGCATCGACGATGCCTATCTGGAGCGATTGTCGGATGCCTACGGCGAGCTGTTCCATCGCTACGACGAAGCACCGGTCATGATCGTCGACACCGCCCACTTCAGCCCGGTAGACAACGACGCCGATTTCCGTACACTACTGTCGCGCATCGAAAACATGCGTGGCCGCAAGGCCTTTCTCAATCTCGCTGCGCCCTGACAGGCTCTCCCGCCTGCCAGCCTTCACCATAACGACAGCAGTCGCTGCCGCGAATCCCGTGGCCCCATCCTGGGGCCGAGCGCCTCGCGCAGTACGAACTGAAAGGGGCAAAGGCCTTGCCGCACGGATGCAGATGCGTTGATGCACCGATCATGAATGCACTGCCGCATTGCGGCCGGCCCGTCTCCCGTCTCTCTACCGGCCCAACGTCATGAGTTACCTCCTCGACCCCTCCCGCAAGACCGTCACCATCCCCAAGCTGCAAGCGATGCGCGCCGCCGGCGAAAAAATCGCCATGCTGACCGCCTACGACTCCAGCTTCGCCGCGCTGCTCGACTACTGCGGGGTCGAGGTGCTGCTGGTCGGCGACTCCCTTGGCAATGTCATGCAAGGCCAGCAGACCACGCTGCCCGTGACGCTCGAACAGATTGTCTATCACACCGAATGCGTGGCACGCGGCAACCAGAGCGCGCTGCTGGTGGCGGACCTGCCATTCGGCACCTATCCCACCCCGGAAGCCACCTTCACCAGCGCCGTGGCGTTGATGCGGGCCGGCGCGCAAATGGTCAAGCTGGAGGGCGGCGACTGGCTCGCGCCCACCGTCAAGTTCCTGGTCGAGCGCAGCATTCCGGTGTGCGGCCACATTGGCCTGACGCCGCAGTCGGTGCACGCGCTGGGCGGCTTCAAGGTGCAGGGCAAGACCGACGAAAGCGCGGCGCAGCTCAAGCGCGACGCGCTCGCGCTGCAAGCCGCGGGCGCCCAGCTGATCGTGATGGAAGCGGTGCCGGCGGCTGTGGCCGGCGTGGTCACCGGCCTACTGACGATCCCGACCATCGGCATCGGCGCCGGCGCGGATTGCTCCGGCCAGGTACTGGTGCTGCAGGACATGATCAACGTCTACCCGGGCCGCAAGGCCAAGTTCGTGCGCAACTTCATGGAAGGCGCCGGCTCGATCGAGGCCGCCGTGCGCGCCTACGTGGCGGCCGTGAAGGACGGCAGCTTCCCGGCCGTCGAGCACACCTTCTCGGCCTGAGCGCGCGCCGGCAATGGAGATCGGTGCCGCCACCGCCGCGGCCTTTGCGCTTCTGGCCAGCGGTGACGGCGCCATCTGGTTCATCGTCTGGACCTCGCTGGTGGTGGCCGTGCTCGGGCTGGCGATGGCCGCCGTGCCCGCCATCGGCGCGGCCTACCTGATCGCCACCCACGATTTTCCCGGGCGGCGTGTGGTGGTGGTGGTGGCGCAGGCCTTCCTCTCCTTCCCGACCGTGCTGGTCGGGCTGGTCCTCTACCTGCTGTTCACCCGCCACGGGCCGCTGGGCAACTTCTCCTTGCTGTTTACCCGCAGCGGCATGGTGCTCGGACAGGCGGTGATCGGCTTCCCGGTGGTGCTGGCGTTTGCCCTGTCCACCTTGCAGGGGGCGGATGCGCGGCTGCGTGAAACCGCCTGGGTACTGGGTGCCGGGCGCTGGCGAACCTTTTTCACCGTCCTGCGCGAGATGCGCTTTGGCCTGATGGCCGCACTGGTGGCGGGCTTTGGGCGGGTCATCGCCGAAGTCGGCTCGGCACTGATGATCGGCGGCAATATCGAAGGCGCCACCCGGACCATCACCACCGCCATCGCGCTGGAAACCAGCAAGGGAGAATTCGCCCAGGGTATTGCGCTGGGCGTTGTGCTGATCGCACTGGCAGTGCTCGTCAATGTGATGCTGGCGTGGCTGCAAGGCGCGGGAGGATTTCGCCGATGAGCACCCTGCCCGCGCGCCGCACGCCTGACGGGCAGGCGTTGCCGCCTTCCCAGCTGCCGCCGCTGCTGACGGTGCGCGGCTTGCAGCGCCAGGTAGGCGCGCGGGGGCTGTTCGATATTGCCGAGCTTGCCTTCCCGCGCGCCGCTGTGGTTGTGCTGACCGGTGTCAATGGCGCGGGCAAGAGCACGCTGCTGCGCATGGTGGCGGGGCTGGAGCGCGCACCCGGCGCGACCGTGGCCTGGACCAGCGCGGACGGCACGCCGCACAACGCCGCACTCGATCCGCTGCCCGCCGCGCTGCGCCAGCGCATTGCCTACCTGCACCAGCATCCCTACCTGTTTCGCACCTCGGTGCGCGAGAACATCGCCTATGGCCTGAAGGCGCGTGGCATGCCCGACGACGAAGTCAGGCGGCGCGTGGGAGCCGCGCTGGGCTGGGCCGGCATCACGCACGTGCAGGACACCGCCCCCGAATGCCTGTCCGGCGGCGAGGTGCAGCGCGTGGCACTGGCCCGCGCCAAGGTGCTGGAGCCCGATTTGCTGCTGCTGGACGAGCCCACCTCCAGCCTGGACGGCCACGCTCGCGAGCAGGTGATCGGCCTGGTGCAGGACCTGGCCGCCGAAGGCCGCAGCGTGGTGATGGTCTGCCACGATCGCGAGTTGATCAACCTGCCGGGCGTGGTGCGCTGGAAGCTTGGCGACGGGCGGCTGGATACGCGCCACCCCTGAACGCCTGGATCAGGCTGTTGCCGGCAACTCCGCCAATAGCACGCCCCGCAACGAATTCGCCAGCGCTAGTGCCTCCGCGCTCAGCAGCATGGCCCGCGTGACAACCGCCTCGCGCACCGTCCCGCCGAGGTAGCGTGCACCTTCGCCCAGCACCGCAGCGCGCATCACGCCGGGCAGGATATCGGCGGCTAGCGGCGGCGTTAGCCACTCGCCTTCCACCTTGACGAACACCGAGCTGCGGCCGCCTTCGAGCAGCTCGCCGCGGGCGTTGAAGAAGAGGCTGTCGAAGGCGCCGGCGCGCTCGGCCGCTTGCCAGCCGGCGTCATAGACGGCGCGCGCGCTGGTCTTGTGGCGGCGCAACGCGTCCGCGACCGGCAGCGCCTGCGCGGCCAGCACCACGCGCACCGGGGCCGCGGCGAGCGGCGCCACCGGGCCGTGGGCAACGGTGAAGCTGCCCGCCTTGTCCAGCGCCAGCCGCAGGCGCCAGGTGCCGGCCCCGAGATCCGCCACGGCCGCCTGCACCAACGCCAACGCGCGAGCGTGCTCAAACCCGAAGCCGAAGCACGCAGCGGAAGCCGCCAGCCGCACCAGATGCTGATCCAGGCGCTGGCACGCCCCGTCTTCCACCCGCATGGTTTCGAACAAGGTAAAGCCCGGATCGTGCGCGGTCAGGAAGCGCGCCTTCCAGCCGCACTCGGCAAATTCGCCCGCGGCGTCGCTGTCATGCACGATGCCACCGCCCACGCCCATCTCGCCCGCGCGCAGTCCGTCGGCGCCCTGCGCGCCCAATACCAGCGTGCGGATGGCGACCGACAGCGCAAAGGCACCCGGCCATGCCTGCGCTTGCCCTTCGCCGGGCGCGCAAATCCAGCCGAGCGAGCCGGTGTAAAGGCCGCGCGGCGCGCGCTCCAGCTCGCCGATGATCTCCATGGTGCGCCGCTTGGGCGCGCCGGTGATGGAGCCGCAGGGAAACAGCGCGCGCATCAGATCCGCCAGGCTGGTGCCGGCGCGCGCCTTGGCAGTCACGGTGGAGGTCATCTGCAGCACCTGGCCGAAGGGCTGCACCACGAAGCGATCGGGCACGGCCACCGTACCCGGCACCGCGACGCGGCCCAGGTCGTTGCGCAGCAGGTCGACGATCATCACGTTCTCGGCGCGGTTCTTCGGGTCGGCCGCCAGCGCCAGCGCGGCCTCGGCATCGCGCGCGTCGTCACCCGTGCGCGGCGCCGTGCCCTTCATCGGGCGGGTGAGCAACTGGCCCTGGCCGTCATGCCGGACGAACAATTCCGGCGACAGCGACAGCACCCAGCCATCGCCCGGCAGCCGCGCCAGCGCGGCGTAGGGCACCGGCTGAGCGGCGCGCAGCGCGGCATACAGCGCCAGCGGATCGCCGAAAGCGGCAAAGCGCAGCCGCTGCGTGAAGTTGACCTGGTAGGTATCGCCAGCCTCGATCCACTGGTGGATCCGGGCAATGGCCGCGTGGAAGGCGGCTTCCGGCGTGTCGGCCGTGACGTCCATCACGCCGGCCGGTTCGCCCGAGGACGGCGCCAGCCACTGCGCGACCTCCCGCGTGTCCAGCCGGCGCATCTGCCGGAACCACAGCAGGCGCAGCGCGCCGTCATGGAAAGGCAGCGCGTGGTCGACATGGACCGGCACGCCGACCAGCGGGCCGCCGAATTCGTAGGGGGCGAGCAGCGTGGCATGCCAGCCCTGGCGCCAGCCTTCGGCCAGCATGGCGTCGAGCGCGTCGAGCTCGGAGGCGTCGGGCAGCGCATCTTCACGGGCGAAGCCGGTGTACAGGCGCGAAGATGCCTCGCCGGGGGCGGCGGTGGCGTCGTCAAGCAGGACGAAGGGCTCGGCGGCGCCGGCAGAGCCGGATTCGGGCGCTTGTGAGATTGAGGAAGAAGACGAGCGGGTCAGGGAGACTGCCACGGGAAATCACCAGCATAAATTGAGGTCGCCATAAAGCGGGCGACATTGCATTATCGCGCGCCCGCCCTCTCCCCCGGCCCCTCTCCCACAAGTGGGAGAGGGGAGCAAACCTGAGGCACCGGCCGAAGTCGCGGAGCGGGCCAAAGCCGCCCGCCCTGACGACGGCTTTCGCTCCCTCTCCCCTCAGGGGGAGAGGGCTGGGGAGAGGGGTGGCTTAGCTAGGAGCCAGTTCAAGCGAAGCCCACGGTTTTTTCGGCGCCCTCAAAACAAAAAAGCCGGCCACGCATCAACGCGTGGCCGGCCGCATGCCCCAAGCCGGATCAGCTGAAGAAGCTCTTCACCTTGTCGAGCCAGGATTGCTCCTGCGGGCTGTGGCGCGAGCCGCCTTCATGCACCGAGCGATCGAACTGGCGCAGGATGTCCTTCTGCGCCTCGGTCAGCTTGACCGGCGTTTCCACGTTCACGTGCACGTAGAGGTCGCCGGGGTAGCCCGAGCGCACACCCTTGATGCCCTTGCCGCGCAGGCGGAAGGTCTTGCCGGGCTGGGTGCCTTCCGGCACCGGGAAGCTGGCCTTGCCGCCCAGCGTGGGCACTTCCAGGTCGCCGCCCAGCGCCGCGGTGGCGAAGGAAATCGGCATCTGGCAGTGCAGGTCGTCGCCGTCGCGCTCGAACACCGCGTGCTGCTTGATGTGGACTTCCACATACAGGTCGCCCGGGGGGCCACCGTTGATGCCCGGCTCGCCATTGCCCGAGGAGCGGATGCGCATGCCCTCGTCGATGCCGGCGGGAATCTTCACTTCCAGCGTCTTCTGCGACTTCAGCTTGCCCTGACCGTGGCACTTGGTGCACGGCTTGGGGATGTGCTTGCCGGTGCCGTGGCACTTGGGGCAAGTCTGCTGCATCGAGAAGAAGCCTTGCGACACGCGCACCTGGCCCGCGCCATGGCAGGTCGGGCAGGTTTCGACGTTGGTGCCGGGCTCGGCGCCATTGCCGTGGCAATGCTCGCACTCGTCCCAGTGGGGCACCCGGATCTGCGCGTCGTGGCCGTGGGCGGCCTGCTCCAGCGTGATTTCCATGCTGTAGCGCAGGTCAGCACCGCGGTACACCTGCGGGCCGCCGCCACGGCGTCCGCCGCCAGCCTGGCCGCCTTGCTGGCCAAAAATATCGCCGAAGATGTCGCCGAAGGCTTCGGCGAAACCGCCGTAGGCCTGGCCGCCGCCGCCGAAGCCGCCCGCCATGTTGGGGTCGACACCGGCGTGGCCGTACTGGTCGTAGGCTGCCTTCTTCTCAGGGTCCGAAAGCATCTCGTAGGCCTCTTTGACCTCCTTGAACTTCTCTTCGGAATCCTTGCTGTCCGGATTGCGGTCCGGGTGGTGCTTCATCGCCAGCTTGCGATAGGCCTTCTTGATCTCGTCGTCGCCGGCGTTCTTGCCCACCCCGAGCACTTCGTAAAAGTCACGTTTTGCCATGGTGGCTGCTTACCTGATGGGCCCGGAAGCGTCCAAAGCCCGCCCGGGCGAAATAGCAAAAAAGCCGAGCGAGGCATTCGACGGCGGTAACCCGCTTGGTCCAATGTCCGTCGCCCGGCGTCGGGATGGGGGCTGGCGCTGGTGTTGCGCACCGCGCCCCCGCCCCGCTCTTCCATTACTTCTTGTCGTTGACTTCCTTGAACTCGGCGTCCACGACGTTATCGTCCTGCGGATGGGCTTGCTGATGGCCCGCGCCGGCAGCACCGGCACCGGCCGCGCCCGCGGCGCCCGCCGCACCTGCTTCGCCGGCCTGGGCCTGCATGTCCGCATAGACACGCTCGCCCAGCTTCTGGCTGGCTTCGGACAGCGCGCTGACCTTGGCATCGATCTCGGCCTTGTCGCCGCCGCGTGCGGCGTCTTCCAGTTCCTTGATCGCGGCTTCGATCTTTTCCTTCTCGCCCGCTTCCAGCTTGTCGCCGTATTCGGCGACAGCCTTCTTGGTCGAGTGGATCAGCGCGTCGGCCTGGTTGCGGGCGTCCGCCAGCTCACGGGCCTTCTTGTCTTCCTCGGCGTTGGCCTCGGCGTCCTTCACCATGCGCTGGATCTCGTCTTCCGACAGGCCCGAGTTCGCCTTGATGGTGATGCGGTTTTCCTTGCCGGTCGCCTTGTCCTTGGCGCCCACGTGCAAGATGCCATTGGCGTCGATGTCGAACGAGACTTCGATCTGCGGCGTGCCGCGTGCGGCCGGCGCGATGCCTTCGAGGTTGAACTCACCCAGCAGCTTGTTGCCGGTGGCCATTTCACGCTCGCCCTGGAACACCTTGATGGTCACGGCCGGCTGGTTGTCGTCAGCGGTCGAGAACACCTGCGCATGCTTGGTCGGGATGGTGGTGTTCTTGGTGATCATCTTGGTCATCACGCCACCCAGCGTTTCGATGCCCAGCGACAGCGGCGTCACGTCCAGCAGCAGCAGGTCCTTGCGGTCGCCCGACAGCACGGAGCCCTGGATCGCGGCGCCAACGGCGACGGCTTCGTCCGGGTTCACGTCCTTGCGCGCTTCCTTGCCGAAGAATTCCTTGACCTGTTCCTGCACCTTGGGCATGCGGGTCATGCCGCCGACCAGGATCACGTCATCGATTTCGCTGACCTTGACGCCGGCGTCCTTGATGGCGATGCGGCACGGCTCGATGGTGCGCAGGATCAGTTCCTCGACCAGCGATTCCAGCTTGGCGCGGGTCATCTTCAGGTTCAAGTGCTTCGGACCGGAGGCATCCGCCGTGATATACGGCAGGTTGATTTCGGTCTGCTGCGAGCTCGACAGTTCGATCTTGGCCTTTTCAGCGGCTTCCTTCAGGCGTTGCAGCGCGAGTACGTCCTTGGACAGGTCGACGCCCTGGTCCTTCTTGAACTCACCGATGATGTAGTCGATGATGCGCTGGTCGAAGTCTTCGCCGCCCAGGAAGGTGTCGCCATTGGTCGACAGCACTTCGAACTGCTTCTCGCCGTCAACGTCGGCGATCTCGATGATCGAGATGTCGAACGTGCCGCCACCCAGGTCATACACGGCGATCTTGCGGTCGCCCTTTTCGTTCTTGTCCAGGCCGAAGGCCAGCGCGGCCGCGGTCGGCTCGTTGATGATGCGCTTGACGTCCAGGCCTGCGATGCGGCCAGCGTCCTTGGTGGCCTGGCGCTGCGAGTCGTTGAAGTAAGCCGGCACGGTGATCACGGCTTCGGTCACCGGCTCGCCGAGGTAGTCTTCGGCGGTCTTCTTCATCTTGCGCAGCACTTCGGCGGACACCTGCGGCGGTGCCAGCTTCTGGTCGCGCACGGACACCCATGCGTCGCCGTTGTCGGCCTTGACGATGGTGTACGGCATCAGGCCGATGTCCTTCTGCACTTCCTTTTCTTCGAACTTGCGGCCGATCAGGCGCTTCACCGCATACAGGGTGTTGCGCGGATTGGTCACCGCCTGGCGCTTGGCAGGCGCGCCCACCAGGATCTCGCCGTCTTCCATGTAGGCGATGATCGAAGGGGTGGTACGCGTGCCTTCGGCATTTTCGATCACCTTGGGCGTATTGCCTTCCATGATCGCGACGCAGCTATTGGTGGTACCGAGGTCGATACCGATGATCTTACCCATTATTCTCTCCTCTTGAGCCCCGCTATCCGCGGGGACTGCAATTCATCCTGAGGCCGAAATGTGGCCGTCCGGGGCCATTTCAAGGGCCGGAAGTGCAATTCCGACTAAATTTCTCGGCTTCTCCTTCTGATCAACGGCAGGCTGGCTGGCCAAGTTGCAGGGTGTTAGGAGACGTTGCGCGCCAAGCGTGGTTTTTGTGCTGCTTACATCATTTAAAACTGGATCGGCTAACGGCCTCGCTGCCACAGGACATCACTGCCCCCGCCGGCCCGGTTGAGCACGCGCGACAACACGAACAGCAGGTCGGACAAGCGGTTCAGGTACTGGCGGGGCGCCTCGCTCAGGGCTTCCTGCGCGCCCAGCGCCACCAGCGCGCGCTCGGCGCGCCGGCACACCGTGCGGCACACATGCGCCACCGCCGCGGCCCGGCTGCCACCCGGCAGGATGAACTCGGCCAGGCGCGGCAGGTTGGCATTGTAGTGATCCAGCCATGCGTCCAGCTGCAGCACCTGCTCGGGCTTGACCAGCACGTAGCCGGGGATGGAGAGCTCACCGCCAAGGTCGAACAGGTCGTGCTGGATATGCAGCAAGGCCGTGCGGACGTCGTCGGGCAGCGTCTCGGTGAGCAGTACGCCGAGGTTCGAGTTGAGCTCGTCCACATCGCCGATGGCGGCAATGCGCAGGCTGTCCTTGCTGATGCGGCTGCCGTCGCCAAGCCCGGTGGTGCCGGCATCTCCGGTGCGGGTGGCGATCTTGGAGAGGCGATGGCCCATGCGGGTCTCCTGCGTTGGCGAATCCAGCATTATGGCGCGCATCCGCCCCTTCGCGTTAGCGCGCTGCCCGGCGCCGGGTGGCGGTTGCGGCGCCCGCCCAACGAGCCGCCCCTGGCGCGGCGTAGAATAACGGGATTCGCTTGATACGCTACCGGGTGCGATTGCCGGCGCCGTTCAGCGCGGCCTTTTGCCATGGCCGACGCTGCGCGTCCCCGGTCCCCACAGACCCGCCGGAGACGCCATGAACCAACCCCTTGCCCACGCCGCGCTGGTGCGCCAACCCCTGCCCGCCGCCGTGCGTGACGCCTTGCAGGCCCGCTTCGGCGAGCGCTTCTCCACCTCCCCCGGCGTCTGCGACCACCACGGCCGCGACGAGTCCCCCTTCCCGCCGGCAGCGCCGGACGGCGTGGTCTTCGCCCACACCACCGAGGAAGTGGCCGAAGTGGCCCGGCTGTGCAACGAGCACCGTGTGCCGCTGATTGCCTACGGCGCCGGTTCCTCGCTCGAAGGCCACCTGCTGGCGGTGGCTGGCGGCATCAGCCTGGACTTGTCGCAGATGAACAAGGTGCTGTCGGTGCAACCCGAAGACCTGAACGTGACGGTGCAACCGGGCGTGACCCGCAAGCAGCTGAACCAGGAAATCAAGGACTCCGGCCTGTTCTTCCCGATCGACCCCGGCGCCGATGCCTCGCTGGGCGGCATGTGCGCCACGCGCGCCTCCGGGACCAACGCGGTGCGCTACGGCACCATGCGCGAGAACGTGCTGGCGCTGACGGTGGTCACCGCCGACGGCCGCATCATCAAGACCGGCACCCACGCCCGCAAGTCCTCCGCCGGCTACGACCTGACCCGCCTGATGATCGGCAGCGAAGGCACGCTGGGCATCATCACCGAGGTGACGGTGCGGCTGTACCCGCAGCCCGAAGCCATCTCGGCGGCCATCTGCAGCTTCCCCAGCATGGGCAGCGCGGTGCGGGCAACCATCGAGACCATCCAGCTGGGCGTGCCCGTCGCGCGCGTGGAGTTCGTCGACGCACTGGCCATCCGCGCCATCAACCGGCACGACAACTTGTCCATGCCGGAGGCGCCGCACCTGTTCTTCGAATTCCATGGCACCGAGGCCGGCGTCAAGGAGCAGGCCGAGACCGTGCAGCAGATCGCCGCCGACAATGGTGGCCAGGGCTTCGAGTGGGCCACGCGGCCGGAAGACCGCAGCCGCCTGTGGAACGCGCGCCATACCGCTTACTTCGCCATGCTGCAGCTCAAGCCGGGCTGCAAGGCGGTCACCACCGACGTGTGCGTGCCGATTTCCCGCCTGGCCGATTGCGTGACCGAGA
The DNA here is from genome assembly GCF_059421605.1 of Cupriavidus sp. GW821-FHT02F09. Taxonomy (NCBI): domain Bacteria; kingdom Pseudomonadati; phylum Pseudomonadota; class Betaproteobacteria; order Burkholderiales; family Burkholderiaceae; genus Cupriavidus; species Cupriavidus sp. GW821-FHT02F09. Next base: position 264,909 of record NZ_JBWKVH010000006.1, read on the forward strand.
CCGAGCGTGACCTCAACGCGTCCAGCCTGCCCTGCCCCATCGTGGGCCATGTGGGCGACGGCAATTTCCACGTCGCGATCCTCACCGACCCTGAAAAGCCCGAGGAGCTCGCCGAGGCCGAGACCATCAACCGGCGCATCGTGGAGCGCGCGCTGGCCATGGGCGGCACCTGCACCGGCGAGCACGGCGTGGGGCTGCACAAGATGGATTTCCTGGTCAGCGAGCACGGCGAAGACGCGCTCGACCTGATGCGCGCCATCAAGAACGCGCTCGATCCCAACCACATCCTCAACCCGGGCAAGATCTTCCGCCCGGTACGCTAAGGGATCGCGCGGCATGGCATCCGTGTTCAACCGCGTCCCGCCGCTGCACCTGCTGATCGCGTTCGAAGCCGCCGCCCGGCTGGGCAGCTTCGCACGCGCGGCCGAGGAGCTGTCGGTCACGCCCAGCGCGGTGTCGCACCGCATCAAGAACCTGGAGGAGTTGTGGGGCGAGGACCTCTTCGTGCGCGCCAACGCCGCGCTGCGGCTGACGGCCGCTGGCACGCGCTACCTGCGCAATGTGCAGGATGCCCTCAAGGCGCTCAACGAACTGGCCCGGCCCGAGTACAACAAGCTGCGCACCCGCCTGCGCGTGGCGATCCCGCCCACCTTCGGCCGCCAGCACCTGGTGCCGCGCCTGCCCGAGTTCACGGCGCTGTACCCGCACATCGACACCGAGCTGCACCTGGCCATCCCCTTCCTGGACGTGAAGGCGGAAGACACCGATGTGGAGATCCGCTACGGCACCGGGCGCTACCCCGACCTGAAGACCACCAAGCTGCTGGTCGAGCCCGTGTTCCCGGCCTGCGGGCGCGAGTACTACGAGCGCATCGACGGCCGCGCCATCACCAAACCCGAGCACCTGCACAACCTGGTGCTGCTGCGCAGCCCGCTGGAACCCTGGAAGCCCTGGTTCGAGACCGCCGGCCTGGACTGGCCCGAGCCCCAGACCGGCCCGCAGTTCAACGACATCGGCCTGATGCTCGAAGCCATCGCCTCCAACCAGGGCGTCGCGCTGGTGCGCCAGCGCATGGCCCGGCACTGGCTGTCGCTGGGCCAGATGGTGCGGCTGCTGGACATCGAATCGGTGTCGCCGCACGGCTACTACATCGTCGAGCGCGAACAGGCGCCGCTCAAGCCGGAGGCACGGTATTTTGTCGACTGGCTGCTCAGCCTGGACTGGTAGCACCTCCAAACCCAAACCTGAACATCAGCGAAGAGGAATCCTGCCAATGCTCGCCCTGAAGCTGTTACTGGTACCCGGCTTCATCGCATGCATCTCCATAGCGGGCAAACGCTGGGGCCCCAGCGTGGCCGGCTTGCTGGCCGGCATGCCCGTGGTGGTTGGTCCGATCCTGTTCTTGATTGCACTGGAGCGTGGCGCGCCATTTGCCGCAGCAGCGGCTACCAGCGCCCTCTGCGCCGTGTTCGCGTCGGTCGCGTTCAGTTTGGCCTATGCCTGGAGTTGCCGCCGGCACGGATGGCCGCTGGCGCTGACGGCTGCCTTGGGTGCCTGGCTGGCCGCGGCGGCGTTGCTTGGCAGGCTGCCCTTCTCGCCCTTCACCGCTCTGGCCTTGGCGCTGCTCACGCTAGGCATCTGCCCGTCGCTCTTTCCGCCGCCCGGTCCCGCCGGGCTGGCGGCTCCCGTGTCTCGCGCGGGGCTGCTGATGCGCATGCTGGCCGGTGCGGCCCTGACGGTCGCGGTAACGACCCTGTCGGCATCGATCGGCTCCACCTGGAGCGGGCTGCTGGCCGTGTTCCCCGTGCTTGGCATTGTGCTGTCGGTGTTCTCGCACCGGGCAGCCGGCCCGGACTTTGTCGTCGCCTTGCTGGCTTCGATGGCGGCAGGCTTGTTTTCCTTTGTCGCGTTCTGCTTCACCTTGGCCGTACTCTTGCCGCAAAGCACCATCGCGATCGCCTTTCCCATGGCAATCCTTGCTACAGCTGTTACACAATGGGCAGTCAAGGCATATCGGGAACGACGCGCCAGACAGCAGCTCGTGACTGCCAACCAGGAGCACGCATGATGCCCATGCAGATCCGCCTGCTCACCCCCACCGATGCTAGCGCCTTCCAGGCACTGCGCCTCGAAGGCCTGCTGGAGGCGCCCGCTGCCTTCGGTTCCAGCTTCGAGGAAGAGCGTGACCTGCCGCTGGCCACCGTCGCCGGCCGCCTTGAGGCAACGCCCGAAAAGGCCGTGATCGGCGCCTTTGAAGCCACCGAGGGCGGCACCGCGCTGGCCGGCGTGGTCGGGCTGATGCGCGAGGACAAGGCCAAGCAGCGGCATAAGGCGTTTATCTGGGGCATGTATGTGGCGCCGGGCTATCGCGACCGGCGCCTCGGGCGACAGCTGATGGAACAGGCGTTGGCGGTGGCCACCGACATGCCCGGGCTGCGCCAGGTCACGCTCTGCGTCAACGTCATCAATGCGCCAGCGATCGCGCTCTATGAGGCCATGGGCTTCGTGCGCTACGGCGTGGAGCCGCAGGCGCTCTATGTGGCACCGGACTATCACGACAAGCTGGAAATGGTACACATGCTGGCGCCGCGCGGACAATAAAGCGGCCTATTGCCGCCTTGCGCCGCGCCGGTGCTAAGCTGGATTGGTACCGGCCAGCCTGCGAGGATCCCCTCGCCACCGCCCGCATGGCACGTTCCGCGCCCACGCCGTCATGAGCGATTTTGATCGGCCTGCCATGCGGAATTCACGTTGCCACGAGGCTGCGCAGCCACCTGGCTGCGCTATAGTCCTTGCTCCCCACCCGCGTCCGCCCTGCCATGGCGGGCGCCGGCGGCCATAACAGGAGTTGCCATGAACGCCCCGCACGAAGTCTCACTGGTCGCCGACGACGCACGCCGCAGCGCGTTGCTCGCCGGCCTGGCGAAAATCCTGCCCGATGCGGCGTTGTTGTGGAAACCCGAAGACACCGTGCCCTACGAGTGCGACGGCTTGGCAGCCTATCGCCAGGTGCCGATGGCCGTGGCGCTGCCCGACAACGAAGACCAGGTCTGCGCCATCCTACGCCTGTGCCACTCGCTGCAGGTGCCCGTGGTGCCGCGCGGCGCCGGCACCAGCCTGTCCGGCGGGGCCATGCCGATCGCCACCGGCCTGGTGCTGTCGCTGGCCAAGTTCAAGCGCATTGTCAGCGTGGACGTGCGCTCGCGCACCGCGGTGGTCCAGCCCGGCGTGCGCAATCTCGCCATCTCCGAGGCCGCCGCGCAGTACAACCTCTATTACGCCCCCGATCCTTCCTCGCAAATCGCTTGCACCATCGGCGGCAACGTCAGCGAGAACTCGGGCGGCGTGCATTGCCTGAAGTACGGCCTGACGGTACACAACGTGCTGCGCGTGCGCGCCGTGACGATGGAGGGCGAAGTGGTGGAATTCGGCTCGGAAGCGCCTGACGCGCCGGGGCTGGACCTGCTGGCCGCCGTGATCGGCTCCGAAGGCATGCTGGCGGTGGTCACCGAGGTGACCGTCAAGCTGATCCCCAAGCCGCAGCTGGCGCAGGTGATCATGGCCAGCTTCGATGACGTGGCCAAGGGCGGCAACGCGGTGGCCGATGTGATCGGCGCCGGCATCATCCCGGCCGGGCTGGAGATGATGGACAAGCCCGCCACCGCCGCGGTCGAGGAATTCGTGCGCGCCGGCTACGACCTGGACGCCGCCGCCATCCTGCTGTGCGAGTCCGACGGCACGCCGGAAGAAGTGGCCGAGGAAGTGGAGCGCATGAGCGAGGTGCTGCGCGCTTCCGGCGCCAGCCGCATCCAGGTGTCGCAAAGCGAGGCCGAACGGCTGCGCTTCTGGAGCGGGCGCAAGAACGCTTTCCCCGCCGCCGGGCGCATCTCGCCGGACTACTACTGCATGGACGGCACCATCCCGCGCAAGCATATCGGCACGCTGCTCAAGCGCATCGAGGAGATGGAACGCAAGTACGGCCTGCGCTGCATGAACGTGTTCCATGCGGGCGACGGCAATATGCACCCGCTGATCCTGTTCGATGGTGCGGACCAGGACGAATGGCACCGCGCCGAGCTGTTCGGATCCGACATCCTGGAAAGCTGCGTGGAGCTGGGCGGCACGGTGACCGGCGAGCACGGCGTGGGCGTGGAGAAGCTCAATTCCATGTGCGTGCAGTTCTCCGCGCAAGAGCGCGAGCTGTTTTTTGGCGTCAAGGCGGCCTTCGACCCGGCGCGCCTGCTCAACCCCGACAAGGCCATCCCCACGCTGGCGCGCTGCGCCGAGTACGGCCGCATGCATGTGAAGCGCGGCCTGCTGCCGCACCCTGACCTGCCGCGATTCTGAACATGGCCGCTCAAAACGCCACGCAACGCAACCGCAGCAGCGCGCAAACCCGCCAGCGCCTCGGCAAGCCCGAATCCGGCTGGCGCGAGCGCTGGTACACCATCATCTTCGAGGCCGACACGCGCAACGGACAGCTGTTCGACATCACTCTGCTGCTGGCCATCGTGGCCAGCGTGCTGATTGTGATGTTTGACAGCCTGCCGGCGGTAAACCTGCGGCTGGGCCGCGTGTTCACGGTGCTGGAGTGGCTGTTCACGCTGCTGTTTACCGCCGAATACCTGATGCGCATCGTGGTGGTGCGCCGCCCCTTGCGCTATGTGTTCAGCTTCTTCGGCGTGGTCGATTTCCTATCGATCATCCCCACGTGGCTCGCCTTCTTCGTGCCCGAGCTGGCCTTCCTGATCGACGTGCGCCTGCTGCGGCTGCTGCGCGTGTTCCGGATCCTCAAGCTGACGGTGTATTTCGAGGAAGCGCAGATCCTGTACCACGCGCTGGCCAACAGCCGGCGCAAGATCTTCGTCTTCCTTGGCACGGTGTTCATCATCACCGTGATCCTCGGCACCGTGATGTATGTGGTGGAAGGCCCGCAGCACGGCTTTACCAGCATCCCCGTGAGCATGTACTGGGCGGTGGTGACGCTCACCACCACCGGCTTCGGCGACATGGTGCCCAAGACGCCGCTGGGCCAGTTCATCACCTCGCTGACCATCCTGCTGGGCTACGGCATCATCGCCTTCCCCACCGGCATCGTGGGCGCGGAGCTGGCCGCCAGCATCATGAAGCGGCCGCTGACCACGCGCACCTGCAACCATTGCCTGACGGAAGGCCACGATCCCGACGCCGGCTACTGCAAGCACTGCGGCAGCGAGCTGCCGCCTTACCAGGGCGAGAGCGAACGCGAGCCGGCAGGCTCCCGCGCAAGCGCCGAGACGCCACCTCACCGTCCCACTTCTTCCGCCTGACCTAGCTCACGCCGACACCCGCCCGCCACCATGCCAGCAGATCCGCAAGCCACCCTCACCGCCTTTCGCGATGCCATCCGGCATGCCACCGACACGCGCGCGCCGCTGCGCCTGCGCGGCGGCGGCAGCAAGGATTTCTACGGCCAGCATGCGCAAGGGGCACTGCTCGACACGCGCGCCTACAGCGGCATCGTCGACTACGACCCGCCCGAGCTGGTGATCACCGCGCGCTGCGGCACGCCGCTGGCGGAGATCGAGGCGGCGCTGGCCGAGCGGCGCCAGATGCTGGCGTTCGAGCCGCCGCACTTCAGCACCGGCGCCAATGCCAGCGACGTGGCCACGATCGGCGGCGCCGTGGCCGCTGGCCTGTCCGGCCCGCGCCGGCAGGCGGTGGGCGCGTTGCGTGACTTTGTGCTGGGCACACGCGTGATGGATGGCCGTGGCGACGTCCTGAGCTTTGGCGGCCAGGTCATGAAGAACGTAGCCGGCTATGACGTCTCGCGGCTGATGTCCGGGTCGCTCGGCACGCTGGGGCTGATCCTGGAAGTCTCGCTCAAGGTGCTGCCGGTGCCCTTCGACGACGCCACGCTGCGTTTTGCGCTGGACGAGGCCGCGGCGCTCGATCGCCTCAACGACTGGGGCGGCCAGCCCCTGCCGATTGCCGCTTCGGCCTGGCACGACGGCGTGCTGCACCTGCGCCTGTCGGGCGCGGCGGCCGCGCTGCGCGCCGCGCGCGAGCGGCTTGGCGGCGAAGCCGTGGACGCCGCGCAAGCCGATGCATTGTGGCGCGCGCTGCGCGAGCAGAGCCACGCCTTCTTTGCCCCGGTGCAAGCTGGCCGGGCACTGTGGCGCATTGCCGTGCCAACCACCGCCGCGCCGCTGGCGCTGCCCGGCGGGCAGCTGATCGAATGGGGCGGCGGCCAGCGCTGGTGGCTGGGCGGCAGCGACAGCGCGGCCGACAGCGCCATCGTGCGCGCCGCGGCCAAAGCGGCCGGCGGCCACGCCACGCTGTTCCGCAACGGCGACAAAGCCGTGGGCGTGTTCACGCCGCTGTCCGCACCGGTGGCTGCCATCCATCAGCGGCTCAAGGCGACGTTCGACCCCGCCGGCATCTTCAACCCGCAGCGCATGTACGCCGGCCTCTGAGCCACGGGCGGCACCGCACCACACCGCATCGATCCCCAGCCAAGGCACCGGAGAGTCCCCGAACCATGCAAACCACACTGGCCGAATTCCTGCGCGACACGCCCGACGGCGAAGAAGCCAAGTCCATCGTCGGCAAATGCGTGCATTGCGGCTTCTGTACCGCGACCTGCCCCACCTACCAGTTGCTCGGCGACGAGCTGGACGGCCCGCGTGGCCGCATCTACCTGATGAAGCAGGTGCTGGAGGGCCAGCCCGTCACGGAAAGCACACGCCTGCACCTGGACCGCTGCCTGACCTGCCGCAACTGCGAATCCACCTGCCCCTCGGGCGTGAAGTACGGCCGTCTGGTCGACATCGGCCGCAAGGTGGTGGACGACCGCCTTGCGGCCGAAGGCATCCAGCGCCCGGCGCGCGAGCGTTTCGCGCGGTGGGCGCTGCGCGAAAGCATGACGCGCCCGGCGCTGTTCGGCACGGCCATGCGCCTGGGGCAGCGCGTGCGAGCGCTGTTGCCGCAGGCGCTGCGCAACAAGGTGCCGCAGGCGGTCAACGCCGGCGCATGGCCGCGCACCACGCACGCGCGCAAGATGTTGTTGCTCGACGGCTGCGTGCAGCCCTCGATGTCGCCCAACATCAATGCCGCCACGGCACGCGTATTCGACCGTCTTGGCGTGCAGCTGGTGGTGGCGCGCGAGGCCGGTTGTTGCGGCGCCGTGCGCTATCACACCGGCGACCACGATGGCGGCCTCGACAATATGCGGCGCAATATCGACGCCTGGTGGCCGGCGGTGCAAGCCGGCGCGGAGGCCATCGTGATGACGGCGTCGGGCTGCGGCGTGATGGTCAAGGAATACGGCCACCTGCTGCGCAACGATGCCCGCTATGCGGATCGCGCGCGCCAGATCTCGGCGCTGACCAAGGATCTGTCGGAGCTGCTGCCGAACTTCGCCGACGCCCTGCAAGACGCGGCCGCCGAGGCAAGAAGCAGCAAAGGCTCCAACGGCACCAATGGCCAGCGCGTGGCCTATCATCCGCCCTGCACGCTGCAGCACGGCCAGCAGATCCGCGGCAAGGTGGAAGCCCTGCTGGCAGGCCTGGGCGTGGACGTCAAGCTCTGTGCCGACAGCCACCTGTGCTGTGGCTCCGCAGGCACGTACTCGGTGCTGCAGCCCGAATTGTCCTATCGGTTGCGCGACGAGAAGCTCGCCAATCTGCAGGCCTCGAAGCCCGAGGCCATCGTCTCGGCGAATATCGGCTGCATCACGCACCTGCAAAGCGGCACCGGCACGCCGGTGATGCACTGGATCGAGCTGGTGGATCGCATGCTGGGGTAGGCTGGACGCGTGGTGCCGGGTTACCATGCGATGGCATTCACCCTTGCCGCCTTTCGCTCCTTTCGCCCCGCCCGCGCATGCTCCAGACCTTTGCCATCCTGCTGGTTTTCCAATCCGTCGGGGAAGCGCTCAGTTATTCCCTGAGCCTGCCCGTGCCCGGGCCGGTGATCGGCATGATCCTGCTGTTCGGCTGGCTCACCTTCGACGACCGGCTGCTGCCGGTGATCCAGGGGACCACGTCCGAGCTGCTCAAGCACTTGTCGCTGCTGTTCGTGCCGGCGGGCGTCGGCATCATGGTGCACGCGCACCGCATCGGCGGGGAATGGCTGCCGATCGTGGTGGCGCTGGTGGTGTCCACCTGGCTGGCGATCGCCACCACCGCGCTGGTGGCGCGCGCGCTGATGGGCAAGCCCCGGCCGCCTGAGGATGCCGGCGCGCAAGCCGGTTCGGGAGATCAAGCATGACGCCGCGCCTGAACGAGATCTGGGTCTATCTGGCGGCCAGCCCGCTGCTCGGCCTGACCGCTACCTTGCTGGCCTATGTCTTCGCGTTCCGCGTCTATGAGCGCGCGCGCTTCTCGCCGCTAGCCAATCCCGTGATGATCGCGGTCGCCATCCTGGTCACGCTGCTGACGGTGACCGGCACGCCGTACAAGACCTATTTCGATGGCGCGCAGTTCGTCCACTTCCTGCTCGGGCCCGCTACCGTCGCGCTGGCGGTGCCGCTCTACATGCAGCTGCCCAAGTTGCGCAAGCATGTGTTCCCGCTGCTGGGCGGGCTGCTGGCGGGATCGCTGGTGGCGGTGGTATCGGCCGTTGGCATCGCCTGGCTGCTGGGCGCTTCGCCCGAGACCATGCGCTCGCTCGCGCCCAAGTCGGTCACCATCCCGATCGCCATGGGCGTGGCCGAGAAGATCGGCGGCCTGCCCTCGCTGACCGCCGTGCTGGTGATGGCCACCGGCATCATCGGCGCGGTCAGCGCCACCAAGCTGCTGAACCTGCTGCGCATTTCCGACTACACCGTGCGCGGCTTCGCCACCGGCGTGGCAGCGCACGGCATCGGCACGGCGCGCGCCTTCCAGGTCAACCAGGAGGCCGGCGCCTTCGCCGCGCTCGGCATGGGCCTGAACGGCGTGCTGACCGCCGTGATGGTGCCGATGCTGGCGGCATGGATGCCACGCTGATCCCTGATCCCTGCTGACAGGACGTTGTCAGGAGCCCCCGCGCATGATCCGTCTCTCCATCACCCCTGAGAGAGACCATCATGAGCGGACTGATCAACTGGCTTGAAATTCCTGTCGTGGACATGACCCGTGCCATCCGGTTCTACGAGCAGGCCTTCGAGACCACCCTCAAGCGCGAAACCATGGCGCAGATCGACATGGCTGTCTTTGCCAACCGTGAGCCTGGCGGCGCACTGGTAGCCGGCGAGGGCTTCCGCCCCTCGGCCGACGGCTGCCTGCCTTACCTGCACACGCCGCAGCTCACGGCGCTGCTGGCGCGTGTCACCGCGGCCGGCGGCAAGACCGTGTTCGGCCCGCTGCAGTTGCCTGGCGATATCGGCCATATCGCGCATATCATCGACAGCGAAGGCAATCGCGTCGGCCTGCACCAGCCACTGGTAGGATAGTCAGCCACCGCGACCGTTTTACCAATACCCGCATAGCACCAAGATGAAGCCTCGATGAGCCGCCGCGCCGACCGCCTTTTCCAGATCGTCCAGGTACTGCGCGGGCGCCGCCTCACCACGGCGGCGCTGCTGGCGCAGCGGCTCGGGGTGTCCGAACGCACGGTGTACCGGGATATCCAGGCGCTGTCGCTGTCGGGCGTGCCGGTGGAGGGCGAAGCGGGCATCGGCTACCGGTTGCGGGCCGACTATGACGTCCCTCCGCTGATGTTCACCGCGATCGAAGTCGAAGCGCTGGTGGCCGGGCTGCGGCTGCTCAAGGCCTGGGGCGGCGGGGCGCTGGCCGCCGCGGCCGATCCCGCGTTGGAGAAGCTGGTGGCGGCGCTACCGCCCGCGCGGCGTCATGCGGCGCAGCAAAGCCGCGTGTTCGCCCCCGAATTCGTCAACCTGCCGCAGGTGCGCGACGCCTTTGACGTGGTGCATGGCGCCATGAACGCGCAACGCCTGCTGCGCCTGGACTACACCGACGCGCAGCAGCGCGCCACCGACCGCATCGTGCAGCCGCTGGGCCTGTTCTTCTGGGGCAATAGCTGGCTGCTGGCCGCCTGGTGCACCACGCGCACCGACTATCGCAGCTTCCGCCTGGACCGCTGCCGCGGCATCGTCATGCTGGAAGACCGCTTCCACGAAACACCCGACCGCTCGCTCAACGGCTTCCTGCGTGCGGTGCAGCACACCAGCGGCTAGCCGGCCGATCGGGTGATCGGCTGATTCGGGACGCATCCTACGCCGGCTCGGCCAGCAGTGTCTCAATGTCGCGCTTGATATCCTCGGGCTTGGTGGTGGGCGCGTAGCGCTTGAACACCGTCCCGTTGCGGCGCAGCAGGAACTTGGTGAAGTTCCACTTGATCGCTTCCAGGCCAAGCACGCCCGGCTTCTCCGAGGTCAGCCAGCGATACAGCGGATGCGCGTTGTCGCCCTTGACGTCGATCTTGCCGAACATCGGGAAAGTGACGTGGAAGCGCGACTCGCAGAACTGGCCGATCTGCGCGGCGTCGCCCGGCTCCTGCTTGCCGAACTGGTTGCAGGGAAAACCCAGCACGGCAAGGCCACTGGCGGTGTACTGGTCCTGCAGCGCCTGCAGGCCGGCGTACTGGGGCGTGAAGCCGCACTCGCTGGCGGTGTTCACGATCAGCAGCACCTTGCCGCTGAATTGCGACAGCGGCACCGGCTGGCCAGCCAGGGAGCTGGCTTCGAACTGGTAGACATTGCTCATGACGGAATCCTCGGGTGGCACGGCGGCGCACGGCGATGCGCGTCCTGTACCGGTCAGTGTACTAGGCGATGCGGTGCGTGCTCAGATCACGTTCAGGTGTTCGGTGCCGGCGCCCAGGTCGGGCTCGCGGTCCAGGGTGCCGTGCAGCTTGATCATCAGCCGCAGGTCGTTGAGCGAGTCGGCATTGCGCAGCGCGTCTTCGTAGGTGATCTTGCCGGCCTCGTAGAGATCGAAGAGCGCCTGGTCGAACGACACCATGCCCTGCTCGCGCGATTTCTTGATGACTTCCTTGAGCGCATGGATCTCGCCCTTGAAGATCAGGTCGGCCACCAGCGGCGTGCCGAGCATGATCTCCACTGCCGGCACCCGGCCCTTCTGCCCTTTGCGCGGCAACAGGCGCTGCGACACCATCGCCTTCAGGTTGAGCGACAGGTCGATCAGCAACTGCTGGCGCTTTTCCTCGGGGAAGAAGTTGACCACGCGGTCGATGGCCTGGTTGGCATTGTTGGCGTGCAGCGTGGCCAGGCACAGGTGGCCCGTCTCCGCGTACTGCATCGCGTATTCCATGGTTTCCCGATCGCGGATTTCGCCGATCAGGATCACGTCGGGCGCCTGGCGCAACGTGTTCTTCAACGCCACGTGCCAGGAGTCGGTATCGATGCCGACCTCGCGCTGCGTGACGATGCAGTTCTGGTGCGCGTGCACGTATTCGATCGGGTCCTCGATGGTGATGATGTGCCCATACGAATGCGCATTGCGATGATCGAGCATGGCCGCAAGCGAGGTCGACTTGCCCGAGCCGGTGGCGCCGGTAACGATCACCAGTCCGCGCTTTGACATCACGATGTCATGCAGTGCTGGCGGCAGGTCGAGGTCTTCCACCGAAGGAATGCGCGTATTGATGGTACGCACCACCATGCCCGCCTTGCCCTGCTGGATGAACGCGGAGACGCGAAAGCGCCCGGCGTTGGGCACGGAGATGGCGAAGTTGCACTCGCGGCTGCCGTCGAACTCGCCCGCCTGCCGCTCATTCATGATGGAGCGCACCAGGCCGAGCGCCTGGGTGGGGTTGAGCGGCTGCTGCGAGACTGGCGTGATCTTGCCGTCGACCTTGATGGCCGGCGGAAAATCCGCGGTGATGAACAGGTCCGAGCCGCGGTTGCCCACCATCAGCTCGAGCAGGTCGTTGATGTACTTGGCGGCGGATTCGCGATCGAGCATGGCGGTGTCCTGGTTCGGATGCGGCGGACTCGCCTCAGCCCGTGAATGAGTCGGGGTTCTTGGCAATGGCGCGCGCATCGTTGTAGTTGATGATGCCGCGCTTGATCAGGTCCGACAGGCACTGGTCCAGCGTCTGCATGCCAAGGCCGCTGCTGGTCTGCATCATCGAGTACATCTGCGCGATCTTGTTCTCGCGGATCAGGTGGCGGATCGCCGGCGTGGCGATCATGATCTCGTGGGCCGCCGTACGGCCGTTGCCATCGCGCGTCTTGAGCAGCGTTTGCGAAATCACCGCTTCCAGCGATTCCGACAACATGGTGCGCACCATGTCTTTTTCTTCGGGCGGGAACACATCGACAACCCGGTCGATGGTCTTGGCCGCCGAGCTCGTGTGCAGCGTGGCGAACACCAGGTGGCCGGTTTCGGCCGCGGTCAGCGCCAGGCGGATGGTTTCCAGGTCGCGCAGCTCACCCACCAGCACCACGTCGGGATCCTCGCGCAGCGCGGAGCGCAGCGCGTTGGCAAAGGAATGCGTGTGCGGCCCCAGCTCGCGCTGGTTGATCAGGCTCTTCTTGGACGTGTGCACGAACTCGATCGGGTCCTCCACCGTGAGGATGTGGCCCATGTCGTGATCGTTGCGGTGGTCCACCATCGCCGCCAGCGTGGTGGACTTGCCCGAGCCCGTCGGGCCGGTCACCAGCACCAGGCCGCGCGGCTTCATGCACAGGTCCGCGAATACCGCCGGCGCGCGCAGGTCTTCCAGCGTCAGCACCTTGGAAGGAATGGTCCGGAACACGGCGGCGGCGCCGCGCTGCGTGTTGTAGGCATTGACCCGGAAACGCGAGAGGCTGGCGATCTCGAAAGAAAAGTCGATTTCCAGCCGTTCCTCATATTGCTTGCGCTGGGTGTCGCTCATGATGTCGTACACCATGGCGTGGACATCCTTGTGGCCCATCGCGGCCACATTGATGCGGCGCATATCGCCGTGGATACGCACCATCGGCGGCATGTCTGCCGAGAGATGGAGATCGGACGCCTTGTTCTTGACGGCGAAAGCTAATAGCTGCGCGATGTCCATCTATAATGACCCCACCCTTTTTGTCGTACTTATTGTTGTACTTCTTGATATGTTCGCCGGATTATGTCTGTAATCGCCGCCAACTTGCAAGCCGTCAACCGGCGTGTCGCGGCAGCCGCACAACAGGCCGGGCGACCGGCCGGTGAAGTCACGCTTCTGGCGGTTTCGAAGACCTTCCCCGCCACCGCGGTGCAGGCTGCGTTCGACGCCGGCCAGCGCGCCTTTGGCGAGAACTACGTGCAGGAAGGCGTGGACAAGATTGCGCAACTTGGCGATTTGCGCGACCAGATAAGCTGGCACTTTATCGGCCCCCTGCAAAGCAACAAGACGCGTGCCGTGGCCGAGCAGTTCGACTGGGTCCATGCCATCGACCGCCTGCGCATCGCCGAGCGGCTGTCGGCGCAGCGGCCCGCCGGCATGGCGCCGTTGCAGGTCTGCCTGCAGGTCAATATCAGCGGCGAAGCCAGCAAGAGCGGCGTCGCGCCAGACGAAGTGCCCGCGCTGGCACGCGCCGTGGCGGCGCTGCCCGGGCTGCGGCTGCGCGGCCTGATGGCCATTCCGGAGCCGCAGAGCGATATGGCGGCCCAGCGCCGGCCGTTTGCCGCGCTGCGCACCCTGCTCGACACCTTGCGCGCCGCCGGGCTGGATGTGGACACGCTCTCGATGGGCATGTCCGCCGACATGGAGGCTGCCATTGCCGAGGGCGCTACCGTGGTGCGCATCGGCACCGCCATTTTCGGCGCGCGCGACCATGCCACGGCACCCGAGGCGACACAGGCCAAGCCGGCCTGAACGCCGGCCCCCTTCTTCCCAGACGATTCCCAGCAAGAGACCGATATGCTCAAGACTCTCACCTTTGGTTTCCTCGGCGGCGGCAATATGGCCACCGCCCTGATCGGCGGCCTGATCGCCCGGGGCGTGCCAGCCACCTCGATCCGCGTGGTCGATCCGTTCGATGAAGCGCAGGCGCGCCTGCGGCGCGACCTCGGGGTGCATGCGGCAGGCGCGCCCGACGCCGCCTTTGGCAAGAGCGATGTGCTTGTGCTGGCGGTCAAGCCGCAGCAGTTCCGCGAAGCGGCGGCAGCGCTGCTGCCGCACCTGGGCGACAGCCTGATCGTGAGCGTGGCCGCCGGCATCCGCCTGGCCGACATGCGGCGCTGGTTTGGCGGGCGCACCCGCCTGGTGCGCGCCATGCCCAACACCCCGGCGCTGGCCGGCATGGGCATGACCGGCCTGGCAGCGGTAGCCGGACTGGCGCAGCAAGACCGTGACATCGCCAGCGCGCTGGCCCAAGCCGTGGGCAAGTGCGAGTGGGTGGAAGGCGACGCGCAGATCGACGCAGTCACGGCCATCTCCGGCAGCGGCCCAGCCTACGTCTTCTACTTCATCGAAGCCATGGAGAAAGCGGCCGTGGAGCTCGGCCTGAACGCCCAGCAAGGGCGCGCGCTGGCAGTGGAAACCTTCCGCGGCGCCGCGGCCCTGGCTGCCCAGTCGGAAGAGCCGGTCAGCCTGCTGCGCGAGCGCGTGACCTCAAAGGGCGGCACCACCTACGCCGCGCTCACCGCCATGCAAGCCGCCGGTATCGGCGAAGCCTTCGTCAAGGCCATGCACGCCGCCGCTGAACGCGCGACGGAAATGGGCGCGGAGTTTGGCAAGGACTGAGTCAGGCTCAAGCGGTCGCGAGAGCGGCTTCGTGCAGCGCTGAACGAAGCCGGCCGAAAAGGCCAAGACCGCCTGGGATGACGCTATCTGACGCACAACATCCTTCAGCGCAACGCATAGGCCGCAGCCACCCCGGCAAACACACAAGCACCCAGCCAGTTGTTGTGCCGGAACGCGGCAAAGCACTTCATGCGATCCCGCTCGCGGATCAACGTGTAGTGATACACCGCGCATCCCGCCGCCGCCGCCAGCCCGATCCAGTACGGCCAGCCCAGCCCGAACTGCGTACCGGCCCAGGCCATCAGCCCCAGGAACACCGCATAGCAGATCATGATGGCGGCGACATCGAACCGCCCGAACGTGATGGCCGAAGTCTTCATGCCGAGCAGCAAGTCATCGTCGCGGTCCACCATGGCGTAGGCGGTATCGTAGGCCACCGCCCAGAACACATTGGCCAGCAGCATCACCCACGCCACCACCGGCACATGGTCCTGCACCGCGGCGAACGTCATCGGGATGCCAAAGCCGAAAGCAATGCCAAGGTAGGCCTGCGGGATGGCAAAGAACCGCTTGAAGAACGGATAGGTGGCGGCAAGCACGGCCGCGACCACCGCCAGCCACTTGGTAAACCCATTGAGCGGCGTGATCAGCGCGAAGGCTGCCAGCGCCAGCACCACCGCCACCGCCACGGCCTCCCACGCGGCAATCTTGCCCGCGGTCAGCGGCCGCTCCTTGGTGCGCTTGACGTGTTTGTCGAAGTCGCGGTCGGCCCAGTCGTTCATGGCGCAGCCGGCAGAGCGCATCAGGAAGGTGCCGATGACGAAGATCCAGAACAGGCTCCACACCGGCTGGCCGCCCGAGGCCATCCACAGTGCCCACAGCGTGGGCCACAACAGCAGCAGCGTGCCGATGGGCTTGTCGATGCGCACCAGGCGCGCGTACAGGGCTAAGCGTTCAAGCATGGCGAGGGGCCGCGGCACGGGGTCGGGCAAGGCAATGGCATTCAACGAAAAACGCGCCGCGACCCGGTCAGGGCGCGGCGCGCATGGCCGGCAGCACACCAAGGCCGCCGGTGGTGTCGACTCAGGGCATCAGGCCAGCATCGAGCGCAGCATCCACGCGGTTTTTTCGTGCGTCTGCATGCGCTGGGTCAGCAGGTCGGCGGAGGGTTCGTCGCCCGCGGCGTCGATGACCGGGAACAGCGAGCGCGCGGTGCGCACCACGGCTTCCTGGCCTTCGACCAGCTTGCGGATCATCTCGGTGGCTTCGGGCACGCCCTCTTCCTCCGGGATCGACGACAAGCGGGCGTATTCCTTGTAGGTGCCCGGCGCCGGGTAGCCCAGCGCGCGGATACGCTCGGCGATCGAATCCACGGCGAGCGCCAGCTCGGTGTATTGCGTCTCGAACATCAGGTGCAAGGTGTTGAACATCGGACCCGTGACGTTCCAGTGGAAGTTATGGGTCTTGAGATAGAGCGTGTAGGTATCCGCCAGCAACTTGGACAGGCCTTCCGCGATCTTCTTGCGTTCTTTGTCGGAAATGCCGATGTTCACGCTCATCTCATTCTTCTTTGCCATGATAGGTACGCTCCAGTCTGGGGTGGCTCTGACAACTGCCGCGCCTCGGGACGCGGCACAACCCGCACATTATGGCATCACCCGGTAAAGGCAGACAAACCCTTGGCCGCGTCCAGGAACATCGCGACCGCGCCCAGCGCGACCGCCGCCAGCCCGATCTCCGTGCGCCACAGCTTGCGCTGCAGGCGCGCCGCGTCTGCGCGGCGGGGGCGGTCGTGGGCAACTTGCTGCAACTGCTGAAATTCGCTGACGAACAGTCTGAACATGGCCATGATGGTTCTCCGTGCCGGGCATTCAAGGTGGCCCCCGGCTAGGGGCCACCCGCACTGCCCTGCTTCATTGCTTGCGCATTACTTCAGGTTGAGTGCGCGCTTGACGCCCTCGCCATAAGCCGGATCGGCCTTGGTGAAGTGCTCCAGCTGCACCCGCACGATGTTTTCCGGCACGCCCTGCATGGCTGCCGCAATGTTCGCGTAAAGACGCTGGCGCTGGGCCTCGTCGAACAAGCGGAACAGCGCGCCGGGCTGGCTGTAGTAATCGCTGTCGACACGGTGGTCGAAGCGGTCGGCCGCGCCATCCAGGGCCAGGGGCGGCTCGATGGCGCGCTCGCTGGCGGCGTAGGCGCCCTCGCGGTTCGGCTCGTAGTTGAGCTTGCCGCCCTGGTTGCCGTCCACGCGCATCGCGCCATCGCGGTGGAAGGTATTGTGGAAGGGGCACTTGGGCGCGTTCACCGGGATCTGGTTGTGGTTCACGCCCAGGCGGTAGCGCTGCGTGTCGCCGTACGAGAACAGCCGGCCCTGCAGCATCTTGTCGGGCGAGAAGCCAATACCCGGCACGATGTTGGAAGGGTTCATCGCCACCTGCTCCACCTCGGCAAAGTAGTTGTCCGGGTTGCGGTTGAGCTCCATCACGCCGACGTCGATCAGCGGATAGTCCTTGTGCGGCCACACCTTGGTGAGGTCGAACGGGTTGATGTGGTACTTGGCCGCATCGGCTTCGGGCATGACCTGCACGCGCACGTTCCAGCGCGGGAAGTTGCCGCGCTCGATGTTCTCGAACAGGTCGCGCTGCGCGCTCTCGCGGTCGCCCGCCACCACCTTGGCCGCTTCCTCGTTGGTCCAGTTGGCGATGCCCTGCTGCGACTTGAAGTGGAACTTCACCCAGAAACGCTCGTTGGCCGCATTGATGAACGAGAAGGTATGCGAGCCGAAACCATGGATCTGGCGATAGTTCTGCGGCAGGCCACGGTCGCTCATCAGGATGGTGACCTGGTGCAGCGATTCCGGATGGCGCGACCAGAAATCCCAGACGGCAATCGGGTCGCGCAGGTTGGTGCGCGGATTGCGTTTTTGCGTGTGGATGAAATCCGGGAATTTCAGCGGGTCGCGCACGAAGAACACCGGCGTGTTGTTGCCCACCACGTCCCAGTTGCCTTCATCGGTATAGAACTTGACCGAGAACCCGCGCACATCGCGCTCGGCATCCGCCGCGCCGCGCTCGCCCGCCACCGTGGAGAAGCGCATGAACATCGGCGTCTCCTTGCCAACGCTGGCAAAGATCGAGGCCTTGGAAAAGCGCGTGATGTCGTGGGTCACCGTGAACTTGCCGTGCGCGCCCGAGCCCTTGGCGTGCACGCGCCGCTCGGGGATGACTTCACGGTCGAAGTGAGCGAGCTTCTCCAGGAACCACACGTCTTGCAGCAGCATCGGGCCGCGCGGGCCGGCGGTCTGCGAATTCTGGTTGTCGGCTACCGGCGCGCCAGCGGCGGTGGTGAGAGTGTCCTTGTTCTTGCTCATCTTGGCCTCATTTTTCGTGGGGGTGGAACGGGGAGTCTAGCTAGGGCGGGTTGCGGCAAAGCCGCGGCAAAATGTCAGTACACCGTGGCGTAACAGGCCAGGCAGTCGGCCATGCGGCCGGCCAGTGCGCTCAGGAGCTCGCCGGCGGCGGTCAAGCTGGGTTTTTCGCCTTTCATGTGCGACTCCTTGTGGATGACAGCGCGCAATGCGTCGATGGAGGAAGTCTACGGAAAGGCTATTGAATTTCAAATTCAATTATTTCTAACTATGAAATAGAACATGCCTATTCCTGCCCGCGCGCCAGCATGGCATAGGGCAAAGACACAGTGAATTTAGAAAAATCGAGGGAGGAGAAAAAACAAGGCAGGGCAAAGCGTGCTGCCGGCGCAAAGCGCCGGCAGGCAGGGCGCGCTCAGGCGGCTTCAGCCAGTTCCTTGGCGGCCAGCATGCTGACGCCGGGCAAGTCGCAGGCAGCCACCGCGCGGCGCAACGCCTCCATGGCCGGCAGGCGGGTAAAGCTCTTGCGCCAGGCCAGCACCACGCGCCGGTCGGGCACGGGATCGGTAAAGGGCACGTAGGCCAGCAGGTCGTTCTTGTTGGGCTTCAGGTCCGGCACCGAAGTCCGCGGCAGCACCGTGATGCCAACGCCACTTGCGACCATATGGCGGATGGTTTCGAGCGAGGAGCCTTCGAAGGTCTTCTGGATGCCGTCGGCCGCCTGCGAGAAGCGCGACAGCTCCGGGCATACGCCCAGCACCTGGTCGCGGAAGCAATGCCCACTGCCCAGCAGCAGCATGGTTTGCTGCTTGAGTTCGTCGGGATCCACCTTCCCGGCATGTTCCAGATGGTGGCCACGCGGCACCGCCACGACGAAGGGCTCGTCATACAGCGGCTGCACGGTCAGCCCGGAATCGGCAAAGGGCTCGGCCATGATGGCGCAATCGATCTCGCCCTGCTTGAGCAGCTCGATCAGCTTGACCGTGTAGTTCTCCTGCAGCATCAGCGGCATCTGCGGCACGGTCTGGATCATTTCCTTGACCAGCGTGGGCAGCAGGTAGGGCCCGATGGTGTAGATCACGCCAAGCCGCAGCGGCCCGGCCAGCGGGTCCTTGCCCTGCTTGGCGATCTCGCGGATGGCCATGGTCTGCTCCAGCACGCGCTGGGCCTGCGCCACGATCTGCTCGCCGATCGGCGTCACCGAGACTTCGGACGTGCCGCGCTCGAAGATCTGCACATTGAGTTCGTCTTCCAGCTTCTTGATCGCCACCGACAGCGTCGGCTGCGACACGAAGCAAGCTTCGGCCGCCCGGCCGAAATGGCGCTCGCGCGCTACGGCGACGATGTACTTGAGTTCGGTGAGCGTCATGACTTATCAATTTCCGTTAAGCGATAGATTTTACCTTCGATTCGACGTTCTGTCAGACATGACAAGCAAAGCGGCGCAGGCGATACCTGACCGCTTGCGCCAGGTGAGTCCCCTTCGTCACATCAGGCCTTCAGGTAATGCTCCCTGCCACCCAGCCAGCGCAGCAGGTGCGCTTCAACCGCCTCCGGAAAGCGCGCCAGCATCAGCTCGGCGGCCTCCTGGGCATAATCGACCAGCCAGGCGTCGGTGTTCAGATCGGCGAAACGCAGCATTGCCTCGCCGGACTGGCGCGCGCCGAGGAACTCGCCGGGACCGCGTATCTGCAGATCGCGCCGGGCAATCTCGAAGCCGTCGGTGGTCTCGCGCATGGTCGCCAGGCGCTCGCGCCCGGTGGGCGACAGCGGTGCCTGGTACATCAGCAGGCAGACCGATTCCGCGCTGCCCCGCCCTACCCGGCCGCGCAACTGGTGCAACTGCGCCAGGCCAAAGCGCTCGGCATGCTCGATCACCATCAACGAGGCGTTGGGCACGTCCACTCCCACCTCGATCACGGTGGTGGCTACCAGCACCTGCAGCCGGTTGGCAGTGAAGTCTTCCATCACCGCAGCCTTCTCCGCCGGCGGCAGGCGCCCGTGCACCAGTCCCACCTTGAGCTCGGGCAAGGCGGCGACCAGGGTTTCATAGGTTTCCACCGCGGTCTGCAGTTGCAGCGCCTCGCTCTCTTCGATCAGCGGGCAGACCCAGTAGACCTGGCGGCCATCGGCGGCGGCGTGGTGCACACGCTCGATCACCTCGTCGCGGCGCGCGTCGTTGACCAGCCGGGTCACCACCGGAGTGCGTCCAGGCGGCAATTCGTCGATCACCGAGACGTCGAGGTCGGCGTAGTAGGTCATGGCCAGCGTGCGCGGGATCGGCGTGGCCGACATCATCAGCTGGTGCGGTACGGTTTCCGCGGCCTTGCCAGCCTTGCCCGGCGCGGCGGCGGCATCGGGGTCCGCCTTGCCGCGCAGCGCCAGCCGCTGGGCCACGCCGAAGCGATGCTGCTCATCGACCACGGACAAGCCCAGGCGGGCAAACTTGACGCTGTCCTGGATCAGCGCGTGGGTGCCGATGGCCAGCTTGGCCTCGCCGGACTCGACCTTGGCCGCGGCCTCGCGCTTGGCGCGCGTCTTCAGGCTGCCGGCCAACCACACCACCGGCACGCCCAGCGGCTCCAGCCAGGCGGAGAGCTTGCGGTAATGCTGCTCGGCCAGGATTTCGGTGGGTGCCATCAGCGCGGCCTGGTAGCCGGCATCAATGGCCTGGCAGGCGGCCAGCGCCGCCACGATGGTCTTGCCGCTGCCGACGTCGCCCTGCAGCAGGCGGTGCATCGGGTGGGGCGCGCCCATGTCCTTGGCGATCTCTTCCACCACGCGCTGCTGCGCGCCGGTCAGCTTGAACGGCAGCGCGGCCAGGAAGGCGGTCAGCAGGCCGCCCGCGCGGCGTGGCATGGGTGGCGCGCTCTTGTCGCGCCGCGCCGCCTGGGAGCGCTTGAGGGAGAGCTGCTGCGCCAGCAGCTCATCGAGCTTGATACGTTGCCAGGCCGGGTGCGAGCGCTCAACCAGCGCATGCTCGTCCACATCCTGGGGCGGTGTGTGCAGCAGGCGCAGGCACTCCGGCAAGGCTTGCAGCTTGAGCTGGGCCAGTGGGCCTTGCAGCACGGGCGCTGGCAGGGTCTCGGGCAGCGGCGTGCGTGACAGCGCGCCGCCGATGGCCTTGCGCAAGTAGCTCTGCGGGATGCCGGCGGTGCTCGGGTAGACCGGGGTCAGCCGCTCGGGCAGCGCCTCGCCGGGCGTCACCGCGCGCACCGTGGGATGGACCATCTCCGCGCCGAAGAAGCCGCCGCGCAGCTCGCCGCGCACCCGCAGGCAGGCGCCTTCGGCCATCAACTGGGTCTGGCTGCCGTAGAAATTAATGAACCGCAGCGTCAGCTCGCCGGTATCGTCGGCGATCTTGACCACCATCTGGCGGCGCGGGCGCAGGCTGACCTCGTTGGAGGTGACCACGCCCTCGACCTGCACCGTCAGCCCCATGCCCGCGCGCCCGATGGCATCGGCGATCGGCAGCAGCGTGGTCTCGTCCTCGTAGCGCATGGGCAGGTGCAGCACCAGGTCGACGTCGCGCTTGAGCCCGAGCTTGTGCAGCCGGGCCATGGCCGAGGACGGCTTGCCGGCGGCAGCGCCCTTGGCCGCCGCCTTGCCCGCACGGCCCGGCTTGTCCCCGGCGCGCGCCGCGGGCGGGCTGTCGTTGGTTTCCGGGGTTCGGTCGGGAGCGGTTCCTGGCATCTGGGGCGTGGCTGGCGATTCGGGTCGGGGCGCGCGCCAGGTGGCACGCGCTGGTTGGCGCAAATAGGCGATATCACGCACGCCCGGGCGGCGCAGCCGCCCCAAGCCTTACAATATCGGATTCACCGATTGTACCTATGCCGGCCGCGCCACCGCGCGGTCTGCGGCCGTTTTTGCCCCCATGATGCTGACGCTGTCCGATTTTGACTTTGCCCTCCCGCCCGAACTGATCGCCCAGACCGCCTTGCCGGAGCGCGGCGCGAGCCGTCTGCTGGTGGTGGATACGGACGCCCGGGTGGGCACCACCCGCCTCACAGACCGCGCGTTTACCGACATCGTCGACTACCTGCGACCCAACGATTTGCTGGTGTTCAATGACACCCGCGTCATCAAGGCGCGCTTCTTCGGGCAAAAGGGCAGCGGCGGCAAGGTCGAGGTGCTGGTCGAGCGGGTACTGGACAGCCACACCGTGCTGGCCCAGGTGCGTGCCTCAAAGACGCCGCCCGTGGGCAGCCTGCTGCGCCTGGCGGATGCCTTCGACGTCACTGTGGGCCCGCGCGTGGACCAGTTCTTCACGCTCACCTTCCCCGAGCCGGCGCTGGACCTGATCGAGCGCCACGGCCGCCTGCCGTTGCCGCCATACATCACCCACGATCCCGACGCCTTCGACGAAACCCGGTACCAGACGGTCTACGCCCGCGCCCCCGGCGCGGTGGCCGCACCCACCGCCGGACTGCATTTCGACGAGGCCCTGTTCGCCCGGCTCGACGCACTGGGCGTGCGCCGCGGCTTCCTGACCCTGCACGTGGGCGCCGGCACCTTCCAGCCGGTGCGCACCGAGAACCTGGCCGAGCACAAGATGCACGCCGAGTGGTACGAGGTGTCGGATGCGCTGGCCCAGGCCGTGCTCGACACGCGCGCCGCCGGGGGCCGGGTGATCGCGGTCGGCACCACGTCCCTGCGTGCGCTGGAGTCCGCCGGCGCCACCGATGGCACGCTGGCCGCCGGCCGTGGCGACACCGAGATCTTCATCACGCCTGGCTACCGTTTCCGCGTGGTCGATGCGCTGATCACCAATTTCCACCTGCCCAAGTCGACCTTGCTGATGCTGGTGTCGGCGCTGGCCGGGGTGGAGCCCATCCGCGCCGCCTACCGCCATGCGGTGGCCGAGCGCTACCGCTTCTTCAGCTACGGCGACGCCATGCTGCTGACGCGCCAGCCCCAGCCCTGAGCGCGCCGCGCCAGCCCGACCCTGAATCCCGAATCCAGCCATGCTCAACTTCGAACTGCTCACCACCGACGGCAACGCCCGCCGCGGCCGCGTCACCCTCAACCACGGCGTGGTCGAGACCCCGATCTTCATGCCGGTCGGCACCTATGGCTCGGTCAAGGCGATGTCGCCACTCGAGCTCGGTGAGATCAACGCCCAGATCATCCTGGGCAATACCTTCCACCTGTGGCTGCGCCCCGGGCTGGAAGTGGTGGAAAAGCACGGTGGCCTGCACCGCTTCATGGGCTGGGACAAGCCGATCCTGACCGATTCGGGCGGTTTCCAGGTGTTTTCGCTGGGCGCGCTGCGCAAGATCACCGAGGATGGCGTGACCTTTGCCTCGCCGGTCAACGGCGACAAGCTGTTCCTGTCGCCCGAGATCTCGATGCAGATCCAGCGCACGCTGAACTCCGACATCGTGATGCAGTTCGACGAATGCACGCCGTACGAAATCGACGGCCGCCCCGCCACCCACGCGGAAGCGGCCGCCTCCATGCGCATGAGCCTGCGCTGGGCCAAGCGCTCGATCGACGAGTTCAACAGCCTGGGCAACCCCAACGCGCTGTTCGGCATTGTCCAGGGCGGCATGTTCGAGGACCTGCGCGACGAGTCGCTGGCCGGCCTGTCGGAGCTGGACTTCCACGGCTACGCCATCGGCGGCCTGTCGGTCGGCGAGCCCAAGGAAGACATGATGCGCGTGCTGGAGCACGTGGGCCCGCGCCTGCCCGCGCACAAGCCGCACTACCTGATGGGCGTGGGCACGCCCGAAGACCTGGTGGCCGGCGTGGCGTCGGGCGTGGACATGTTCGACTGCGTGATGCCGACCCGCAATGCCCGCAACGGCTGGCTGTTCACGCGCTTTGGCGACGTCAAGATCAAGAATGCCGTCCACCGCAACGACACCCGCCCGCTGGACGAGTCCTGCGGCTGCTATACGTGCCGCAACTTCTCGCGCTCCTACCTGCACCACCTGCACCGGGTTGGCGAGATTCTGGGTGCGCGCCTTAACACCATCCATAACCTGCATTACTACCTGGAACTGATGAGCGAGATGCGCGAAGCCATCGAGGAACACCGCTTCGAGGCCTTCCGCCTTCAGTTCGCCGCCGATCGCGCGCGCGGGGCGCAGTCGGCCACGCCCGCCCCGGCGTGAACTTTCTGCACGGCTCCGGTCGAATAGCGGTGCCTGCAGCTGCCAAGCGGCTCGCAAGGCGCCCCGAACAAACCCGTACTGCACCGTAAATGCCCGGATCGGGCATGGAATGCGGTTGCAAGCGGGTGGTAGAATGATCGACTAACTGATTGACTTTGTGACGGAGAAGCAACGTGCTGATTTCTAACGCATTTGCCCAGACTGCCGGTGCCACCGGCGGCGCGGCGGGTGGCCTGATGAGTTTCCTGCCTATTATCCTGATGTTCGCGGTGCTGTGGTTCATCATGATCCGCCCGCAGATGAAGCGCCAGAAAGAATCGAAGGCAATGCTGGAAGCCCTGGCCAAGAACGACGAAGTCGTGACCGCCGGCGGCATTCTCGGCCGTGTCACCAAGGTCAACGAACAATACGTGACCATCGAAATCGCCGCGGGCACCGAAATCACGGTGCAAAAGAGCGCGGTTACCACGGTGCTGCCTAAGGGCTCGCTGAAGTCGCTCTGAGCACCGCGGCCGCGGGCGTGGCGTTGCTTGACTCAGGCGCCGCCCAGCTTCTCCCGCACCGCCTGCCTGCTTTTTCGCCCTTCCCGGCACGCCTTTAGCGCGCGTGCCCCTGCAGCCGCCTGATCCAGCACGGGTTATCCGTGGATGCCAGGCGGCTGTTTGCCAACCGGTGCGGTGGTGCCAACTGCCCGCTGACGGTCTCGTCGGCGCCACCAACCGAAGAACGACTGGCCAAAGATGAATCGTTATCCGCTTTGGAAATACCTCGTGATCCTGGTGGCTCTGGCCATCGGCATCACCTATACGCTGCCGAACTTCTTCGGCGAGGCGCCTGCCGTGCAGGTCTCCTCCGCCAAGGCCACGGTCAAGGTCGACCTGGCCATGCAAAAGCAGATCGAGCAGGTGCTGGCGCAGAACAACCTGCAGCCCGACGGCATGTTCTTTGACCTGAACGGCCAGTCCGGCTCGGTCAAGGCGCGCTTCAAGACGCCCGACGAGCAGCTCAAGGCCAAGGACGTGCTGACCCGCGCGCTCAACCCCGACCCCAATGACGCCACCTACGTGGTCGCGCTGAACCTGCTGTCGGGCTCGCCGCGCTGGCTCACCGCCATGCACGCGCTGCCGATGTACCTGGGGCTGGACTTGCGCGGCGGCGTGCACTTCCTGCTGCAAGTGGACATGAAGGGCGCGGTCGACAAGAAGCTCGACAGCCTGGCCGGCGACGCGCGCACCCTGCTGCGCGACAAGGGCATCCGCCATGGCGGCATCGACCGCGACGGCGACCGCCTGACGGTGCGCTTCAACAATGCCGACGACGCCGCCAAGGCGCGCGGCATCCTGGCCGACAACCTGCGCGAGCTGGCGTTCACCCCGGATGGCAACA
The DNA here is from genome assembly GCF_059421605.1 of Cupriavidus sp. GW821-FHT02F09. Taxonomy (NCBI): domain Bacteria; kingdom Pseudomonadati; phylum Pseudomonadota; class Betaproteobacteria; order Burkholderiales; family Burkholderiaceae; genus Cupriavidus; species Cupriavidus sp. GW821-FHT02F09. Next base: position 290,430 of record NZ_JBWKVH010000006.1, read on the forward strand.
ACATCTCCGGCGTGTTCACCGATGCGGCCCGCAAGGCGGTGCAGGATGCTGCGGTCAAGCAGAACATCACCACCCTGCACAACCGGGTCAACGAGCTCGGCGTGGCCGAGCCGGTGATCCAGCAACAAGGCGCCGACCGCATCGTGGTGCAGTTGCCTGGCGTGCAGGACACCGCAAAGGCCAAGGACATCATCGGCCGCACCGCCACGCTGGAAGCCCGCCTGGCCGACCCCGACGCGCCGCGCAACCCGCGCCCGGGCGACCCGATCCCCTTCGGCAGCGAGCTGTTCACGCAAGGCAACGGCGCCCCGGTGGTGCTCAAGAAGCAGGTGATCTTCACCGGCGACCGCATTGAAAGCGCTTCGGCCGGCTTCGACCAGAACCAGCGCGCCTCGGTCAACATCAAGCTCGACGCTCAGGGTGGCCGCGTGCTGCGCGACGTCTCGCGCGAGAACATCGGCAAGCCGATGGGCATCGTGCTGTTCGAGAAGGGCAAGGGCGAAGTGCTGACGGTGGCAACGATCCAGTCCGAACTGGGCTCCAGCTTCCAGATCACCGGTTCGTACTCCACCGAAGCCGCCAACGACCTGGCCCTGCTGCTGCGCGCCGGCTCGCTGGCCGCGCCGATGGAAATCATCGAAGAACGCACCATCGGCCCGTCGCTGGGCGCGGACAACATCAAGAAGGGCTTTGACTCGGTGGCCTACGGCTTTGGCGCCATCGCCGTCTTCATGATGCTGTACTACATGCTGTTCGGCGTGTTCTCGGTGGCCGCGCTGGCCATCAACCTGCTGCTGCTGGTGGCGGTGCTGTCGATGCTGCAGGCTACGCTGACGCTGCCCGGCATCGCCGCTATCGCGCTGGTGCTCGGCATGGCCATTGACGCCAACGTGCTGATCAACGAGCGGATCCGCGAGGAACTGCGCGCCGGCGCTTCGCCGCAGATGGCGATCGCCGTCGGCTTCGACCGCGCCTGGGCCACCATCCTGGACTCCAACGTGACCACCCTGATCGCGGGCCTGGCGCTGCTGGCCTTCGGCTCCGGCCCGGTGCGCGGCTTTGCCGTGGTGCACTGCCTGGGCATCATGACCTCGATGTTCTCGGCGGTGTTCTTCAACCGCGGCCTGGTGAACCTCTGGTACGGCCGCAAGAAGAAGCTGCAAAGCGTAGCGATCGGCCAGATCTGGAAGCCGGGCTCGGACAGCCAGGGCACCGTCGCCAAGTAAGCATCATGGATGTCCGCGCGCACAGAACGCGCATGGACATCCAACCAGCATAGAACGGCAGCAGGCGCTGCCGTACAAAACAGGATTCAACATGGAATTCTTCCGCATCCGGCGCGATATTCCGTTCATGAAGCACGCGTTGATCTTCAACGTGATTTCCTTCCTGACGTTTGCCGCCGCCGTATTCTTCCTGGCACACAAGGGCCTGCACCTGTCGATCGAGTTCACCGGCGGCACGGTGATGGAGGTCAACTACCAGCAGACGGCCGACCTGGAGCGCATCCGCGGCCAGGTCAGCAAGCTTGGCTACACCGACGTGCAGGTGCAGAATTTCGGCACCTCGCGCGACGTGATGATCCGCCTGCCGCTGCAAAAGGGTCCGGACGGCAAGCCCGCCACCTCGGCCCAGCAGAGCGAGCAGGTCATGACGGCGCTGCAGACTGCCGCGCCTGACGTCAAGCTCCAGCGTGTCGAGTTCGTCGGCCCGCAGGTGGGCAAGGAACTAGCCACCGACGGTCTGCTGGCGCTGCTGTGTGTGGTGGCCGGCATCGTGATCTACCTGTCGTTCCGCTTCGAGTGGAAGTTCGCAGTGGCCGGCATCATCGCCAACCTGCACGACGTGGTGATCATCCTGGGCTTCTTCGCCTTCTTCCAGTGGGAATTCTCGCTGTCGGTGCTGGCGGCAATCCTGGCGGTGCTGGGTTACTCGGTGAACGAATCGGTGGTGATTTTCGACCGGATTCGCGAAAACTTCCGCAAGTACCGCAAGATGACCACGCACGAGATCATCGATAACGCGATCACCAGCACCATCTCGCGGACCATCATCACCCACGGCTCGACCGAAATGATGGTGCTGTCGATGTTCTTCTTCGGCGGCCCCACCCTGCACTACTTCGCGCTGGCGCTGACCGTCGGTATCTTGTTCGGCATCTACTCCTCGGTGTTCGTCGCCGCGGCGCTGGCCATGTGGCTGGGCGTCAAGCGCGAGGACCTGGTCAAGGGCGAGAAGAAGCCGGGCGACGTCGACCGCGACGACCCGAACTTCGGCGCCCAGGCCTGACGGGCCTGCCGCGGATAGTTTCAAAGGCAGCAAAAAAGGGCACCTTCGGGTGCCCTTTCTTGTTATGCCGTTGCTACTCGGAACGCGCTTGGAACTTGCTCAGAACTGCTCGATCCACACCGCCAGGCGATCCGCGGCGAACTCCGCAGTGCGATCGGTGGGGCGGTAAACGATGGAGTCGCCCTCCCGCACTGCCTTGAGTGCGCCGCCGGTTTCATCCAGCCACAGCAGCCCGGCCAGCCAGGTGGCATGCTGCGCGGACACCTCCTTATCCACCGGCTCGCCCAGGTACTCGGCAAGCGCGGCACCCTGGATCCACACCAGGGCATCCCCATCGCGGCGCACGTTGGCTGCGCCTTGCGTCGCGGCCAGCGTCTCGGCCAGTGCCGCCACCGCATCGCCCGCTCCACGGCCGGCGAGCTGCGTGCGCAGCGCGGCGAGCTTGGCCGCCACGGCGTGGCCGAAGGTGCCGCTGCGGCGGCTTTCCGCCGCCACCAGGTCGGCGTAGTCCATCAGCAGCCAGTCCGGCTCGGGATTCTGCACGCCGACCAGCGCGGCCGAGGCCAGGTAGGTGTCCACCGGCTGGAAGCGCTCCGGGCCGATCAGGCTGGCCGACAGCGTGCGGATCAGGCCGATGCGCGCGGCAATGGTCTGCCGCTGCAGCACGCTCAGCTTCTCGCGCAGCAACTGGTCGCGCTCCTTGCGCAGGCCGGCCATCTCAAGCGCCTGCTTGAGCTCCATGCGCAGCGAGGTGATGTCCCACGGCTTCTTGATATAGCGATGGATCTGCCCCTCGTTGACGGCCGCGACCGTATGCTCGATCTCCGAGTAAGCGGTGGTCAGGATCCGCACGATATGCGGATAGCGCTCGCGCGCGTAGCGCAGCAGCTCGTTGCCGTACTCGCCCGGCATGCGCTGGTCGGAGACCAGGACCGCAAGGCTGTCCGCGTGCGCATCCAGCAGCGCCTTGCCCTCTTCGACCGAGCCACCGGTCACGACCGGCGCCAGGGCTCCGATGGCACGCTGGAAATACTTGACGGCCGTCGCCTCGTCATCGACGAACAGAATCGCCGGTGATGGTGCCTGCGTGGCATTCGGTTCGTTCATCGATCACTCCTATGCATTCGACTCTTGGTATTGGGGAAATCCAGCGTCACCGTGGTACCCGCACCGGACGTAGACTCGATCCGGATGCCGCCACCGAAAGACTGCATGACACGGTTGCAAAAAATCATGCCCAGTCCGTTGCCGCCGGTACTCGCATGGGTGGTGACCGGATCCACCAGAAGGCGCCCCATCACCTCAGGTGGTATGCCCGGGCCGTTGTCGCAGATGCGGATCGCGGCATCGGGCTCGGCCGCCACCACGAAGCGCAGCGAAGGCGAGTCGACGCCGTCGAGCGCCCGCAGCGCATTGGACAACAGCGACGACAGCACCAGTGCCACGCAATTGGGCAGCGTGCGCACGGCAAAGTCGTCATGCATTTCGATCTTTACCCACTCGCGCTGCGGCCCGGCAAAGGGGTAGGTGTCGAGCAGCGCGGCGATCAGGCCGCCGGCGGTCACTTCCCGGCTGGCGCCTGCTTGCGTGCTCGGCCGGCTGCCGCTGCTGCGCACCGACTGCAGGAACGACGAAATCACGGCCAGGCAATACTGCGCGTTGTCGTGCATCGACGTGGCCGCCTGGCCAATCTCGCTCTGGCGCAGCGGATTGTATTCCGCCGCGATACGGCTTTCGATACCCCGCGCAAAATTTGCAATCGCCGCCAGCGGCGTGTTCAGTTCATGCGCCAGGAAGGCCAGCGTCTCGTCGATCGCCATCAGGCGCTGATGGCGAATCGAGCGTTCGCGATAGCGCTCGGCGGCCAGCCGCAGCGCTTCGCGCACCTGGCCCAGCTCGATGGGCTTTTCCAGGATGCGGAACACTTCGCCAGTGTTGACCGTCTGCAACAGCATGTCCTTGTCCGCGTAGGCGGTCACCAGGATGCGCACGATCTGCGGGTACTCGAGCGCAACCTGGCGCAGCAGGTCGCCGCCATCGCGCCCCGGCATGCGGAAATCCGTCACCAGCACGGCGATGCGCGCACTCTCCCGGCGCAGGATGCGTACCGCTTCGTCGGCGCCGCTGGCGACCAGCACCTCGTACTCCGTGCCGACCGCGCGAGCGAAGTACTTGCATGCCATTTCCTCGTCATCGACGTAGAGCACGGTAAGCCGTGGTTGACGGGCGTCGCTCATGGCATTCTCAGTCGGCTCGGGGCAGGTCGAAGCTGAACGAGGCCCACTTGCCCAGCTCGCTCTCGGCAAACAGCACGCCGCCGTGACGCTCGATCACCGCGTAGCTGATCGACAGGCCAAGGCCCAGGCCCTGGCCGACTTCGCGCGTGGTGAAGAACGGCTCGAACACGCGCGCCAGGTGCTCTTGCGCAATGCCCGGTCCGTTGTCCTTCACGGTCACATGCAGCCGGCGCTCCACCCACTTCACGGTGGTATGGATGGCCGGGGCCTGCGTGCCGGCCTTGCGCATGGCCAGCGCGGCGTTGGAGAACAGGTTGATCAGCACGCCGATCACCGCGGCTTCGTCGCCCAGGACCAGCGTATCGGTCGGCAACTCGCGCGTGACGGCCACCCCGCGCAGCTCATGGGCGGTCAGCCGAATCGAGGAGTCGAGCGCCTTCTCGAACAGGAACGGCGTGCCCTCCGCTTCAGCACCGGGCTTGCGATAAGCGAAGGTCTTCAGGTCCGACACGATATGCTGGATGCGTTGCATTCCCTGCTTGGCGTCGACCAGGCACTCCTGCAGCATCGGTTCGTTCTTGGCCACCGGCTCTTCCAGCGCGACCTCGATCGCCATCAGGCAGAAGTTGACCGGGTTGTTGACCTCGTGCAGCAGGCCCGCGGCCAGCGTACCGATGGCGGCCATCTTTTCCTGCTGCAGCATCTGGCCCTTGATGTCGACCAGCTTGCGGTTGATCACTTCGAGCTCGCCGTTCTTCTCCGCCACTTCGGCTTTCAGCCGGAACAGCATGAAGCGCGCCCGCTCATTGAAGAAGGTATAGACCGCGCTGGCCGCTGCGGCAAACAGCAGGAACAGCGAATTGACGATAAAGGTGCCGGCCGGCTCGATGCCGCCGGGATGCAGCACGCAGGCAAGCAGGTAGAACAGGTAGGACAGGATCCCGAAGACCAGGTTCTGCCACAAGCCGAACGGCAGCGCGATGCCCGACGCGAAGATGGCGAGATTCAGCCCGACGTAATACGGCGACTCCACGCCATCGGTATGCCAGATCATCCACGAGATCATGATCTGCGGCAGCAGCAGCCAGGACAACGTCAGCCACGGCGCAAAACGGCGCCCTGCCGTGCTGTACAACAGCATCACGATGCCGGCGATCAGCAGCGACACCAGCACGCGCGCCACGGCGAAGGGCGCCTGCAACTGCGGATACTGGCCGTAGTCCAACCCCACGCCGAGCAGCACCAGCACGATGGCGGTATAGGCGCCGCCGCGGCTGAAGGCCAGGCGGAAATCCGCCAGCTCGGTCTGGTAACCCGCGTAAAGTTGATTGGTGCTCATGGCTGGGCCGGCTACTGGCGTTTCAGAGGATGATCGCTTCCGCGAACACATTAACCCCGGTCTGGTCGACATAGAGCTTGTGATCACGGGATTGTTCGGGCAGCAGCATACTCATCCTGGCCTCGTCGCGATAGATCAGGTACCACTCCAGCAGGTGTTCCATGCCGAATTTCTCCGGATTGTCCGAATGGACGTTGGTTACCAGCAACTGGCCGCCAGGCCGCGTACGCGCGGCAAAATAGCTCAGCAGGCGGGAACACACCTTATCGGACAGGTAGTCGAACAACCCGGCGCAGTACACCGCATCGAACTCGCGCAGCCCGGCGTCGTCCGGCGCGATCTTGCGCTTGAGCAGTTCATGTACCGATTGATGCACCATCTCCACCGACACCTTGTGCCCCGCCGAGGCGGCCGAGCTCTCGATGGAGGACTTGGTGTAGGCCAGGGTCTCCTCGCTGAAGTCGACCAGCTGGAACGACAATAGCTCCGGCTGCGGATACTCGCGCACGAAGCGCTGGATCTCGAAGGCCGGGCCGCAGCCGACATTGAGGATGCGAAACGGCCTGCCGGCCGCGCGGGCGGCATCGGCCTGGCGCGACAGGAAATCGACCAGCAGGTCGATCCGGTTGCGGTGGGCGGTCGCCACGGCCGCCTTGAGGAAGGCCGTATTGACGATCTGGAAGTAGGTGGTCGGGCCCTGCTGCGGATCGTTCAGGATCTGGTTGACCATCTCATAGTCGCCCGCATAGCCCAGCGGCTTGGTGAAGGTGCGGTAGACAAAGGGGGCGCGCAGCAGCAGTGGATGCAGGGCCGATTGCGCGTATGTGCGGTGCACCGGCGCGATCTCCGCGTCCACCTGCTCGGCCTCGCCTTCGAGCCGGTCGAGGTAGGTCTTGACCTTGAGCATGATTGGCGTGGCGAGCTCGTAGAACACGTCCTCGCGCAGCCGTCCGTCGTTCTTGGGCAGGTTCTCGGTCAGGTCGACCTGCTCGACCCAGCGCGAGACTTCCGAGAGAAACGCGCGCATTTCATTGACCACGATCTGGTAATCGCGCCGGATATTGAAGCGCGCATCCCAGTCGTTGATGAACAGTTCGGCCTCGCGCCCAACCGATTTAGGCTCATTGGGCAGGTCGCTCAGCTCGCGCCATTCATCGATCAGCGTCAGCGATACCACCGCGGTGAGGCCGGTGTTCACCAGGCTCATCACCACCGCCTTACCCAGGTAGGCGTTCTTGCTGCCCATGCGCACACTCAGCTCGCTCAGCACCTCGCTGACCTGGACGATCGAGTATGGATTGTAGATTTCCATCACCAGAGCTTTTCTCTGGAGATTGATAATTGTGCCCCGCACCTGCTCGCCCTGCGAGTTGCGGAAACTAACCACCGGATCGATTTGCGTTTGGGAGTACACGGTATTGCGCCAGAGAAATCCGAAAAACGCTGCCGGCCGCCCAGTTCAACAATGCATCATTGACTGGCCGGGTACAGCTCGTAGGGCGATGGATCGCTACGCTAGGCCAGTATCAGGGGGTACTGCTGGGATACATGTCGGTAATCGGTTGCGGGCATGGGCGTCCTGATGATGGCACGCGCGCGACTACACCCTGGTAACTGTGACTGAGACTGAAACTGAGTGAGACTGTACTGAGTAGGACTGTAACTGATTCTTAGCGGATCATTGTACTGTGGGCGTCAAGTGCAGACAACACAACCTGCGCAAGCCCACCCGCCGGGCCGGGAACAACCGGAAACCACCGAAAATAATGCAAAAGGCCGGGAATGCTCCCGGCCTTTTTAGTCGACGCTTGGTCGGCGCTTGGTCGGCCTTTAGTCCGCCTTTACGCCTTCGACCTGGATCGCCAGCTTGACCTCGGGCTTGAAGCCCATCTTCACGCCGTAGTCGATACCGAAATCGGCACGGTTGAAAGTGCCCACCGCGTCAGCACCACAGGCTTCGCGCTTGAGCATCGGATGCTGGATGCACTTGAACTCGCGGATCTCCAGCTTGACCGGCTTGGACACGCCGTGCAGGGTCAGCACGCCATCGACTTCGGTCGGCACATCGCCGTTGAACTTGGAGAACTTGCCCTTGTAGGTGGCTTCGGGGAAGGCTTCGACGTTGAACATGTCAGGGCCCTTCACGTGCTGGTTCAGCTTGCTGTTGCCGAAGTCGACCGAGGCGGGATCGATCTTGATGTCCACCGAGCCGGTCTTCGCGGCACGGTCCAGCGTCACCACGCCGCTCGACTTTTCGAACTTGCCGCGCCAGGTCGACAGGCCACCCAGGTGGTCGGTTTCGAAGCTCGGGTACGTGTGGGTGGGGTCGAGGTTGTAGATCACCGTGTTGGCGGATGCGACGCCGACGGCGGACAGGGCCGCGACAGCGGCGAGGATGGTGCGCAATTTCATGAGAGCTCCCGGCAAAAAGTTGGGGATGAACAGCAAAGGAATGGCAGGGAAGATGAGCGCCGCGCGCTTACTTCTTAGCCAAGGTCACGATACGGAATTTGATCTGGACATCGTCGGCCACGACGGAAGTGTCCTTCCATTCGCCGTCGCCGATGTTGTACACGGTGCGCTTGATCGGCAGCACGCCTTCAAACACCTGGCCACCGGCATCCTGGCGATAGCTTGCCGGAATCACGACGTCCTGGGTCTTGCCCTTGATGGTGAGCTTGCCCGCCACCTCATACTTGCCGGCGGCGCCGGCCTTGATGCTGGTCGACTGGAACACCGCCTTGGGGTACTTGGCCGCGTCGAACCAGTCGCGTCCCTTGACCTCCTTGGTGGTCTCGGCGTCGCCGATCTCGAAGCTGGACACGTCGATCTCGACCTTGGCCGAGGATGTTGCCAGCTTGGCGGGATCGAACGCGACCGTGGCGTCGAACTTCTTGAACTTGCCCTCCATCGGCACGCCGATCTGGCGGGCCGTCGCGGTGACCGAGCTCTTGGCTGCGTCGACCTGGGCCCAGGCGTAGTTGGCTGCGATGCCGGCAGTGGCCAGCGTGGCTGCCATCAGGAGCGCGCTCGGGCGGGGAATGCGTTTCATTAAAAACTCCTGTCGCTAAGAGGGCCTTGCGGCCCTCGGTCATTTGTCGGTTTGCCGATATGTCGGCTTACTTGAGGAACGGCAGCATGCGCGCCAGCGTGCCATCGCGCTCGATGAACTGATGCTTGATGGCAGCGGCCGCATGCACTACGACGATCACGGCCATCAGGTAGTTCAGCCAGATGTGGACCAGCTTGAGGATTTCCTTGATCTCATCATTCTTCTCGATCAGCGCGGGCAGCTGCCAGATGCCGAGGTAGACCACGGGAACCCCTGAAGCCGAGCTGTACAGGTAGCCCGTGATGGGCACCACCACGATCAGCGCGTAGAGCAGCAGGTGCGCCGCGTGCGCGGCCTTGGCCTGCCAGGCCGGAGTGCCCGCGGCCGGTGCCGGCGCGTGGTGGGTGGCGCGCCACAGCACGCGCAGCACGGCGATGGCAAAAACGGTCACGCCGATCCACTTGTGCCAGGAAAACAGCTTGAGCTTGAGCATCGACAAGCCCGGGATGCTGGTCATGTACAGGCCCAGCCCGAAGGCGGCGAAGATCAGCAGCGCGATGATCCAGTGCAGGCCGATCGCCGTGGCCCCATAGGCGGACGTCGGCTGCGGCGCTGCGGCAGCGCCGGCGTGGGCGCCGGCTTTGGCTTGGGAATGCATGGATAAGGACCCCTGCCCTTGCGGGCGTTTCACTATCTTTTACTGAACGGCAATTACTGCTGCTCCTTGAATTCTCGCATTATTGTGCGGCGGGCAGGTTGCGGAACGGTCTGAAATTCATGGAATCATTCAAACCATTTGAAGTGACATTTCGCCGCAGCCGGCAAGCCGTGCCTGCGCCGGCCGCCCATCAACAAAAAAAGCCATCCCCGGGGATGGCTTTTTTGCACCGCGCCGGCCAGCAGGCCGGGAACATCACACGCGTTCGGCGAGGCTGACGGCACGGCCAATATAGGTGGCCGGGGTCATTTCCAGCAGCAGCTTCTTGGCATCGTCGGGGATCGCCAGGCCGCTGATGAAGGTTTGCAGCGCCTCGCGCGAGATGCCCTTGCCGCGCGTCAGTTCCTTGAGCTGCTCATAGGGATTGGGCACGCCAAAGCGGCGCATGACGGTCTGCACCGGCTCGGCCAGCACTTCCCAGCAGTTGTCGAGGTCTTCGTCCAGGCGCTCGGGGTTGGTTTCCAGCTTGCCCAGGCCGCGCAGGCAGGCCTCATAGGCCAGCAGGCTGTAGCCGAAGGCCACGCCCATGTTGCGCAGCACGGTGGAATCGGTCAGGTCGCGCTGCCAGCGCGACAGCGGCAGCTTTTCCGACAGGTGGCGCAGCACCGCATTGGCCAGGCCCAGGTTGCCTTCCGAGTTCTCGAAGTCGATCGGGTTGACCTTGTGCGGCATGGTCGAAGAGCCGATTTCGCCGGCCTTGGTGCGCTGCTTGAAGTAGCCCAGCGAGATATAGCCCCAGATGTCGCGGTTCAGGTCGAGCAGGATAGTGTTGGCGCGGGCGATGGCGTCGAACAGCTCGGCCATGTAGTCGTGCGGCTCGATCTGGATGGTGTAGGGATTGAAGGTCAGGCCCAGACGCGTTTCGATCACCTGCTTGGAGAAGGCTTCCCAGTCGAAGCTGGGGTACGCCGACAGGTGGGCGTTGTAGTTGCCGACCGCGCCGTTCATCTTGCCCAGCAGCTCCACGCGCTGGATGCGCTCGATGGCGCGCGCCAGGCGTGCCGCCACGTTGGCCATTTCCTTGCCCAGCGTGGTCGGGCTGGCCGGCTGGCCGTGGGTGCGCGACAGCATCGGCTGGCGGGCATTGGCATGCGCCAGCTCCACCAGGCGCGCATGCACGCGTTGCAGCGTGGGCAGGATCACGCCTTCGCGGGCGCCCTTGAGCATCATGCCGTGCGAGGTGTTGTTGATGTCTTCCGAGGTGCAGGCGAAATGGATGAACTCGCTCGCGGCTTCCAGTTCGGCGTTGCCCTTGACCTGTTCCTTGAGCCAGTACTCCACGGCCTTCACGTCATGGTTGGTGACCGCCTCGATCTCCTTGATGCGCGATGCGTGGGCCTCGGTGAAGTTGTCCACCAGGGCTAGCAGGGCCGCTTCCGAGGCCGGCGAGAACTTCGGCATGTCGGGCAGGCCGGCTTGCGACAGCGCGATCAGCCAGTGCACTTCCACCTTGACGCGGTTGCGCATGAAGGCCGCTTCCGAGAGCCACTCGCGCAGCGCATCGGCCTTGGAGGCGTAGCGGCCATCGATGGGAGACAGGGCGGTGAGCGGAGAGAGCGAGGAAGAAGACATGCTGGGAGACCGGAGGGAAGAGGGAAGTGGTTACGCAAGCGTGGCCGGGCGGGCAGATTGCGCAGGCAAAATGGCCGGGCGAGGCCCTCGCGGGCCGAAGTGGCCGGTGACAAGGCCGAACCGGCCTAAAGAGGGGAAAAGACACAAAAACAGGTCCAATCCACCTCAAAAAGAGAACAATTCGGCGCAAATACCGACTGACGGCACGACGGAAAGCGGGCATTTTACCATCGCGGCCCGCGTTCTGTGGACGCGTTCGCGGGGCCGGGCAGCTCGCGCGTCTCGGCATGACGACACGGCAGGCAGGCGCCGCGCACGCCCGGCACATCCCGGACGGGGCACGGGTATACTCGCGCTCGCCGATCCGCTAGCCTGTTATGAAGTGCATCGGGCATGCCGGGGCGCGCGAGACGCGGCCGATGCACTTCATAACAAGCTCGAGGGGAGTCCATGAAGCTGTATGCATCGCAAACCAGCCCTTACGCGCGCAAAGTGCGCGTCGTGATGGCGGAAAAGAAGATCGATTACCAGATGGTCGAGGTTGACGTGTGGTCGCCGGACACCACCATCTCCCAGTTCAACCCGCTGGGCAAGGTACCGTGCCTGGTCATGGAAGACGGCGGCGCGATTTTCGACTCGCGCGTGATCGTCGAATACGTCGACACCCTGACGCCCGTCAGCCGCATGATCCCGCAAGGCGCCCGCGAACGCGTCGAGGTACGTTGCTGGGAAGCGCTGGCCGACGGCCTGCTCGATGCTGCCCTGCTGGCGCGCCTGGAACACACGCAGCGCGAGCCCGGGCAGCGCAGCGAGCGCTGGGTCCAGCGCCAGCTCGGCAAGATCGATGCGGCGGTGGCCGCCATCGCCGACGGCCTGGCCGACCGGCCCTGGTGCTCGGGCAACCATTACTCGCTGGCCGACGTGGCCGTGGGCTGCGCGTTGTCGTACCTGGACTTCCGCTTCCCGGACATCGCCTGGCGTGAGCGCCACCCGCGCCTCGCCGTATACCAGGACAAGCTTGCCAAGCGCCAGTCGTTCATCGACACGGAACCGCCGCGCGCCTGAGCCTTGCCTGCGCCTCCTGCCGCGCAACGATGAAAAAACCGGCCATCGAGCCGGTTTTTTCATCGCATCGCACTCTGCACGCCTCACCGGATGATGCCACCGCCCAGGCAGACATCGCCGTCGTACAGCACCGCGGACTGGCCAGGCGTAACCGCCCATTGCGCCTGCGCGAACGTCAGTTGCAGGGCATCGTCGCCCGCCCCTGTCACCGTGCAGGGCGCATCGCTCTGCCGATACCGCGTCTTGGCCGACAGCGTGGTGCCCACCGCCGGGCCGGTGCCCGCCACCCACGACAGGTCGGCAGCGTCGAGCGTAGGCGTCAGCAGCCACGGATGCTCATGGCCCTGCACCACATACAGCGTGTTGCTGGCCATGTCCTTGCGCGCCACATACCAGGCGTCGCCGTTGCCCGCGCGGCTGCCGCCCAGGCCGATGCCCTTGCGTTGCCCCAGCGTGTAGAACGCCAGACCGATGTGCTGGCCGACTTCCTTGCCGTCCGGCGTCTTCATCGGTCCCGGCTTGGTCGGCAGGTAGCGGTTGAGAAAATCGCGGAACGGCCGCTCGCCGATAAAGCAGATGCCGGTGGAATCCTTTTTCTTGGCATTGGGCAGGCCGATCTCGGCAGCGATCTCGCGCACGCGCGTCTTGGGCATCTCGCCCAGCGGAAACAGCGTGCGCGACAGCTGCGCCTGGTTCAGCCGGTGCAGAAAGTAGCTCTGGTCCTTGGTGTGGTCAAAGGCCTTGAGCAGCTCGAAGCGGCCCTTGCCGGCACCCACATCCACCCCCGCTTCGCGCACGCGCGCGTAGTGGCCGGTGGCGATGGTGTCCGCGCCCAGCGACATGGCGTGGTCCAGGAAGGCCTTGAACTTGATCTCGGCATTGCACAGCACGTCCGGGTTGGGCGTGCGCCCGGCCGAATATTCGCGCAGGAAGTCTGCAAAGACGCGGTCCTTGTACTCGGCGGCAAAATTGACCGCTTCCACGTCGACGCCGATGAGGTCGGCCACCGAGACCACGTCCAGCCAGTCCTGCCGGGTCGAGCAGTACTCGCTGTCGTCGTCGTCTTCCCAGTTCTTCATGAACAGGCCGATCACCTCGTAGCCTTGCTGCTTGAGCAGCCAGGCTGTCACCGACGAATCCACGCCACCCGACATGCCCACCACGACGCGCTTGCCCTGGCTCATGACAGCACTCCGCTGCCCACCACGGAAGGATGGGTGTAGAGCGCGTCGAGCGCGAAGCGCTTGCCCGCCAGGTAGTCCTCGATGCAGGCCAGCAGCAGCGGCGTGCGATGGCGCTCGGGGCAGGCGCGGATTTCGTCGGCGCTCATCCACACGGTGCGCACGATGCCCACATCGAGCTGGCGCCCGGCATCGAGCGCGCCCAGCTCGCCGGTAAAGGCGAAGCGCACATAGGTGATGTCGCCGCCCGGTCGCGCCGCCGTGCCGGCCGAGTGCGGGCGGGCCATATAGCAGCCCAGCAGCGCGCGCGGCTCGAACGTGTGCGCGGTTTCTTCCAGCGTTTCGCGGATGACGGCGTGAATCAGGCTCTCGCCCGGGTCGAGATGGCCGGCAGGCTGGTTCAGCCGCAGGCCGTCGGGGGTTTCTTCTTCCACCAGCAGGAAGCGGCCGCCGCGCTCAATTACCGCGGCAACCGTGACGCTGGCCTTCCAGTCGTGTGACATGATGCACAAATTTTAGGCAATCCGGCATTCTACCGGTTGCCGCCCTTTCACGCATCCTGCGCATCCGACGCATCCGGCGCCGCGCCCGCGCCAACGCTAGGCCAGCAGCAAAGTGCGCTCCACGTCCTCCACCGCCGGCAGCGAAGCGATCACCTGGTCCAGCCGTTCGCGCAGCGCGCGGCTGGCAGGCGCCAGTGGCCGCCTGACCTCGGAACCTGCCAGCCCGCACAATGCCAGCGCGGTCTTGACCGGGGCCGGATTGGGCTCGGAGAACAGCAGCGAGATCAACGGCGCCAGGCTCGCGAACAGCGCACGCGCTTCGGCAACGCGGCCCTGCGCCACCAGTTGCAACAACCGCACGAACAGATCCGGGCGGATGTGCGCGCAAGCCGGAACCACGCCGTCGCCACCCGCTAGCAGGTGGTCCAGCATGGCCGCGTCCTCGCCGCAGAAGACCGCGAGCCGATCGTTGCCGCAGAAGACCGCGAGCCGATCGTTGCCGGCCAGGGCGCGCAGCCCGGCCGCGTCACACTCCTTGACCGCGACGACGCGCGGATGCGCGGCCAGCCGCTGCACCAATGCCGGTGACATGTTGCAGCCGGTGCGCTTGGGCACGTTGTAGAGCATCAGCGGGCGCCAGGTGGCATCCGCCACGCGCTCGACATGCCAGGCAATGCCCTCATCGCCGGGCCGCAGGTAGTACGGCGGCGGCACCAGGTAGCCCGCCAGGTCGAAGCGGTCGAGCTGGCGCACCTGCTCGCAAACCACGCGGGTATCCACGCCGCCAACGCCAGCCAGCACCGGCAGCGCACCGTCCACCGCCTCCAGCACCGCGGCGGTAAACATCAGCCGCTCATCCCGCGTGAGCAAGCCACCCTCCCCGGTCGTGCCCAGGATGACCAGCCCATCCACGCCGCTGGCCACATAGTGCGCGGCCAGCCGCTGCGCGCAGGCCAGGTCCAGCTCGCCGCCCTGCATCGGTGTCACCAGCGGCAGCCACAACGTCGCGCGGCTGTCTTCGCGCAAGCCCGCCATCATCTCAGTGCGCGGCATGGTCTTGTCCTAGCACCGTGGTGACGCCGAACTCGGCGGCCGGCAGGGCCATCATGATGGCGTGCATGGCAGCGTCGCGGCCGCCGCGCTCGACCTCCACATGCAGCGTGGTCTCGCCATGGCGGTGGTCCACTTCCACCACATAGATGCGCGCCAGTTGCCCGATCGCGCGGTGCAGCGACTGGCGCAGCGCGAAGACCTGGCTCGACGCCACCGCCAGGCGCAGGCGGATCCAGCTGTGCGCGGTGTCCAAGCCAAGCGCGGGCGCGGCGGCCTTCGCGGCTTCGATGCCAGATGCGTCAAGGCGCGCGGTGCGGGATCCGGTGCGGGTAAGACGGCGGCGTGGCACGCAAGCAAAGGCCACGGCAAGGCTCGACTGTCGCATTTGAGCGGGACCCGCGCTGGGCGGGTCGTCTGTTGAAGATGCAACCATGCTATGCATGGCCGCCTCAAGTTGATGCAGTAATCGCCGCCGCCGCCATCAAAATGTCATCAAGATGGCGCGGCATGCTCAGAATGTCTTGGTGAGCGACGCGAAGGCGGCTGCCTTGCCGATATAGCGGCCAGGCACATTGGTGTAGACCGACTTGTTGGCGTTGGTGTCGATATAAGCGATCGCCAGCGCAAAGCCCTTGCCCAGGTCCTTGGTCAGCCCCAGCTTCCAGTCCGTGTACGAGGCGTCCGTGACATTCCTCACCTTCTGATAGCCGACGTGCGCATTGAGCGTCAGGTCCCAGACGTTCAGCGGCACATTGGCCGACAGGTCCACGTAGTAGCTGTTCTTGCTGTCGTTGAAGCCGAACAGGTTGGTCACTGCGTGCGAGTATTTCAGGAACACCGGGCCGTAGCCGATGCCGCCGTACAGCTCCGTCGTGTACGGGCGTGTGTAGCCGGCCGGATAGTCGCCGGGATAGTAGTACTCCAGCACGCCCACGTCGTAGTTCCACTCGAGCCCGCCCAGCATGATGGTGTTCTTGAAGCCGCCGTAGAAATCCATCTCGATCGGCGCCGACACCTTGGCGTTGCTGTCGCCGAGCCAGCTGATGCTGGAGTTCCAGTTGCCCACGTAGAGGCCGCTCGAATGCGTGTAGTCGAACCCGCCCTGGATCGCCGGGCGACGGTTGGACTGCATCAGGCCCCGGTAGCGATATTCGCTGGCCAGCGTGACGTTGGCCGTGAAGGTGTGCGGCGACGCGTCGGCTGCTGCGGCTGCATCGGGTGCGCCCTGCGCGAAGGCGGCCGGCGCGGCGAGAAGCGTGGCGCAAGACAGGGTAGCGAGGCAGGCATGCGAAACGTTGAAGCGAAGAGCAGTCATGGATAACTTGGCAATTGGAAGAACTTCGATCGGTGGACAGCCACGCATGAGGCGATGGCTGAAGCCACGGCGAACGTCAGGATGACAGTGGCCGCGGCGCGACCGGAACAGTACGGGCACGCGCCTAAAATCGGTGTCAAGAAAATACCGGCCCGCCAAGGGATGGCGTAAAAATCGTAAAGGGAACGTCCCGGCATGCCCTGGGATGAACCAACAGGTCCAGAGAGGGGGTGATGCGGTTGCGCAAAAGCCGACCGGCCGGTCACCACATATCGTCAGATTCCTGTAAGCTGCGAAAAAATTGTGCGCTGCGTTCGGCCTGGCCGGGCGCATGGCAGACACAAAGGGCAGACACAAAAGAGCCAAAGACGTCCGCCCGCCTAGCAGATCAGTGGCATTGTCAGAATGAGCCGAAGCGGTTCTGGTCAGGCGCGTTGCCATGTCGTAGCGGTCGTACGACAAGCTCGCGCGCCAACGCCAGAATCATTTTGACAGCGCCTCAAAGACGCCAGCAAAAGGAGAAATTGACGATGCACATCGGCATCCCGCAGGAGACGCGGGCAGGTGAGACTCGTGTCGCCGCCACCCCGGAGACGGTCAAGAAGTACGTGACCCAGGGCCATCAGGTCATCGTCCAGTCGGGAGCCGGCGTACGCGCCAGCGTGCCGGACTCGGCGTATGAGGCCGTCGGTGCCACCATTGGCACCGCGGCGCAAGCCTTCGGCGCGCAGTTGGTGCTCAAGGTCCGCGCCCCCGTCGATGCCGAGCTCGCGCTGATGAAGCCGGGCGCCGTGCTGGTCGGCATGCTCAATCCCTTCGACGCAGAGAACAACGCGCGCATGGCGGGCGCCACGCTGACCGCCTTCGCGCTGGAAGCCGCGCCGCGCACCACGCGCGCGCAGAGCATGGACGTGCTCTCTTCCCAGGCCAATATCGCCGGCTACAAGGCCGTGCTGGTCGCCGCGCATCATTACCAGCGTTTCATGCCCATGCTGATGACCGCCGCCGGCACCGTCAAGGCGGCCCGCGTGCTGATCCTCGGCGCTGGCGTGGCGGGCCTGCAGGCCATCGCTACCGCCAAGCGGCTGGGCGCGGTCATCGAAGCCTCCGACGTGCGTCCCGCCGTCAAGGAACAGATCGAATCGCTGGGCGCCAAATTCCTCGATGTGCCCTTCGTCACCGACGAAGAGCGCGAGATCGCGCAGGGCGTGGGCGGCTATGCCCGCCCCATGCCACCCGACTGGATGCGGCGCCAGGCCGAACTGGTGCACGAGCGCGCCAAGGCAGCCGACATCGTCATCACTACCGCGCTGATCCCGGGCCGCCAGGCGCCGGTGCTGCTCAAGGAAGAAACGGTGCAGGCGATGAAGCCGGGCTCGGTGGTGGTCGACCTCGCCGCGGCGCAGGGCGGGAACTGCCCGCTGACTGTGGCTGACGAAGTGGTGGAACGCCACGGCGTCACGCTGATCGGGCACACCAACCTGGCCAGCATGGTGGCGGCCGACGCGTCGGCGCTATATGCGCGCAACGTGCTCGACTTCCTCAAGCTCGTCATCGACAAGGAAGGCCAGTTCACGCTGAACCTGGAGGACGATATCGTCGCCGCCTGCCTGATGTGCAAGGACGGCCAGGTGGTCCGCGGCGCTTCCTGAAGCGGCAGCGGGCCCGCCGCGGCCCGGTCGCTTTAGAATGGGGCCAGGCGGTTCCGGCCAGGTGCACGGTAGCGCGCCTGCCGCTATCGGGCTGTACTGCCGGTGCGGCTGGCCGGGCTGGCCGATACCCAGGCTCCGGAACCATTCCAAGTGGCCCGTCAGGACTCAACCCCAGGGGCTACCCTACAAGCTCATCCAGCATCAACCAAGGACGTATCACCCATGCAACGCATCATGCTCCGCGCCAAGCTCCATCGTGTCACCGTGACACAGGCGGACCTCAACTATGAGGGATCATGCGGCATCGACGAGAATCTGCTCGAAGCGGCCGACATGAAGGAGTTCGAGAAAATCGAGCTATACAACGTCAACAATGGCGAGCGCTTCTCCACCTACATCATCAAGGGCGTGCGCGGCAGCGGCGAGATCTCGCTCAACGGCGCGGCCGCGCGGCGCGCGCACCTGGGCGACCATCTCATCATCTGCACCTACGCGCCGATGAGCGATGAAGAGATCGCCACCTACAAGCCGAAGATCATCCTGGTGGACGACAACAACGCCATCAAGGAAATCAAGAAGGTGTAAGCGGATGAGGACATCGCGCCGGGAGCCA
This sequence comes from Cupriavidus sp. GW821-FHT02F09, assembly GCF_059421605.1. Classification (NCBI taxonomy): domain Bacteria; kingdom Pseudomonadati; phylum Pseudomonadota; class Betaproteobacteria; order Burkholderiales; family Burkholderiaceae; genus Cupriavidus; species Cupriavidus sp. GW821-FHT02F09. The sequence continues at coordinate 309,019 of NZ_JBWKVH010000006.1, forward strand.
ACGCCGGTGCGATGCCCGCATCCGGCATGCGATTTTCGGATCCAGCCGTACCGTCCCCCCTGGGGTGAGGGTACCTACGCGACAGACGACAACGCGGCACCAGGCGGGGCATCGATGCAGTAGGCGCTCACAGGCGCCTGGCCAGGCAAAAGAACACGGGACAACCGCGCAGCAAGGCATTCAAGCAACGGAGGAGAAGTCGATGGAAATGGTGAACCACACGGTGATCAACCTGATCATCTTCGTGCTAGCGATCTACGTGGGCTACCACGTGGTCTGGACGGTGACGCCCGCCCTGCACACCCCGCTGATGGCCGTGACCAATGCGATCTCGGCCATCATCATCGTCGGCGCCATGCTGGCTGCCGGCCTGACCGAGGGCCCCGTGGGCCGTACCATGGGCACGCTGGCGGTCGCGCTCGCCGCGGTCAACGTGTTCGGTGGCTTCCTGGTGACGCAGCGCATGCTGGAGATGTTCAAGAAGAAGGAACCCAAGGCCAAGGCTGGCAAGGGTCATGAGGAGGGCGCCAAGTGAGCATGAACCTCGTCACCCTGCTCTACCTGCTCGCCTCGGTGTGTTTCATCCAGGCGCTCAAGGGCCTCTCGCATCCCAGCTCCGCGCGGCGCGGCAACGCCTTCGGCATGATCGGCATGGCCATCGCCGCGGTGACCACGCTGGTGCTGATCGCCAAGCTCAAGAACGAGTTCCTGGCCATCGGCGCGGGCCAGTCGTCGGTCGCCGAAGGCATGGCGCTGATCTTCGGTGCGCTGGTGGTTGGCGGCGGCATCGGTGCCTACGTGGCAAGAAAGGTCGAAATGACCAAGATGCCCGAGCTGGTGGCCGCCATGCACTCGCTGATCGGTATGGCCGCGGTCTGCATCGCGGTGGCCGTGGTGGCCGAGCCGTCGGCGTTCAGCATCACGCCGCCGGGCTCGCACGATATCCCGTTTGGCAACCGCATCGAGCTGTTCATCGGCTGCTTCGTCGGTGCCATCACCTTCTCCGGTTCGGTGATCGCCTTCGGCAAGCTGTCGGGCAAGTACAAGTTCCGCCTGTTTCAGGGCGCGCCGGTGTCCTTTGCCGGGCAGCATCTGCTGAACCTGCTGCTGGCCGTGGCCATGATCGGCTTCGGCATCATCTTCTGCCTGTCGCAGGACTGGCTGCCCTTCCTGCTGATGCTGGCGATCGC